>JACOUH010000191.1 GCA_016177925.1 Planctomycetota bacterium | reverse complement strand
TGGCTTCGGCGAGCAGAGGCGGGCCGTGTCGCTGAAGTCGGTGCCGACGGCGATCCTGTCGCGCCAGGTCGCCGGCGTCCGCGGCCGGTCGCTGATCGTCAACCTGCCGGGCAAGCCCGCCGCCATTCGCGAGTGCCTCCTCGCCGTCTTCCCCGCCATCCCGTACTGCATCGACCTGATCGAAGGCCCGTACCTGACGACCAACGAGAGTGTCGTCAAGGCGTTCCGCCCCAAGAAATGACAGAAGAATTAGCCACAGATGAACACAGATGAACACGGATGCAGAGGGAAGGCCAGAGAGTTCCCCAACCGGCCAATCGTTCTTGCTCGCCTTTCCTGCTTATCTGTGTTTATCCGTGTTCATCTGTGGCCAACTCTTCATGGACTCAAACTATGCGTGTGCTGCTGACCGGCGGTTATGGGTGTATTGGTAGCTGGATCGTGCGCAATTTGCTCCAGCGCGGTGATCAGGCGTGGATCTACGACCTCAAGGAGGACCCGCGCCGCCTGCGCCTCCTCCTGAGCGACGAGGAGTTGCGTCGGGTTGCCTTCGTCCCGGGCGATGTCACGGATCTGAAGGGGCTGAAGACCGCTCTTACCAACCACAGCATCACGCACGTCGTCCACCTCGCCGGCCTGCAGGTGCCTGTCTGCCGGGCCGATCCGATCCTTGGCGCCAGGGTCAACGTCCTGGGTACGTTGGCGGTCTTCGAGGCGGTGCGGGCGTTGCAAAGCCAGGTGCAGCGCCTTGTCTATGCCAGCTCCGCGGCGGTCTTCGGGCCGCCCGAGGACTACCCGCACACGCCGATTCCCGACGACGTCAAGCTGGCGCCGACAACGCACTACGGTTTCTTCAAGTGCTGCAACGAGGGGAACGCTCGCATCTACTTCCAGGACCACGGGCTGTCCAGCATCGGCCTGCGGCCGTGGACCGTCTACGGCGTCGGCCGCGACTTCGGCATGACCAGCGAGCCGACCAAGGCGATGAAGGCCCTTGCCCTCGGACGAGCCTATCACATCTCTTACGGCGGATGGCAGGACCTCCAGTACGTCGACGACGTGGCGAAGCTTTTCGTCCGCTGCCTGGAGGCCCCGTACTCGGGCGCCCGTTCCTACAACCTCCGTGGCGACGTCGTCGACTTGGCGGCGTTCCACCGCGCCCTCTGTGAAGTCGATCCCGCCGCCGGACGGCTCGTCACGTTCGGCCAGCGCCAGATTGCCATCGCCTACGACCTCGACGACACCGCCCTTCAGAAAGACCTCGGTCCGCTGCCGCGCACGCCGCTCGTTGAGGGCATCCGCCAGACCTACCGCCTTTTCGAGCAACTCCACGCCGAGGGCCGCCTCGATACCACCGACCTCGATGCCTGAAAACAAATTAGCCCGGTTTGCATTTGCTCGTAGCACAGGCGTCTCGCCTGTGCGCTGTCGCGGTTCGGCACAGGCGAGACGCCTGTGCTACGGCCGACGGCCAAACGCTCTAGCCCGACGCGCCAGCGAGGATTAGCTGCATGCCTCGCTGGCGCGTCGGGCTAATGTCCGCCGCTCGGACGGTTATTTCTTGCCGCCTTTCGTGTCCGACCCCGGGAGCTTGCCGAGGCCGACGGCCTCCGACAGCGGGCCGATCACCAGGCCCGTGTACTGGTTGCCCTTCTGGTAGGCGAGCATACTCTGTACGAGCTCGAAGCCCATCAGTCCGACGACGAACAGCACCAGCACACACGGCACCAGCAATACGACCGGCAGCGGGCCCCACGGCGCCGACGGCACCTCGCGGTACTCGACGCGCACTCTGCCCGGGGCCCCTGCCACCTCCTCTTCCTCTTCTGCCTCGACGCCCGGCCCGATTTCCCCGAACGGGCTTTCCTCTTCCTCCTCGACCACGGCGCCCCGGCCGCCGCGCGGCCGCCGCGATACGGTGGCAGCGGCCTCGTCGGCTTCCTCCTCATCCTCGAGGGCGACCACCTGGCTCCCGCTCTCGTCCTCAGCGACCATGTCCTCGTCGCTCAGCGCCAGGTCGAAGTCAGAGCTATCGCTCTCCAGGTCGGTGTCCTCGTCCAGCGCGACCGCCTCGCTGCCGGACTCGTCCTCCAGGGACGGCACCTCGAAGTCGGTCTCGAAGATGTCACGCTCGCCCGACTCTTCCAGGGGCGACGAGCCGGTGCTCTCGTCCAGCGTCAACTCGAACTCGCTGTCGGAGTCATCCGGCTTGGCGGCCCCCTGCATGTCCAGCTCCAGCTCCGACGACCCGCTGTCGTCCAGGCTCAACTCGAACTCGCTGCTGTCGGCGGCCTTCGTCTCGGAGGAGTCGTCGTCCAGGCTCAACTCGAACTCGCTGGACGACTCCTCGTCCATGGTCCCCGGCGCCGGCTTCGGCGGGGTGCTGTCGTCCAGGCTCAACTCGAACTCGTCGCTCCCCTCCTGTTCCAGCGAGATACCGCTGTCGGCCGGGTCGCGCAGGTTGATGCCGCTGTCGCTGGCACTGGGACTTACCTCGCCCAGGCTGACCTCGTCGCTGTCCGAGGGAAGAGCCGCGATCTCGTCGCTGTCCAACTCCAAGGGCGAGGAGCTTTCCTTCCCCGGTGTCAACTCGAAGTCGTCGCTGCTGTCGGTGTCGGCCGGCCGGTGCTGGGTCCGCTTGGGCGCACGACTCGGCTTCGATGGGTCCACGTCGAGGTCGGTCTCGGACAGCTCGAAAGGCGACTCCTTGGGCAGCTGCGGGGCGGCGGGTTTGCCGGGGGCCGCCTTGCCAGGAGGCGACTTGCCGGCGGCCGGCTTGCTGGGGGCCGGCTTTGACGGTGCGCCGACCTCGGCGTCGAGGTCGATCTCCTCGGTGACCAGGGCGTCGTCGCTGCCCTTCTTCTCGCCCGGCTTGGAGTGCTCCAGGCGGATGTCGCTATCCGAGGCGGTCTTGCTGCGGCCGGAGCCCAGCGCAGCAGAATCCTCGGGTTCGAGGACCATCTTGACGTCACTGTCGGAGTCGTCCTCCATCGGCACCATCTGCACGCTGCTGTCGGGACTGGAGATCTTGCCCGGCCGCTTGCCGGCGGGGGGCATCGTGCCGGGCTTCTTGGACTGCCCGGGGTTGACCGTACTCGGCCGGTGGGTCGAAACGGCTGGCGCCTTGGGCGTGGTTGCGGAGTCCTCGTGGGGGACCTGGAAGTCGACGTCGCTGCCGTCCGGCACGAGGCGGACATCGCTGTCGCTGCCGGGCTTGGGAGCCGGCGAGCGCTGCTTGCGGCCGCTGCTGCTGGGCCCGCCCTTGCTGCCGCCCGGCCCGGCCGGGGGCAGCTGGCCGATCTCGACCTGGTCGCTGTCTTCGAGGCTGAGGTTGTACTCGAAGACCTCCCCTTCTTCCCCCGACTTGGGCGCTTTCTTCGGCGGCGGCGAGCTGCCTTTCTTGGGCGGCGGCACTTCGCCCAGCTGCAACTCGGGCTCGCTGCCCAGGCCAAGCGAGCGGGCCAACTCGTCGATGTCCTGGGAGCGGAAGCGCAGGGTGCCCCGGTCGCGGAAGGTGCGAACCTTCTTGTCCTCCGCCAACTTCTTGACCTCGTCCGGCGTCAACTGCAGGACGCGTGCGGCCTCGTCCAGCGTGTAGTACTGTGCCATGATTCAACCCGTGCCTGGCGAAAAAGATCGGCCGAGCAGAAGGGCGCCGTCGGGCCGTCCGGCCGACGGTCGCTCGAGTGTGTCGATGAGAGTCGTCCTGCTTTCGCAGCCCATCCATCTTTCCATTAATCGATTGTAACGGAATGCACCTTGAATGCAAGAGAGCCGGAGCCCAAAAACCGTGCCGGGCAGAGGGGTTGCGCAGGACGGCAGGGCAAGCTGGCGCGGTCGCACCGGGCGGAGGGGTGGTGACAGTTTTTCGAGCGATATACTCGGTCCCCCGGCGGACGTCAAGCAGGACCAGTCGGCATCAGCCGGACGGCTTACGCCTGCCCACGACTTTCCCCTGCCCGGCCATCTTGGAGCCGGCGTTGCGGGACGCTGACTTCTCGATGGGGATGAAGCGCACCTCGATCCGGCTATTCAGCGCACCAGCGATCCGCCGCAACATACTTAAGGAATGCCCCTCGTAATCGGCATCCTCGAGGCGGCAAATCACCGAGGCGGTCGTCCCGACCAGGTCGGCCAGTTCCTTCTGAGTGAGGCTGGCCTGCAGGCGCAGGTCATAAAGCTGCTGAGCCACGGCGGCGTTGAGCCGCTCCTGCTCCACGAGCGTTTCCATCTTGGGGTTCCCCTCCACGAAGCGCCGCCGCAGGACCTCCACGGCGTCCGTGGTCTTACCTCGAGTCTTAACCACTTCTCAGTCCTCCTCGTGCGTGTGCGCCTCGGGGTCCGCTTGGAAGCGCTCTCGGAAGCGGATGGCTCGATCGATCTCCTTGGGCGGCACCTTGTCCCCCATCTTCTTGATGCCGTGGGTCAGTACCACCAAAGTAAGCCTGATTGGTCGGTCGGACCGTCCGTCAGGAACCCTGGTCACTGCGGGTTCAGCAGAAGTTCGAGAACCCAGCACCTCTGGGCATGCTCGCCCGGTTCGCGGCAGTGGTCGAGGATGTGAGCGTTGGTGCAGCCAGCTTCCTCAAGAGCGTCGGCCAGGATGGGGAGGTCCTCGAAGCGATGTTCTTCGGCGATGGCACGAGCGACCCGGGCGACGCATCCCTGGTTCCAAGACAGCCAGTCTGGGTTGACGGTGGCGGGACAGAACTCCCGGTGCCACTCTACCGCGAGGCTCATCACCCTTTGATCGATGGGGACCCTTTCGACCTCGATGTCGGTGCCTTCCTGATCCCAGTCCATCACTTCCATCTGATACTCATAGTCGTAATGACAATCGAGCAAGCCACGGAAATGCTGGGAGGCGGAAGCGGCCCAATAAGCGGGCGGTTCCCTGACGTAGGGCCAGGCTGCACCGCACACCTCCTCCACAAGCCGGCGCATACCCGCTCGGGGAGAAATAGACCCTTCGACGATCCGGGTGATGAGGTATTTGGCGACAGTATTTGCCGCCTCCGCCTCGGTCGGGAGCGGAATGCCCACCTCTCGCAGTGCCTTTTCCAACACGGGCCCTGAGTCTCGCAAGGTCGGATCGCGTGTCAACCACAACTCCGCCAGGGCTGGGGAACAAACGTCGCGTGTGATCACTTCGTCGGCGATCATGGGCAGTTCTTCTGCCTGGATGGCGCCGAGAACGTAGCGCGCGGCAGCAAGCTTCAAAGTCAACAAGGACATCTTGCGCTCCTGGCGCCGTTCTTTGAACGAACGGCCGGGGCTACGGTGGTCCGCTCGGGCACAGGCTCCCGAGATGTATCGTAGCAAACGCCGGAATCCTCGCAGATTTCCGTCGTGAGTTCACTACAATTTGCTAGATAGGGGCTTTCCGGCTGCAAGATAATCTCACGACTTGGCCCTGCGTGCAAAGCCGCAAGCGGCCCGGCCACGCGAGTTTTGGAGAAGGAGCATGTGCGGTATCGTTGGACTCTTGGTGAAGAAACGCGAGCAACGGGCGTCGCTCGGACAGCTCGCTCAGCCCATGTTCACTTGCATGGGCGAGCGCGGCCCTGACTCAGGCGGCCTGGCCGTTTTCGGCCCACCCGTCGCGGCGCCGCTGCGCCGCTTCAACCTCTTCGTCCCCGATCGCCACTTCGACTGGCAAGCGTTGCTGACGTCGTTCCGTCGTGCCTTCGCCGACCGGGCCGGCGACACGCGCATCACGGCACTAGAGAATCACGCCATCCTGCTCAGTGTCGTCGACCCGTCGAAAGTGAGGGGCTGGCTGACGGAGTGCGATCCGTCGCCCAAGTTGCTGTCCGTGGGCCGATTCATTGACGTCTACAAGGACGTCGGCCGGCCCGGCGAGATCGCCCGGCGCTACCACTTCGACGAACTGAGCGGCAGTCACTGCGTCGGCCACACGCGCATGGCGACGGAGTCCGACGTGACGCCAGCGCACGCCCACCCGTACACCGCCGGCGAGGACTTCTGCCTCGTCCACAATGGCTCGCTCTCCAACCATCACCGGCTGCGTCGCACCCTGGAGCGGCGTGGCGTCCGCTTCGAGACGGACAACGACACTGAGGCCGCCTGTCGCTTCCTCGAGTGGCGCCTGACGCAAGGCGACTCGCTCGAACAGGCGCTGGAGCAGGGCTTCCGCGTCCTCGACGGCTTCTACACGCTGCTGATGGCGACGCCCGACCGGCTGACGCTGGTGCGCGACGCCTTCGCCTGCAAGCCCGCTGTCGTCGCCGAGACAGACGCCTACGTCGCGGTGTCGTCGGAGTTCCGCTCGCTGGCCCACCTGCCGGGCATCGCCGACGCCAACATCTTTGAACCGAAACCCGAGGAAATCTACTCGTGGAAGGTCTAAGTAGGCCCGACACTCCTGTCGGGCAGAGCGCCGTCTCGCTCGATCTCGCGAAGATGTCGCTGCGGCAGGTCAACGCCTGGCTGCACCACGACCTTGCGTCGCAGTCGCCGCCGGTGCGCCGCGTCGAGATCCTGAACCCGGCCGGGATGCACAACCTTGCCGTCGGGCTGGATGCTGACGTCGAGGTCGTCATCCGCGGCCACGTCGGCTACTACGCGGCGGGCATGAACAAGCGAGCCCGCGTCACCATCGACGGCAACGCGGGCCGCGGACTGGCGGAGAACATCATGTCCGGAGTGGTGCGCGTCAAGGGCAGCGCCTCGGACAGTGCCGCGGCGTCGGGACGCGGCGGACTGGTCGTCATCGAGGGCGACGCCGCCAGCCGCTGCGCTATCTCTCTGAAGGGCTGCGATGTCGTCGTCGGCGGCAGTGTCGGACATGTGTCGGGGTTCATGGCCCAGCGCGGCCGCCTGGTGATTTGCGGGGACGCGGGTGCGGGCCTGGGCGATTCGCTGTACGAGTCGGTGATCTACGTGCGCGGCCGGATTCACGGCCTCGGTGCCGACGCCCGCGAGGAGCCGTTCACCCCGGCCGACCGCGAAGTGGTGGCGTCACTGCTATCAGCGGCCGGGATCGATTGCGACGCGAGCGAGTTCAAGCGCGTCGCCTCGGGCCGGACGCTCTATCACTGGAACGCCGCCCACAGTAGCCATTACGGGTGAGCCCATTGCAGATTTCAGATTTTAGATTGCAGATTGAAAGAAAAGCTCTTCTTCCAATCTGCAATCTTCAATCTCAAATCTGCAATGGTTTTGTCGGGAACAGTTCGGCGAGGAGTGCCTGCCAACTTTGCCGTTCGCGGGCTGGCTCGAAGAGCGGGCGCAGCGCCTCACAGCGCCGCCGCAGTTCCTCGTAGAAGCTTGCGTCGCTCTCGGCCCGTGTCAGGAGAGCCGCCAGGGCCGCCGTGTCTCCGTAGGGGAAATAACCAGGGTAGTCCTCGCCCAGCAGACCGACCGACCCGGCGATGTGCGACGACAGCACCGGCACGCCGACCGTCACCGCCTCCGAGATCACGTTCGCTCCGCCCTCTGAGCGCGACGTCAGCACCAACAACCGGCAGCGCGACAGCACCCGCAGCGCCTTGCGTCGCGGCAACTCGCCTAGCCAGCGATAGCGCGGGTTGACCGCGGCCTCGGTCCGAGCCGCCTCGGCCATGTCGTCGCTCAGCGCCCCGCCGACGTGAACGACCCGCAGCCGCGACGCCGGCGGCAGCAGCCGCGCCGCCAGGGCTGTCCGTATCGGGTCCTTGACGGGGCGCAAATGGCCCATGACGCATACTTCAAAGAGGTCTTTTCGAGGTGAAGCGGGCGAGCGCAGCGGTTCGACGGATTGGTAGATGACGCGCACCCGATCGCGCAAATGGGCCGGCAGTTCCTCGGCCCCCAGCGGCTGCAAGACGATCAGCCGCGTTGCCAACTCGAGCGACTGTTGCGCCTGCGGGTCGGTGTGAATATCGCCGTAAAGATCGGTGCCCGTGAGGGCTAGGACGAGCGGGGCGTCGGGGTGCCGTTCGCGGTAACGGAGGATGGCCTCGTGACTCTTGGCCGCGTGCAGAGCGACGAGCACATCGCAGCGCTGGCCGCGGTAGTCGCCCTCGATCGCGACGCGGTGCCCCAGCGATCGTAGCAGATGGGCCCAGCGCAGGGCCGTCACGCGATTGCCCTTGCGCGAGCCTGCCGGCGCTGGCGTGATCAGGAAGATCTTCATGCTTCGAGGGCGCACGTGCGGAACCCCGCCCAGACGTCGCGGCGGTCGGGACGGTAGAAGTTGCGCCAGGTGTTACGCAGCAGCCGGGCCCGCGTTGCCCAGCAGCCGCCGCGCAGGACCTTGTGCGTGTTCCACCAGGGCTGCGAGTATTCCTGGTACGGATCGACCACGAAGCCAGGGTACGGCAGAAAGTCGCTCGCCGTCCATTCCCAGACGTTGCCGAGCAGCTGCCGGCAGCCGAAGGCGCTGTCGCCCCCCGGCAGCGCTGCCACGTCGACGCAGCCCAGGGAAGCGCCGTCCAGGTTCGCCCGCTGCCGGTCGGGCAAGTCTCCCCACGGGAAGCGTCGCTTTCGCGGCGACAGCGATTGTCCGCCGTCCGCCGGCTCGGCCGAAGCCGCCGCCTCCCACTCGGCCTCGGTGGGCAAGCGTCGCCCCGCCCAGCGACAATACGCCTCCGCCTCATACCAGTTGACGTGCAGCACGGGTCGGTGCGGTTCCAGCGGGACCCAGCGGTCGAAGTCACGTCGCCACCAGCCGCTCCCCTGACTCTGCCAGTAGACCGGATGCACGGTGCCGGCCCCCTCTCGCCAACGCCAGCCTTCCTCGCTCCACATTTCGCGGCGCTGGTAGCCATCCTCCTCGACGAAAGCGGTGAACTCCCCTTGCGTGACCGGCGCACGGGCGATGGCGAACGGCTTCAGCGTGACCGGGTGCGCCCACTTCTCGTTGTCGAAGACGAATGGCTCGTCGGGGGTGGCGCCGAGGAGGAACATGCCACCGGGAATGAACGCGTCACCCAGTCCGGCGAGCGGGGGGTACGACAACGTCTGCCGCGTGTAGGTGAATGCTTCAGTGTGCATGTCCTCGTGGAAGACCGACAGCAGGACGAAATAGACAAGCTCCGCGTCGGGCTTGCCGCGGGCCAGCTCGTCGAGCACGCACGTCTTGACGCCCTCCATGTACGCCAGCGTCTGCTCGCGCGATGGCAGCGACAGGTCCCAACGCGTGTCATGGGCCACGGCAGCGGAGTCGTACAGCGCATCGGCGTCCGGTCGCAGCGCCGGGTGGCATGCTTTCGCGGCGAAAGCATGGCACCCAGCGTGGCGCAGCACCCACTTCTCCTGGAACCAGGCGACATGGCCAATCTCCCATAGAAGGGGGTTGATGATCGCCAGGCTCGGGCCGAGCAGCTGCTGGTCGGAGAGGTCGGCGACCAGGTCGAGAGTCCGCTGCCGTGCGTCCACGACCCAGTCGGCAAGAGAAGGAAGTGATACCATGCCGTGATCTTGCTCCGGGGCCTCATCTATGTCGTTGGCGAGCGGGGGGTGTCAACCCCCCGGTAGACGCCCGGGGTCGGGCACACAACCGGGGGGTTCACACCCCCCGCTCGCCAACAGCGAGAGGCCTGGTCCACCTTGCCGGGCCTCCGGCGATTTGGCTCGCTCCTTCGCGACGTCACGCGCCTGCGTCAGGATAGGCGGCAGGATGACCAGCGTCATCATCAGCCAGCATCCCACGCTGGGCAGGAGGGCCTGTCCCCAGGTAAAGCGCATCAGCGGCCACAGACAAGCAAACCAGACGACTCCGTGCATCACGTTCAGCAGGATGTAGACGAACGTCCTTCCGGTGCGCTTCTCCGGGACCAGCTGTCCCAGGTAACCTTCCTGCATTACCCGGCCTTTCTCATCGCGGTAGCTCAACGTCTTGTTGGGGTCAAGCTTCTGGGCCTCGCGGTCGGGCTTGAAGTGCGCCTCCGCCCCATCCTCCATGACGATGATCTCTCCAGGGCGCGCCGGAAGCTTGGAGAGGCGGGTCGGCCCGGCGTAGGCCGGCCGGCCCTGGTCGGTCTTTCTCAGGTTGAACTCGATCCGCTGTCCTTCCTGGACGATCCAGATTTTGGGGAAGTACGGCGGCTCCTCGGTGCCGCTGTACTCGGTCAGTGGAGCGTAGCCCTCGGGGTTGTTGTAGTAGAGGATCGTCCAGAGGGTGATGAAAACGGTGACGGCAGCACCGGCGGCCGGCGCTCGCCAGGCGACGTCGTGCAGCGCCGGCGGCGTCTCATTGAAGTACCCTTGCAGGAACAGCGTTCCGGTAGCCATCAGCCCGGACACAACGAACCACAGCAGCAGGAGGATCAGGAACAAGGAGAACACGGGACACCCCAGATTGTCGATTTGCGATTTTCGATTTTGGATTGTCGCCTGCCGATTGCCGATTTTACCGCGCCGCCCGTCGAATTGCGGCGCAGCAGGCGGGCGGAAACGGAAATCCTAGAGCGGTTTGCATTTGCTCGTAGCACAGGCGTCTCGCCTGTGCGCTGTCGCGGTTCGGCACAGGCGAGACGCCTGTGCTACGGCCGACTGCAAAACGCTCTAAATCCAAAATCGAAAATCCAAAATCGAAAATCACCAGGCGGGTCGCTCTTGCGGCGGGAGGGGTCGTTGCTATAATCCCGCCCCCGCGGCACGGCCCAATCCGCAGCCCGCGGAAGTTTCGAGTCTTGTTCCACCCGGCGAGGGGATCATGGTGACGACCTTGTGCCTGCTCGGCTGTATCCTGACGACGGCACAGCCTGCGCCCCTGCCCCCCACGGCGAGGCCGCAAACGCCGTTGCCCACGGGACCGCGCGAGGCGGGCACCAGCTGGCAGCTGACGCCGAAGCTGACCAATGCCCAGGAACTGGTCTACCGCGGCAGCTTCTCCGAGCAGGCCCTCGGCAGCGTCCAGTTCAGCCGCTCGTATCGTCTGGAGACGCGCGTCTTCGTCCTGGGCTCGACGCCCGAAGCACTGGACGTGGCGATTCTGACAGTACTGCGAGATCGGCCGGCTTCCGGGACGCCTACCGCGCCGGCCAAGTCCCCCGACCGCCCGGAGGCGGGCGACCCGAGCGTCTGCTCGGCCCGGCTGGAACGCGTGGCCGTCGATCCGAACGGTCGGCTGTCCGCGGAGGCGGGCGTCTCGTTGGCGGTGCCGCTGGAAGGCCCGCCGACCCTCGAGTGCGGTGCCTTCGTGGCGACGCACCGCGGTCGCGTCGTGGCGGACCGGCCGTGGACGCTCGGTGAGGCAGGTCGCCCCGACTGGCGCTGGCAGGCCGCCGGCACCGAGGTGGTCAACGCGGCCAGTTGCCTGAAGCTGGTCGGAGTCCAGCAGTCGGACGACTGGGAGAGCCCGCGCGGCGACCGGGCGGCCTGGCGAAGGACGGACACCGTCTGGGTCGCTCCGCGTACCGGCGTGGCGTCCCAGGTCCGGCGCGTGATCGAGCGGCGGCGCGCTGGCCACACGACGCCGACACAGCAGAGCGTCCTGCAGTACACGCTGCAGAGCAGCCCGCAGTACCCGGCGGGCCTGGCGGATGCTCCACGCCGCGACATCGAGCAGGCAGGGCAGTTTCTGGCGGCGGCGCGGCCGTACCTGGGCCAGCCGGCGCGGTTCGGCCGCGAACTGACCGCCCTCCTTGCTCGCATCGACGCCCATCTACAGCGGGAGACACCGACACCCTATCGTGAGGCGATCGTGCAGGTCCGCGCCCGGGTCGATGCCGCCCGCCGCGGCGAGACACCGCCGGCCCTCCCCTCCGACGTGACCGACCCGACCGTCCCCGTCGCGCCGACTGCCCCGCAGGAGGTGACGACCGGCCGGCCGGCGCCGGACTTTGTCGCGCCCGACTTCGCCGACCTCGACCGCAGCGCCAGCCTGCGCGACTGGAAGGGCCGGCCGCTGCTGATGGTCTTCTACAACCCCGACTCGCGCCACGTCGACGAACTGATGCAACTCGTCGAGTCGGTCGTCGCGCGGCACAAGGAAGTGGCGGTGGCGGGGCTGGCGATGGCGGGCGACGCCGAGCAGATCAATCGGCAGCGCCGCGCCAAAGGGTGGAAGTTCCCCGTGCTGGACGGCAGCGGATTGTGCATCAGTTATGCCGTTTCGGGGACGCCGAAGATGGTGCTGATCGGCGCTAACGGCATCGTCCGCGCGACCGTGGTCGGCTGGGGCGACGAGACCGCCAAGGAGGTCTACGCCGAGTTGCCCGGCTGGCTCGGACGGTGATGTTGGACAGGACAAACTACACATTCCCTGCATCCCGCACGGTCAGACGTCGATGAACAGAAAAGCCGAGCAACCGCTCGCTGACAGGTTGCTGGGACCGCAAAACGGACGGTAAAATCGTAAGGGTGAAGTAGGTTAGCCGGGTCGTCCAGGGTAGGCCCTGACCCGAGGTTGGCATGATGAACGACTACCAGCTCCAGCCCAACAGCCGTCGCTGCTGTGTCAGCGGCCGCGAGTTGAAGCCCGGCGAGACGTACTTCAGTGTCCTCCTCGATGAACACGGCTGTTTCATCCGGCGCGAGTACAGCCGCGAGGCATGGCAGGGACTGCCTGAAGGTGCGTTCAGCTTCTGGTGCGGCAAGGTGCCCGCTCAGGAGCAGGAGCGTCGTCCGCCCGTCGACGACGACATGCTGCTCGACTGCTTCGCTCGCCTGGAAGGACAGAACGAGCCGGCCCGTGTGAACTTCCGCTACATCGTCGCCCTGCTCCTGATGCGGCGCAAGCGGCTGAAGTTCGAGGACGCCCGCACCGAGGCCGGCCGCGAGGTGTTGCGGCTCCGCTGCGTGCAGACGAAGGCCATCCATGAAGTCGTCAATCCGGCGCTGAGCGACGAGCAGACGCAAGCGGTGCAGGAAGAAGTGTTCAAGGTCCTGGGGTGGTAGGTCCGGTCGTGTCCCGTGGGGCAGGCTTCCAGCCTGTCTTTGCCCGGCAGGCTGGAAGCCTGTCTGTGCCCGGCAGGCTGGAAGCCTGCCCCACGAAGGGACAGTCGAGGAGACCCATGCGAAAAATCCTACTCGGTCTGGGGCTAAGTGCCTTGCTCCTGTCCACCGGCTGCAGCGGCATCCAGGGGAACCGCACGGGGGGCGGCCAGGCGGTCGGCAAAGTCCGGGCGCCTCAGCCCAACGCCGTCGCGATGGTCAGCTATCTCAACGAGAACGCCCAGCGCATGCAGGGCCTGACCTTCACGAGCGTGTCGATGCGAGCCAGCCAGGACGGCAATGTCGGCTCGATCGACGGTCGCCTCGATTGCCAGCGGCCGCGCAACTTCCGCCTCACCGGCAAGGCCGTCGGCCAGCCGATGGTCGACATCGGCTCCAACGGCGAGGAGTTCTGGTACTGGATCAGCAAGGCCAACCCGCCCTACGTGTACCACTGCTCCTACACCGACCTGGCGCGGCCGGACATTATCATCCCGTTCCCGTTCCAGCCCGACATGATCCTCGCTGCCCTGGGCATGGCGCAGTACGATCAGTCCCGGCCCTACGAGGTTCGCGTCAACAACGCCGCCCGCACCGTCGAGTTGATCGAGCCGACCCGGTCGCCGCAGGGCCAGCCCCTCCAGAAGATCACGGTCTTCCGAAGTGGTCCGGTCCGCGCCGACGAGCCGATCGTCATCGCCCACATCCTCCGCGACGCGCAGGGCAAGGACATCTGCAAGGCGACTATTACGCACGCCCAGACCGACCCGGCGACCCGCGTCGTCGTGCCGCGCCGCGTGCAGCTGGTCTGGCCGATGGAGAAAATCGAACTGACGATGAAGCTCGAAGGGCTGCACGTCAACGCGATTGATGCGCAGCGCTCCGCCTCTCTGTTCAACCGCGGCAATCTGTCGCGTCAGAAGTCGTTCGACCTGGCCCGCCGCGAGGTCGACGGGGGAGTGAGCGAGTTGGAGCGCGTCGGCATCCCGCCGCGCTAACTGAACTTCGCAACGGCAAACCAGCCCGGGATGGAGTAGGCGGGTCTCGCCGAGACCCGCTCTTCTGCGCGAGTCACGGCGTGACCCGCCTACTCCATCCCGGGCTGGTTCCCTATCTCCCGACCCTTTACGGGCTTCGTCCGCGCCGCGTAAAATACAGACAGGCCGAATCTTTCACCCAGGATGGTTATGCAATGTGTCTGTTCCGCTGGGGCCTACCTCTGTTCGCCATTCTCTCTCTTCCCCCCCCGCATGCTCGCGCTGGGCTGTACTACTCCGGCGAGGAGATCGCCCCGCTGCCGTCGCAGTGGCGCGGCTTCCTCATCGACCAGCGCCTGCTGCGGACCCTCAGCTTCAAGCCGGCCTCAGGAGTGCCCTCCAACCCTCTCCGTCAGCGTTACGAGAAGGCGGTTACTGAGTTGGAGAAGGCATCGCGCTTACGCAAGTTGAGCGCCGACGAACTGGCCGACCTCGGCGCTCTGCATGTCCGCCTGGGCAACGGGCCGCGCGCGATCGAGGTGCTGCGGGCCGCCCAGCGCGACCATCCGCGCCACTTCAAGATTACGTCCAACCTGGGCACCGCCTGGCAGATGCACGGTGACCTCGTCCAGGCGGAGGCCTGCCTGCGCGAGGCGGTGCGGCTGGCTCCGGGTCGCCTCCAGCCCGCCGAGGAACTACAGCGGAAGCTCGTCCAGTCGCGCCAGCGCGAAACGCGCGGGGCGCAGGACCTCGACAACCTCCTCGACGTTCACTTTGTCAACGACAAGGGCGAGTATGAGCCGGGCCGGCTCGGCGCCGTCCAGCGCAAGAAGCTGCGGGCCGATGCGGGCGACGCGTGCGGCAAGCTGGGTGGCGATCAGGCCAAGAAGTGCCTGGACCCCTTCTACAGCGTCTGCCTTGCGAGTCTGCCGACCGACAAGGTCGAGAAGTTCGAGAAGTGCGTAAGCAAAGAGGTGCTTCAGGCAGCCCAGGGTGCCCAGCTCGCCCGTCATTGCGACGAGGTGCCGACGGCAGATCGGGATATC
>JACOUH010000470.1 GCA_016177925.1 Planctomycetota bacterium | reverse complement strand
GCGCATCACCAGCTCGAAGACGTGCTGCACGCTGATCGTATCGCCCAGGGAGTTGAGGCGAACGACGCCCTCCTTCTCGGCCAGGGTGTAGGCGGCACGCTGAGCGGGAGTCAGCTCGATGAAGGCGTCGCGAATGGTCTTGGGCGGCAGGTCGGTGAGCACGTCGTCCTTGGTGCGGCGCAGGATGCAGTCGGCGGTCAGGTCGGGCAAGCGCTGCACCGGCGTGTCGGGCGGGATGCGGTGCGGATCGACGAAAGCGAAGATGTTAATCAGGTCCTCTGGCCGGTTCTCGATCGGCGTGCCGCTCATCGCCCAGCTGCGCTTGCGGTGGACGCCGCGCACCACCTGCGCCGTCTTGCTGTCGTGGCTCTTGATGCGCTGCGCCTCGTCGAGGATGACGAGGTCGAACTGGACCTTCTCGTCGAGGACCAAGCCGGCATCGCGCGTGAGCAACTCGTAGTTGACCAGCTTGAGCGGGCAGTTGGAGACGTGCCAGATCGCTCTTCGCTTCTCCGTGTCACCGCTGACGACCTCGAAGGGGACATCAGCGCCCCACATGCGCAACTCGCGCGTCCAGTTGATGACCAGCGGCTTGGGGCAGATGACGAGGGCGTTCTGAATGAGTCCGCCGTGGAAGAGCAGCCGCATGGCGATGATCGACTGAGCGGTCTTGCCCAGGCCCATCTCGTCGGCGAGGAGGGCTCCCTCACGCGGCATCAGGAAGGCGATGCCGCGCATCTGGTACGGGTACGGCTGAGACGGCAGGTTGAGCTGGCGGCCGGCGAACAGGTTTTCCAGCGACGGTTGCAGCAGGTAGAGGAGGCGATCCTTGAACAGGACGGTGTCGCGCGTCGGCATCAGCCGTGTCCGCGTCGCGGAAGGATGAAGGATGAAGGATGAAGGATGAACCGGCTGGTTGCCGGTCTGCGGTTCATCCTTCATCCTTCCGCCTTCATCCTTCTCCGAGGGCGGGGTGGGGAAGCGCCAGCCCTGCGTCGTGACTTCGAGCGCCAGCTTGCCGAGAGAGCGCACCCACGGCGGGCTGGTTAGTAGCCGCGATTCGCGCACCTGAACTTGCAGGGCCCACTCCATCGCGGGCAGGCCGCGCACCTCCAGCGGCAAGTCGAGGTCGATCGCCTGAACATCGAGGTCGGGCGGCGTGTCGCCTTCCGTGATGGGGAGCATGACGTCCTCCTCCGGACGGCGGACCTGTGCATCCGATTACTAGAGATCGACCGCCGCACCGCGCCGACTTGAGCCCTCCCCCCTGGATCGTACCCTCACTACTACCCTCACTTGGAGGTACTGCCCTTACTCTGGACTCCCGACCGCCACGGTCTGCGGACTTGAGCCCGCCTTGGCTGCATGAGTAGGATGAGCAGGCGGAGAGGATTCACGGACAACCGAAGGAGTGGAGCTGATGCTGTGCTCGCTGTCGCTGGTAGTGGGACTGGTCCTGGCCGCCGACACGCCGAAGGCCGACCTGGTGCTGCTGAATGGCAAGGTGTGGACGGTCGATAAGAAGCAGCTTGAGGCGGAGGCCATCGCCGTCTGGCGTGACCGCATCCTTGCCCTGGGTACGACCGACGAGGTGAAGAAACTCGCCGGTCCAAAGACGCGCGTCCTCGATCTGAAGGGATGCCGCGTCGTGCCGGGGTTCTACGACAGTCATATCCACCTGCTCGGCTCGGGGCGTCGCCTTGCGGAGGTGGCGCTCAAGGACGCCAAGGACGAGGTGGAGTTCGGCCGCCGCCTGCGCGCGTTCGACCGCAAACTGCCGCGCGACCGCTGGCTGCTCGGCGGTGAGTGGGACCATGACCGCACCTTCAAGGGCGTGCTGCCCAGCGCCGAACTGATCGACAGGTACGTCGCCGAACGGCCCGTCTTCCTGCGCCGCTACGACGGACACATGGCGATCGTTAACAGTCGCGTCCTGAAAATGGCCGGTATCACCGCCGAGACGCCCGACTCGCCCGGCGGCGTCATCTACCGCAAGCCCGGCACCAAGGAGCCCACCGGCCTTTTGCGCGATAACGCGATGGGGCTGGTCGACCGATTGCTGCCGCTCATCACGGCGGAAGAAATCGCCGAGGCGGTCCGCGCCGCCCTCGCCGAGGCCCGCCGTGTCGGCCTCACCAGCGCCCAGGACATGGACGGCAGCGACCTGCGCACGCGACGTCAACTGTTCCGCCTCTATCAGCAGCTCGCCAAGTCGGAACAGCTCACCCTGCGCGTCGACCTGCGCTGGCCGCTGGCGGAGTGGCGCGAGCTGGCCCGGCTCGGCGTCAAGGCGGGGCTCGGCGACGACTGGGTCCGTATCGGCGGATTGAAGGGGTTCGTCGACGGCAGCCTCGGCTCGAGCACGGCGAAGATGTTCGAGTCCTACCTCAACGAGCCCGGCAGCACCGGTGTCTTCGTGACGCCGCTGGACAAGCTGCGCGAGTACATCCTCGACGCCGACAAGGCAGGGCTGAACGTCGCCGT
>JACOUH010000469.1 GCA_016177925.1 Planctomycetota bacterium | reverse complement strand
CGACTTACCAGCTCCAGCGAGTCGCAGGTGTACATCAGCAGTATCCAACTGATGCTGAAGAGATTAAAGCCATCTAAAGAATACTCAGAGTTTAGATATAGGCGAAAAGTTGCCTGAAAAGCTTTCAAAACAGTCACTAAGCGACGGGTCAGCCAAATACGCAAAGCCCGGCGGAGGCTGGTAGGTTTCGTGCCGAACGCCTCCGCCGGCTTCCTTGTCCCCTCTTCCTTCACCTTCCCTTCAGCCGGCGCTCCAGGGCGAGGATACGATCACGACACTCGTTGCGCGCGGCGGTGAAACCCTTCGGATCGACTTTTCCGGACCTCAAATAGTCCAGGATCACCTGCTCGGCGGCCATGTAGTCGGCGCAGGCCTGGGCGACCGCCGAGGCGATCTCCAGCGGGATGGTCGTCACGCCGTTGCGGTCGCCGTGCAGCAGGTCGCCGGCGTGCAGCATCACGCCGCCGACGTGGATCGGCGTGTTGACCTGGACGATCTGGCAGTAGCCGTGGGCACACATGGTGCCGTTGGTGAAGCAGGGGAAGCGCAGGGCCTCGACCTGTTCGAGGTCGCGGCCGGCGCCGCTGGTGATCAGGCCGACGGCGCCGAATGTCTTGTAGGTGGTACACATGATCTCGCCGAAGGTGGCCGCGGCGACGGGATCGTCGAGGTCCTGGAAGACGACGACGGGCGGTCCCGGCAGTTCGGCGAACGACGTGAGCTGCTCGGTGAGTCCGCTGTAGACGTTGCCGGAACGCGGCGGAGCAGCGGCGCGGAACGTCGCGGTGCTGGCGAAGCCGACCATCGGCGGCAGGTTCGGATAGCAGGCCTTGATGCGGCCATCCATGTAGCCGGCAGTGCGCGGCCGCACGTCGAACAGTTCGATCACGTTGCACACCGTCGGCGTGTCGTAGCGTCGCAGCAGTTCCAGGTCGGCCGGCGTTACCGTCGTCACGTTCTTCATGGTTGCTCTCTCGGGAAAGGGTGCGGCGAATACATCTGCCCGCTTGAACCGTCTCATCATCCCACGCGGCGCTTCCCCGAGACAAGCAAGAAACGACAGGCAAAACGTCCGCGGCCGGATTGTGACCAGTTGCAAAGTTCGCCGGACGGGTCACAATAACACTGGCTGCAGGAGAGGACCAATCTTCGTCCCCTCTCCCCCGAAGGGAGGGAGAGGGGACGAAGGCAGGGGATGGACTGCCGTGCTGTACCCATTCCTGGCGGTGTTCTGGCTGTTCACGGGGGCGTTCGTCTTCTACTTTATCGAGCGGGATCGGCCCAGGAACGGCTTCCTCCCCTACCCGCTGACGACGCTGACCCTGGTGTTCGCGTTCTACAACGTGATCCGCTGGTGGGCCTCCCGCCTGACGGGCGGGCGCGCCGGCGGTATGCCACGCCGGGACTGGGTCCGTCCGCCGCTGCGCCGGCCTGGCGACGATGTCATCACGCCCGACCCGACATTCAACTTCACCGACGAGCCGGTGCCGAAGGCGAACGAGGCTCCGCCCGTGATTCCTCCAGCGCCGGGTGCCAACGGCAGTCCCGGGGCGGAGAAGAAGTGAAGGACCGTGACCGGACAGGCGTTTCGGTCGGTTTTACTGTTGCAACCCGGCCAGGTATCGGAGAAACTGAAGGGAGTGAGAAGAGAGTTTCAGAGGATCGTACCTGCCGCGCTCGCCGTCCCACCCGCCCGCTCGCGATCTCCGGTTGCGACCTTGACGCCCCGCCCGCCTCTTGCAACCATAAACGGAGTATCCCATCGAAAAAGTGGGTGCTCCTGAAGCCGGTTCGGGACCGCTCACCCCCAGTCGAGACGACGCATGGCCAGAAAGAAATCTCGCCCGGCACCTGCCTCCCGGTCCGCTGCCAGTACCGCGTTCGTCCCGGAACACGCGGTCACGGGCATCACCAGGACGGGCCCTCTGCCGGCCGATCGTCCCACCGGCTCCCGTGAGACTCAGCCCGAGAAGGCTTTCTTCGAGACGCCCGTTGGGCGCTTCCTGCACCGCGCCTTCAAGGTGTTCTCCTCGCTCCAACAGGCCATCACCCTGCTGACGCTGTTCACCCTCTCCCTGATCACGGCTACCCTGATCGATTCGTGGCACAGCCTGGAGATCGCTCAGCAGGTCATCTACCGTACTTGGTGGTTCGTCCTCTTGCTCTTCCTGCTGGGGACCACCATCTTCTGCGCCGCTCTGAAGAAGATGGACCTCAAGAAGCTGGCCGAGGGGCGCTGGCCCTGGAAAAAACATCAGACCGGCTTCCTCGTCACCCACGTTGGGCTGATTACCCTGGTTTTCGGCGGGCTGATGACCAACCTCGGCGGCGACGAGGGCCAGATCCAGGCCATCGACACCGACGACCGTAGGATTCAAGAGAACGTGGAGGGGGGCTACGAGCGAACGACCAACACACTTATCCTGGCGGGGCAGTTCAACATCAATGTCTTTGAAATCGATGCCGGCAAGCAGCACGACCGTCGGCTGACGCAGCTGAAGCAGGTCATCCAGAGCGGAGAGCCCGTCCCCGATTCCCTGAAGGATCTGCTGGTGGGCTCCTGGACGCTCCCCTTCCACCCGGGACACCTTCCCTGGCACGACGAAGAGAATTTCCGGTCGAACATGCCGTGGTATCTGCGCACTCTGCGCGCCATCGCTGAGCCGGTCCGGGGCTACTCGCGCAGTATCGGGAACGCCACACTGTCGGTGAACAACTTCCTGCCCCAGACCGAAGTCTGGCCTTACTCGCCGGCGAACAAGAACGACGTCGAGGGAGACTTTCCGGCCCTCCTCCTTCGGCTGGCGGGGCCGATGGGGATCGCACAGCCCATCTGGGTCACAGGGCAATTCCGCCTGGCGCCTGACAGCGAGGTCCTTCTGACAAGCTTCTTCCGCCTGGAGGAGCCCGCCCTGCTGGACGAGTTCCTCAAGCAACCCCCGGCGAAACAGACAGGCAAGGAAGGACAGCTCGTTCTGGCGCTGGGCGGGGGCGAGAAGCGGGTCTTCCGCTTCCCCGTCGACAAGGGCCGTGTCGGTGAGAAGGTCAAGGTGGGCGATACGGGGCAGACGCTGGAGTTGACCTTCGTGGGTGACCTCCGGGACCTCCCGGAGGCAAAGCACGACGTCCACGAGGGGCTCCGGAATTGCCCGATGGTGCGGTTCAAGCTGTCCCGTGACGAGGCATCGTCCGAATATCTCAGCGTCGCCCGCATTCCTGGCCGGGCGGTCCCGGCTGATCGCGGTGCTGCGGCAGCAGAAGTTTCTGCTTGGTATCACGCTCCCGACCCGCTTTGGGGCGAGGACTTCCGCCAGGGGGCACTTCAATTCCTTCAGGCCCCGGACGGCAAAATCTACTACCGCGCCTATGGCAAGGACGGCAAGAAGCGGGGTGAGCCGACCGAACTGGATGTCTCCGACATGGAGACGGTCCATCGCCCGCCCTTCAAGATGGACCTGTCGTTCCAGGTGGGCGCCTACTTCCCCCGCGCCGTCCGGCGGGACCAATACGTCCCGCGCAACCTCGCCCGGGTTGGCGCGGAACCGCCGCTCGACCTCCTGCCCGCCATCCGGGGTGCTCTGACCGTGAAGAGCAAGGACTACTCTTTTGACGCCCACACGCGCCGCACCACCGAGGTCATCACCGACGACAAGCACCTCTTCCTGATCCAGTGCCGCCATGCCACCCGGCCTCTGGATTTCAAGGTTACTCTCAACCGGGCCTGGGAAGTCAAGGACCCCGGCACGACCCGCGCCGCGGAGTATCATAGCAAGATCACGGTCCGGCCCGGGATCAATGGGGAGGAGCAGGGATCGGATCACCACCTCTTCATGAACCACACCGTGGACATCGCTGGTTATCGCCTCTTCCAGGCCAACTACAAGGCAACCCCCTACGACACGGGCGGACGACTAGCCAGCATCTCCGGTCTCAGCGTGGCTCGCGACCCCGGGCTGTACGTCAAGTATGCCGGCACGCTGATCGTTGTCCTGGGTATCGCCATCATGTTCTGGATGAAGGCCTACTTCTTCAAGGCGCGCGGCAAGCCCGCACTGGAGGAACCGGCCCCCATCCCGACGTGAGCGCTGTCACTCCATGCCTGCCCGGCCGGAGGCAGCAAGAAGGTCTCGCTGCGAATTTTGCAAACTGTTGAACGGGCCCTGCACAAGGAAGCCGAGAATGTCCCCGCAAATAACCGAGCAGATCGCCGCTACCCCGCCGGCCCCGCCTCCGATCATGGAGAAGCCCGTCCTCCCGCGGCCCCGCCCGACCTCCACCTGGGCGCGGGTCGCCACGCGCAGGAACGTCTTCTGGTTCTTCGTCGCGGTCGCCGTCGGCCTGAACGCGACGATCGCCTACATCGGCTATGTGCTGCTCAACGAACCGCGAACGATCGAGACGCCGAGTCAGCAGTCCCTTCATGTCCCCTACGCCAACAACAAGGGGGTTCTGGATCGGTGGCGTCGCTGGCCGGTGCAGGAGGGCGGACGCATCAAACCCTTCGACACCTTCTGCATCGAAGCAGTCCGCACTATCACGGGTCGCGAGAAGTTCGAGGGCAAGGACCCTGTCGCCCTCGTCCTCTCCTGGATGATGACGTTCCGCCCAACCACCGCCGACGAGGGCATCGACTACGCGAGGATCGACGAGGCTAGCAAGCGGGACTACAAGCCGGTCTTCTGGACGTCTTCCTTCGAGTTCTTTGCCAACGAGGCGGCCAACTCCCCCGACCGCAAGGGGATCGAAAAGATCGCCAAGAAACTCGACTGCAACTGGGACGGTTACGCCTTCATCCTGTGCGACTATCACGAGTTGCGCAAGGAAATCCTGCGCGAGAAGAAGGGCGACAAGGCTGAACTGAACGAGGAAGAAATTCACGGCAAGTACATGTCGCCGTTCGACCTCCGCAATTCCTCCATCCTCAAATCCCTGGCGCGGAAGGGGCGAGCCAAACGGGCCGAGGATCCAAAGGCCACGATCCCCGTGATCGAGAGCAAGGCCGGCGAGGTTGACAACCGCCTGCGCATGTATGAGCGGACCTGTTCGCTGGGCGAGTTCGGTGCGGTCGCGATGGACCCCTTTCGCCGCGAGTGGTTCCGCCTCGACTTTCTCCGGTATGCCTTCGTCTCCCCGCCCAAGGATCAGGACGGCAAGCCGGTCGACCCCCGCGTGATCTGGGACCACTGGCAGAAGGACATGCGCGTCCAGCACGACCTCGAATACGAAGGCAAGCCCAAGCAGGATTTTCCCGGCAAGCAGAGCCGTGAGGCGGTCGAAGCCTTCCAGGCGGTCCAGGAAGCCTATGTCACACGGGACGACGAGAAGTTCAGCGGCGCCTCTGAAAAGTTCTTCAACACCGTCGACCGCGTCGGCAAGGAGCTGACCGAATACCCGGACACGAACACCATTGACCTGGAACTCACCTTCAACCGGGCCATCCCGTTCCGCAGCGCCTGGATCTTCGGCCTGGCCACTGCGCTGGTCCTGGCTCTATGCCTGCTTGTCGGGGGGACGCAAGGGTCGCTGCTGGCACGGGGCTTGTACGGGCTCGGTATGCTCGGCTACGCCACGGCGGTTGGCTTCGCCGTGTACGGCTTCTACTGCCGCATTGCCATCTCGGGCCGGCCACCCGTCGGCAACATGTACGAGTCGATCATCTGGGTGGCGTTCATGACGGCGATCTTCGGACTGGGTCTCGAACTGGTCTACCGCCGCGGGGTCATCGCCCTGGCCGGCGGCCTCATCTCGACCCTCGGCTTTCTACTGGCCGACCAGTTGCCGACGACCTTCTCGCCAGCGATCGAGCCGCTTAGTGCCGTGCTGAGGAGTCAGTACTGGCTCATCATCCATGTACTGATGATCGTCTCCAGCTACGCCGCCCTGGCGCTGGCCTGGGGATTGGGTAACATCAACATCGCGCTGATCCTTTTCGCCCCTGGACGCGGCGCGCTGATCAAGCGCCTGTCGCACTACTCGTACAAGGCGATTCAGATTGGCGTGATCATGCTGTTCTTTGGCACGATGCTCGGGGGCTTCTGGGCCGCGGAGTCGTGGGGCCGCTTCTGGGGTTGGGACGTCAAAGAGGTGTGGGCGCTGATTGCCTTCCTCTGCTACATCATCCCCCTGCACGCTCGCTACGTCGGCTGGATCAAGGACTTCGGTCTGGCGGCCTGCTCGGTCATTTGTTTCTCGGCGGTCGTCATGGCCTGGTATGGGGTCAACTTCATCCTGGGCACAGGCATGCACAGCTACGGCTTTGGCTCGGGCAACAACGGCTGGGTCTATTTGGGGGCCGTGACCAACATCAGCCTGGTTGTCCACGCCGGACTGCGATACATGGCACAGGGCGGACACCGGGCAGTCGTGGATTAACGCTCTTGCTCCTGCTGACTCGAGAAAGGGCCCGCGGCAGTCGGCCGCGGGCCCTTTCTCTGCGCCGGGGCAGTCGCGCCAGCGGGTGCCCCGGCCCGTGGACCATCCCGGTCGGGACTTTCAGACCATCGCGTGCGCCTCCTGCGGCGAGGCGGCGTCGCGGGCCTCGCAGCGACGCAGGATGTCGACGGCATCCTGGTAGCGGCCGTCGACCTTGACGCCGACCAGGACGCGACCCGCCTTTAGTTCCGCCTCGTAGAAGCGCGCCTCTTTCTCCGGGAAGTCCGAGCCGATGAGGGCGCCGCTAATGCCGCCACTGGCCGCCCCGGCGACGAGGCCGAACAGCGCCGCGGCGAGGGTCGGTCCCCAGAAGAGGATCGTCCCGATCCCTGGCAGCAACCCCAGCAGTCCGCCCGCGACGGCCCCGACCGCCGCACCGATGGCCGCCCCTTCCTCCGCCTTCGACTCCCCGGTAACCCGAGCCGCCTTCGCCCGGTCGAGGTCCGTCACCTCGATCCCCTGGTCGCTGTGGTGCATGACCATCGTTAGATGGCTGTCCTTGAAGCCGGCAGCGCGCAGCTCGTCTAGGGCTTGTTCCGCCTGCGCGCGGGTGTCGAATACTCCCACCACGGTCGAGCGTTTTTTCTCCGCCATTCTTCTTCCTCCTCTGTGAAAGACGTGATCAGAGGAAAGCCCAGCAGGTGCAGCACGACCCGCACCCGCGACTTGAGAAGAAATGTACTGCAAACCGAGTGCCAACGACGGGTTGCGGGAGTATCGAGGGGGAGAGGGCCGCCCCGCGTCAGCGCCAGGCGGCGAAGTGACGCAGCATCGCCAGGCCGACGCGCTGGCTCTTCTCAGGATGGAATTGCGTCCAGCGTACCTCGTCAATCAGGTCGTCTCGCTGTGCCGCTTTGGACGACTTGGACCGCGCTTCTTTGTTAGAACCCCTTGCTTGCGCATCCGCAACAACTCCGAGAGGAGACTTTCTCCTGAGACTTTTTTCCCGCTCCGTGAACGGAAGCGCTTGACGAGGCCGTTCAGAGGGCCGGGTTTGAGAACCAATTCGTCGACCGATTCGTCGATCTCCGCATACAGTCGCGCCAGTAACGAACGGTCCTCGTCGGACAGTTGCTGGCCGCTCTGCTTGATCGCACGGACAACCTCTTCGGTCCGACCGGGGGAGTAGAGAGGAAAGCCCGTCAAAGCAGGCGGGAGACGAACCATCGAAGGATCGGTCACGATCACGAAGATCGGTTTGTTCCAGGCCTGGGCCGCCCCAATTTCGATCCACATCGAGGAGGTGACTTCCGAGGGTGAGAGGAGTACGATAAGGGCCCTGCATTCCGCCAGGGCATCCCATACGGCATCACCGACGTCCACGCCGAGACTCAACTCGGCGGTCGTAAAGACTTCCAGCCCCTCCGCACGGCAGGCGTTCGCTACTTCCCTGGCCAGGGGGGAATCAGTCGCTGCATGGGCGAGGAAGACGTCAGAAACCTTGTTCATGTCTGTCCCTCTGGGCCCCGGACGCGGCCGCTCAGTTCTGTTAGATAGGTTTCAAAGTCGTTCGTCGTCGCCTCCGTTGATGTCGCGGTCGTCCCGGAAGGTCGTTGCCCCGACCCCTTCGATCTTCTCACAGAGGGTCTTGGCAATCCACTTGTCGGCCGTCGCATGGCTGACAAAAACCCGGTAGGGTTTCGCTCCGGCTTGTTCGGGGGGCGTTTTCTTCTTCACCATAGGGCCACATCCTATCGGCCGCACATCGCCGGTGGTCTTCCCTCAACTCAGGAGACTCTCCGATCAACCCTCTCCAAGAGAATTGCATCTCCCTGGATAGCTGTTGTCAAGCCCACGCAAGCGGTTATCCCGCGTCAGCTCCAGGCGGCGAAGTGACGCAGCATCGCCAGGCCGACGCGCTGGCTTTTCTCGGGATGGAACTGCGTCGCGAAGACGTTCTCGTGAGCAATCGCCGATGCGAACGGGGTCGGATAGTCCGTCTCGGTAGCGACCAGCGAAGCATCGCGCGGCACCGGGTAGTAGGAGTGGACGAAGTAAACCGCATCGCCGTCGTGCGTCTCCGCCAGTGGCGGGACGTGCTGGCGCTTGCGCAACTGGTTCCAGCCCATGTGCGGCACCTTCAGGCCAGGCACGTCGGGGAAACACACTACCTCGCCGGGGAACAGGTCGAGGCCACGGTGCTCGCCATCCTCGTGGCTGGTCGTGAACAAGAGCTGCATCCCCAGGCAGATGCCGAGGAACTTCTTGCCCTTGTGGATGTGCTCCCGGATCGGCGCTGCCAGCCCGCTCTCGTTGAGGCGAGCGATGGCGTCGCGGAAGGCGCCGACGCCCGGCAGCACCAGCTTGTCGCACTCCGCGATGCGGTTGGGATCGGCGCTGATCTCCGCCGCGAAGCCGACCTTCTCGAAGGCCTTCTGGACGCTGCGCAAGTTCGCCATCCCATAATCGACAATCAGGATTTGTTGCATCGCTATCCTTTGTGGCGGCAAGTTTCTAACGGGCGCAACCGGCCGAGCGCTAGGCGGCCTGGACCAGCGGCCAGGGCACGTTCTGCAGGAGTTGACGATGCGGGTAGAGGAACTCGCACTCACGCT
>JACOUH010000468.1 GCA_016177925.1 Planctomycetota bacterium | reverse complement strand
TGGAACGGGGGGCGGTCTACCTGCGCGACGGCGACCCGGCCCTGTACCGCCTCGCCGCGACGCTGGGCGACCCGCCGCCGCATCCGGAACTGCCGCCGGGCCAGCCGCTCGTCGAGGAGCTGCGGAGTCACGGCAGCCTGTGCCCGCGTCCGCCGCACGCCAACGGCAACGGGACGGCCCACGACTCGTTGGCGGCCCTGCGCCAGCTGCACCACCTCGGCGGCGAGGTGGCGTTTGCGCTGGTCCACGAGGAGCGCATGCTCGCCCTGCTGGTCCTCGGCCCAAAGAGCGGCGACCCGTACACGAGCGAGGACCTCAACCTGCTCTCGGCATTTTCCCAGGTGACAGTGCTGGCGCTGGTCAGCGGTGAGGGCGGCCGCACCATCGAGGCCCTCAACCGCGAGTTGCAGGCGAAGATCGAGAAAAACGCCGAATTGCAGCGCCGCATCCTCGCCTTGCAGGGCCAGCTGACGCGCCGGCAGCGGGCCTCGGAAGAAGGGGGCAGGGGTCAGGAGTCAGGAGTCAGTGAAGAGAAAGCCGCGGAGGCCCCTTCTTCGCTGACCCCTGACCCCGGTCCCCCGACCCCTGAGACGGAGATCCTCGGCTCGTCGCCGGCGGTGAGCAAGCTCCTGTACCAGGTGCGCAAGGTAGCGGCATCGTCGTCGGCGGTGCTGCTGCGCGGCGAAAGCGGCACGGGCAAGGACCTGCTGGCCCGCGCTATCCACGAGAACAGCCCGCGCGCCGATCGGCCGTTCGTCAAGGTCCTCTGCGCTGCCCTGCAGCAGACGTTGCTGGAAAGCGAACTTTTCGGACATGTCAAGGGGGCATTCACCGGCGCGGTGTCCGACCGGGCGGGACGGTTCGAGTTGGCCCACGGCGGGACCCTGTTCCTGGACGAGATTGGCGACGTATCGTGGGAGGTGCAGACGAAGCTGCTGCGCGTCCTGCAAGAGATGACGTTCGAGCGGGTCGGGAGCAGCGAGCCCATCCAGGTCGATGTGCGCATCATCGCCGCGACGCACCAGGACCTCGAGCGGCTGATTCGTCAGGGACGTTTCCGCGAGGACCTGTTCTATCGGCTCAACGTGCTGCCGATCCTCGTCCCGCCGTTGCGGGAGCGGCGCGAGGACATCGTCGAGTTGGTCCTGCACTTCCTGCGTTACCACTCCCAGCGCTGCCGGGGCAGCCGCGAGAACGGGTCGGGCGACGTGCAGATCGACGACGATGCCCTGGCGCTCTTGAAGGCAGCCCCGTGGCCGGGCAACATCCGTCAGCTCGGGAGCGTGATCGAGCGGGCGGTGGTGATCGCCGAGGGCCCGCTGCTGACGGTCGCCGACTTGCCGGCGGAATTGCTCGACCCGCCCGCCGAAGAGGAGGCCAGCGACGACCTGGTGGTCGAAGCGGCCCCGGTACCGGGCGGAGTGCAGGCAGAGCGGGCCGAGCGCGACCGCCGCGAACGCCAGGAGTTGGTGCGGGCGCTGACAGCGACGAGCGGCAACAAGGCGGGAGCGGCGCGCATCCTTGGCCTGGCCCGCAGCACGTTCATCAGCCGCCTGAAGAAGCACGGCCTCAGCTGACAGCAAGAACCGCGGGGGGACGCCCCGCGGTTCTGCGAACCGCGGCTAACCGATCGTCGTTGGTCATGGCGATGGCGCTCCCAGGGCGGGTGTGCTCACGGAGGTCAGTTCAGCAGCATGTCGTGCCCGCGCGCCGGCCCCGACTTGAACTTGGTCAGGTCGACGTTGAAGAACGGGTCCATCTTCATGCCGTCGGGGCCGATGTGAACCAGCCGCACCCAGAAGTTGCCCGAACGGTCTAGCGTGCTCAACAGCGAGTTGGTCACGTACATGCGCTTGCCGTCGCCGGTGACGTGCATCATGTTCGGCTGCACGCCGGGCACGACCGTGCTGGCCAGTTTCGGCTTTTTCAGGTCGCTCACGTCCCACTGCTGAATCTCGTTGCTCACAAAGCAGCTCACGTAGAGGAAGCGGTCGTCGGGCGACTGGCGCAGGTCGGCCGGCAGCTTGCCCGTCTCAACCAGCTTGCGGGTAGCGTACTTGTCCTCCCCACCGTCCTCCCAGACCCAGATCGAGTTGTCGAGGGCGCAGTTGGTGAAGCCGTGGTTGGCCTCCTCCTTGAGCGACCAGCGGCACTCCAGCGGCGCTGCGCCGGTCGTCAGATGCTGAAGAATCTTCCGAGCCCGGAAGTCCCACACAAGCAACGTGTTGCCGAAGTTCTTCAGGTCCATCTTGGCGAACGGCTTTTTGTAGTTGCTCGGCGGCGTGAAGCTCGACGTCACCATACGATTGAGGTCCGGCTTGATCGCCACGTCGTAGCCGTACGGCGCGTCCTTCGGCAGCGGCAGGGTGCGGACGTAGGCGCCGTCGTTGCGGAACTCCGCCAGCCCCGCCGGCAAGCCGTCGTCCTTGCCGCCGAGGAAGCTCAGCAACATCCGCCCCGGCAGAGCGTACGGCGAGTGCGGCCCTGTCAGTCCCGACTCCTTCGCCGAATCGATCACCTTGACCAACCTTGGCTTCGCCGGGTCGGTGGCGACATCGATCAGGAAGACGCGGTTGGAGAACAGGCTGCAACCCCAGAGGTGCGTCCGGTCGTCGGTATAGCCGAAATGGTGCGTCTCGTTGCCCGACGAGCCGAGGTCGAGCTGGTACAACTTCTTGCCATATTTCGGAGACTCGATGTCAACGTCGAGGACGAGGAGGAAGTCGTTGTCCTTGCCGTCGGCGTCGACGCAGAAGACGTAGAGGTACTTCTCCGGCCGGTCGAGGCGTTTGACGAAGGGCGACAGGCAGGTCTCGGCATCGGCGGGGCGGGACAGGAGCAGGGCGCCCACGAGGGCGGTCAGGGCGCAGCACGGCAGCAATCGCTTCACGGCAGCCTCCCGGCAAGGACACGGGTCAGACGGGCGTTCCTTGGCTCAACATACCGCGGGAACCGGCCCGAGAGTAGGTCAGGCTTTCCAGCCTGACGCGGCCTCAACGTCAGGCTGGAAAGCCTGACCTACGGGCGTTCCTTGGCTCAACATACCGCGGGAACCGGCCCGAGAGAAGGTGCGGCAACTCGGCACGCCGGACCGGTCGTGCGGGTCGCAACGGTGCCGTGGCGTCGGGAACGCCGAGACGCGAAGCCGGCGATGAAGACCAGGCGGGCGACCGCCGATCAAGAGAAAGATTGCAACGCCTCTCGTCGCTCCAGGCATGGCGGGCAAGGCCTGCGGCTGTCTCGGCCTGGGAACGGAGCGTGACCGCACGGACGCTGGTCCGCCGAACGTCCCGAGCGAGGATGCCATGTTGCCGTGCCTGCTCCTGAGCGCCGCCCTGATCGGGCAGGCGCCCGCTCCCCCGGACACCTCCACCAGCGAGGCGCCGCCGCCTAAACTTCCGCCTGCCCCATCCCCGCCCCCGGACCGCTGGTTGCTGATGAAGGCCCTGCAGGGGACCTGGCCCGGCGCCGTCCTGGACTCCAACCGCACCCAGGTGTACGGCTGGGTCCAGCAGGGGTTCGCCGCGAACCCCGCCAGCCCGCGCGACCGCATTAACTTCGGGGCCAACGAGGACTGGCGCTCGAACGACTACCGCTTGAACCAGGTTTACTTCGTGCTGGAAAACCCCCTGGAGCACGAGAGCAGGCCGAACCTCGGCTACCGCGTGGACTTCCTCGTGGGCAATGACGCCCCCTTCTTTGTCGCCAACGGGTTGTTCAGCAGTTTCACCGGCTTCGATGCCACCTCGGGAGTTGGGGTGGCTGGCCCGCAGAGGTTCCGGCAGGTGAACCGCATCGGCATGGACCTGCCCCAGTTCTATCTGGAAGGCCACATTCCCCACGTCCTCACGGAGAAGGGGCTCGACATCCGGGTCGGAAAGTTCTACACGTTGATGGGACGCGAGGTCTACCCCGGCGCGGACACCGATTTCTACTCGCGCACCTACGAGAATATCTACGCAACCCCCTTCACCCATACCGGCGTCCTGGCTACGGTCCACGCCACGCGCCAGCTCGACGTGGTGGCGGGCGTCGTGCGGGGCTGGGACGTGTTTGAAGACAACAACAGCAGCCCGAGCTACCACGGCGCCTTCGTGTGGACCTCCCCCGACAAGCGTTACAGTTGGACGACGGCCTGGATCACCGGGCCGGAGCAGCCCCACAACAACCGCGATTACCGGACCCTGGTCAGCAGCTATGTGACGGTGAAGTTCGATAGTTCGAGCCGGTTGGTCCTCGTTACCGGTGGCCACTACGGCTTCGAGGAGAACGCGGCGGTCGACCCCGTGAGAGGCGCCCGCAAGGACGCGGACTGGTACGCCTACTCCGCCCACTTGTTCTACACCGTCACCCCTCAGCTGCGGCTGGGGATGCGGGCCGAGTGGTTCCGCGATGACGAGGGTACCCGCACGGCCCAACTCAAACGGCCGGGTTTCGCGGCGAGTTTCTATGACTTGACCCTCGGCGTTACGTACAAGCCTTACCGGAGCTTGCAGATCCGACCCGAAGTTCGCTGGGACTGGTCCCCGGATGCCCGGCCCTACAACGACCAGACCGACAAGTCCCAGTTCACCGCCGCGTTTGATGTGATCTGGAGATTTTAGCCCCAAAGACAAGGATGGTGACGTGTCATGAAGACGCTCCTTACCGCCGCGGTCCTGGCGCTGTTGGCGGCCCCTCCTCTTGCTCCGGCCGCCGCGCCAGCGCCGACGATCACGCTCCACGAGCGGCACGGCCACGTAACCCCGCAGCGCCAGGGGTTCACGCACACCGGCGGCGGCAACATCGACATTGCCCAGCCCACCCCCGACACCGTGGTCATCGTGATGACCGGCGTTGCGGTGGCGGGCGGCCACCCGTGCAAGGACTCGGTCGCGTCGCAGGACTTCGATCTGCAGCAGTGCTTCGAGGTGTCCGTGGACAAGCCGGAGCGACGAAAGTTCCAGTTATCCATCGAGGCGCGGGTGATCGGCCTGCTGCGGAGCCACAAAAAGGGCGGCGGGGCCGCCGAGGAGTCGGGCGCCTGCGCCACCATCCTCTCCGGTCCGGCGGAGCTCGTCACGGTCTGTGCCCCGGCCCATTCCGTCGCCGGCGGCGAAAACCTGTCCATCAACTGCCACGAGGGCCCATGCATCGTGCCGGTCGTGCCCGGCAAGTACACCCTGCACCAGACGTTCCACATCGCAGCGACCCACCCGAAAGCCCTGCTGCCGTGCAAGGCGTCGTCGGCAGAGTTCGCCCCCGACCCGGCGCTCGACCCGCTCTGGATCAGCTACTGGGAGCCGTTCCATGGGGCGATCAAGAAGGACTTCGGTTTCCAGGTCATCCTCAAGGTGAGCGAGGCGCCGTAGGTCCGGATTCGACTTGCTTCGGAACGATTTCAACAACCTCTCCCCCCTCCCCCTCTCCGCGTCGGGGAGGGGTTTGGTCTCATCGCCCTCAGCCCCGCTCCAAATCTTTACGGCGCAGGAACCACGCCGTTGCCAGCAGCAGCACGACCATCTGAACGGCCAGGGCCGTGCAAGCCAGCCAGACGCTGTCGTTGTAGTTCATGCGGTAGTAGAAGTCGGCCGGCAGGTCGCAAGCGCCGCGGCGCACCGCCCGGTATCCCCAGTAGGCCGGCGACAGCAGTCCCGCCACCAGGAACAGCACGCCGCCACTCACTGCAATAACCCCCCCGCCGAGGATAATCTGCGGGATCACGACGTAGGGCAGCAGCGCGTTGGCCCGGTCCGGCGTGGAGACACATGCCGACAGGAGCAGGCCCAGCGCCACTCCCGTCATCGCCAGCAGCAGCAGCACCGCGTACTGAGGCAGGTAGTCGAGCCGATACGGTGGCGGCGGCATCTCCAGCCCCAGCGCCGCGTGCATCCCTGCCAACGCCCCGTAGATCACGAGCAGGAACAGCAGTGTCTGCACCGCCGAGATGACGCCCAGGACGATGAACTTGCTGCCCAGGTACGGCAGGATGCCGAGGTTGATCGCACGCTCGCGGCCGTAAATGGCCTCTTCCTTGACGATCTCCTTAGCGGCGTTGTTGCAGCCGAACCAGAACACCGCAATCACCACGATGCTCAGTAACATGTACGTGTACGCCGGGTTCGTGATCGTGTCGTAGGGCACGACCGGCTCGTCCGTCGCGAGCAACTGCTCCAGGACGCGGGCGCGGTCGGGCCCCTGGAATGTCTTCAGGACGCTGACGACCTTGACTCGCCCACGGCCGTCGGGGCGCGGCACCTCCATTCCCTCCAACGCCAGCCGCTGGCCAAAGGGCAGCTTGTCCAGTCCCTCGAGGGCATCGCTGGCGTCGCGCAGCGCCTGGCGCTCGTCGGGCTCCAACCGCCGCGTGGCGAGGACCTTCTGCTCAAAGGGCTGACCCGCGAAGCCAAGGAGCAAGAAGACAGCGACGATGGGGGCCTGGAAGAACAGCAGGAAGACACTGCGAGAATCGCCCCAGACCAACTCGGCGTAGCGGCGCGTCAGCACGCGGAACTGTAGCCACCATCCTGACACCGGCTTCAGCAACTTGACGGCTCGTCCTGGTGCTGCCGGCTCGTGCAGACGGCTAGCGAGAAGCGGTCCTTGTGCGGAGGGGGCGGCACCATCCGTCGTCCTCCCAAGACGCAGACTCGGCGTGGGCGAGCCGGGAACGTTAGCGACCGTAGGCGAGTCACTGAGTGACTCGCCTACGTGCCGGCCACGCCGCTTCTCCACAAATTCACGGTGTAGCGACGACGCGACAAACTCTTTCCGCCAGGTGTCGGGGTCTTTTTCCTGCAAGCGATCGTAGATCTCGCTGATACGGCTCACGCCGAAGTACGGCGGGGCCTCGGTGGGTGGACCGTAGTAGACAAGTCGGCCACGAGCGAGGACCAGGACGAGGTGGCACTGGTCGACGTGGTCGACGTTGTGCGTGATGCACACCAGGGACCGCCCCTCGTCAGCCAGCCGGCGGAATAGACGCATCATGCGTGCCTCGGTGCCGGCGTCGAGTCCGCTGGTCGCCTCATCGATGTAAAGCAGACACGGCCGGGCGATCAATTCCGCCCCGAGACTGACGCGGCGAGCCTGCCCGCCGGACAGGTTGGCGATCGGCGTGTCGCGGTGCGGCCCGAGATCCATCTCGCCGAGGACTTCCTCGACGCGCGCTGCCAGCTCGGCGGGGCCGGTGTCGGGCGGCAGTCGCAGCCGGGCCGTGTAGTAGAGCGCGCGCGCGACGGTCAGCTGCGTGTGGACGATGTCCTTCTGGGGGACGTAGCCGAGGGACTGACGAAAACTATCGAAATGACGGTAGAAGTTTTCGCCGTTGGCCAGGACGCGACCGGCCGTGGCACGACGGCGACCGTTGAGGCAGTCCATCAGCGTCGACTTGCCCGAGCCGGACGGCCCCAGTAACCCGACGAACTCACCCGGCTCGACCGCCAGGGTGATGTCGTCAAGGAGTGCGAGCGGCTGGCCGTCGGCGCGCCGGACTACCTTGCCCAGGCGGACGGCTTCCAGGCGGAGGCTGCGGCTGCTGTCCAGTGCGTGGACGATGCCGTCGATCAACGTGAACAAGAACGGGCCGATGCCGACCCGCTGGTGCTCGCGGATCAGCGCTGGCGCGGTGAGCCGCTGACCGTCGACGAAGATGCTGTTGACACTTCGCAGGTCGGACAGCCGCGGTCCCTCGGGCAGGCGCTCGAGCAGGGCGTGGTAACGCGACACCGACGGGTGCTGCAGGCAGACGTCGCAATCGGGCGCCCGGCCGATGACCACACGGTTGCCGGCGCCGAACAGCGTTTCGAGGGGAAGGACGGCGCGGGGGATTGCGGAGGCGGTCGCCGGCGGGCCGGCCCAGTGGGTCGTGGGCAGACCCCGGTCGACGTTCTTATCCAGCGGCAGCACGGCCTGCACGACCTCGTCGAGGGCCAGCCCGCACGTCGCGCAGAGCGTGCGGGCATCGTCGT
>JACOUH010000447.1 GCA_016177925.1 Planctomycetota bacterium | reverse complement strand
GTTGCCGTCCACCCAGGTCGTGACGATGCCGAATCGGTCGAACCGGGCGCCGGCCTTGTGGCCCTCGGCCAGATCGAGGCGGACCGAGCGCCGGTCCAGGGTGAGGGTGATCCGGCCCCGGCCGCCGGCGGCCGTCGGCGAATACTCCAGCGCCCAGTCATGAGCGGTGCCGTCGGGGTAGAGGTGGGGGGCGCCGGCTCGCGTGTAGCCATGCCCCCGGTCCTTGCCCCGGTAGGTGGGGGCGAAGAAGAAGCCCTCTCGGCTGGGACCGTCCGTCGAGATGCCCAGAAAGCATTTGGGCAGGCCGTTGTCCTGGGACGGGTTGACGGCCACGCTGTCCCGCGAATGGAAGAAGCCGATCAGTACCGTACTGTCGGTGACGCCCCGGCGCAGGCAGAACCGGCCCGAGGCTTTGAGCGGCTTGTCCAGGGTCAACTCCTCGAGTCGGTCGGCGTAGTAGGCCATGCGGCCCTCGAAGCGGCAGTCGCCGCGGAAGACCAGGCCGCCCATTTCCCCCTTGCCCTGGCCCCCGGCGTTGTGGGTCGGGCTGTAGCCGAAGTCGAAGCGGGGGCGCACCACGGAACTCGAGTAGCTGCGGCGGTTGTTCAGCCCGTCCCAGCCGGGATCGCGGGAGAAGTCCTCAGCCGCGCCGTTGACCGTCACGTCGCCCAGCCAGACCTCGCCGCCGTCGTCCGCCGACTTCATCACGTTGAGCAACCCGAAGCGGTTAAAGGTAGCGCCATCGGCGCGGTGCTCCGCGTTCAGGTGACAGATGGCCGTCACGTCATCGATCGTCGCCGTGATGACGCCGCGGCCGTTGTTGCCCTTCGGATCGTAGCGCAGCGACCAGCGGTGGACGGCGCCTTTGGCCGCGAACCCCTTGGCCCGAGCCCGGCCGGTCCGGGGATCGCGCTGGGTCGGGAAAGGACGGGGCGAGTCGCCGCCAGCCCGCCAGCGCGACGTGGCGTACTCGACGAAGGCGTAGAAGACGTCGCCTCGGCCCGACAGGCGCAGGGCGATCGTGTTGGGGGTGCGCCACTCGTTGAGCGTGTTCGCGTTGAAAAAGCCGACCAGCACGTGAAACTTGCGACCCGTGCAGGCAAATGTGCCGGACGCAGTCAGGGGATCGTCGAAGGTCCGCCGCGCGACCTTCTTGGCGTAGTAGGCCGGCTCGGCGGCCGGGCTGATGAAGCCGCCGACCTCTCCGGCCTTGCCGCCCGCGTGGGCGGTGCGCGAGTAGCCGAAGTCCTGCCGCACGGTTCGCGGCTGGGCGGCGCGATTGTTGTGCCCTTCCCAGCCGGGGTCCTTGTCGAAGCGCTCGGTCCGCTCGGCGGCGGCGAGGGGACAAGTGCCGCCGGCAAAGAGGAGGCCCAGCAGGAGTACCCGACCGCCGCGTCCAGTTCGCATGACTCGTCCCTCCAGAGTGCCCAGGCTGCGCGTGAACCGCTATAATCAAACCCCGTCCCGAGATCGTCGTCAACGGGAGGTGGTGCGAGGGTGAAGCCCGCCAACCGCCTCGGGAGAACTGTTATGTCCACGACTGATGCACATCTTGCCCTGCTCTCCGGCCCCGATCGTCAGGCGCTCGAACGCTGGCTGGCCGGGTTCGACGAGTCATGGCACCACGGCCGGCTGGCTGAGCGGGTGGCCCTGCTGCCGCCTGCTGGTCCGCTCCGCCGGGCCGCCCTCATCGAGTTGATCCGGCTCGACCTGCGGCACCGGGGCACCCGCGCCAGCGGGTCGCGCGGCGTCGAGGACTACCTGAAGGCCTACCCCGAGCTGGGCCCGGTCTCGAGTGACGTCGCTCTCCTGCGACGACTGGAGCAGGAGGTACAGGCCCACCCGACCCAGACGGGCCTGCCGCCGACGCGCCAGACACGGGGGAGCATCTCCGAAGTGCCGCCGCCTGACCACCCGGAAGACCCAGGTGGTGCCCTGCCCGAGCGGTTCGGACGCTACCGCATCGTCCGGAAGCTGGGGCAGGGCGGCATGGGCACCGTCTACCTCGCCCACGACGAGCAACTCGACCGTCCGGTAGCACTCAAGGTGCCGCGGCTCGTGGCCGGTGACAGCGAGGGCACCGAGCGCTTCAAGCGGGAGGCCCGGACTGCCGCCACGCTGTCGCACCCCAACCTCTGCCCGATCTTCGACGTCGGCGAAGTCGACGGCCGGCCCTACCTGACCATGGCCTATGTCGAGGGGCGGTCGCTGGCCGAGCTGATCCGGGGCGGCCAGCCGCTGCCCGAGCGACCCGTCGCCGACCTGGTCCGCAAGTTGGCGCTGGCCCTGGAGGAGGCCCACCGCAAGGGCATCATCCACCGCGACCTCAAGCCCGCCAACATCATGGTCGGTGAGCGCCACGAGCCCGTCATCCTTGACTTCGGCCTGGCACGGCAGACTCACAAGGAAGACGTCCGGCTGACAGCCCCGGGCATGATGCTGGGCACTCCTGCCTACATGCCGCCCGAGCAGGTCCGCGGGGACACCGCCGCGATGGGGCCGGCCTGCGACATCTACAGCCTGGGCGTGGTCCTCTACGAGCTGCTCACCGGGCGGCTGCCCTTCCAGGCCCCGAACCTTGGTGCCCTGATCGCCCAGGTCTTGACAGAGAATCCGCCCCCGCCCTCGGCCCACCGCCCCGACCTCAGCAGGGCGCTGGAGTCGATCTGCCTCAAGGCGATGGCCAAGGACCCCGCCCACAGGTTCGAGACGATGGCCGAGTTCGCCACCGCCCTGGACGGATTCCTGCGCAATCAGGCGGCTCCACAGGCCGGCCTGACGGGCAGCACAGCCCGGATGAGCCCGGAGGGCGCCACGCCCTCGGGCAGCGGACTGGCGACGCAGCTGATCGAGCAGCTGATGGCCCGGCTGGAGGCGAGCGAGGAGCGCGCCCGGCGCCGACGGCTGTGGCCCTGGTTGGCAACCGGCGTGGCCGCCGTGCTGGCCGGCGTGCTCATCTGGGTCCTCGCGCGCCCCCAGCCGACCATCGTCGTCTATCTCCACATCGAGCGGCTCGACCCGGACGTGAAATTCGTCGTCCTCGGCGACCGGCGCATCCCGCGCGACCAGGTGGGCGACCCGGTCACGCTGCCGCCCGGCGAGTACACGATCAAACTGGATTACGGCGGCGGGCGGGTGGTCGATGTCGGTGCGGTCACCCTGGGCAAGGAGGACGACGACAAGGCCATCGAGGTGACCGAGGACAACAGGGTGGCGGTGGTGCCCCGGATCGAGCCGCCCCCGACTCTACAACCGCCCCCGCCTCCACAACCGCCGCTGGACGACGGACTGAAGCCACCGCCCGCCACGGTTCAGGGAACCAACCTGGCGACTGCGACCAACGGGGTCGTCCTGATCGATGCCCCGGCCCAGTACGACGACGAACAGTGGGCCGCCCGCCACCTCGTCGCCCCGGCCGGCCAGGGGGAATTTGCCGCCCCGTGCGCCGCGCCGCTCGCCGTCGTGGTCGGCTTCCCGCCCGGGCGGCTGGCCCGCATTAACGCCCTTGGCATCAACCCCACCACCACCGAAGGCCGGGACCGTTGGGTGCGCGAGGTCGAGTTCGAGGTGTCCGACACCTATCCCTTCACAGGCTTCCGGAAGGTGGGCACGTTCGAGGTGCCGCCGGTGCCCAACGACGCGATCCTGCGCCTGTCCCAGCCGGTCACGGCGCGCTACGTCCGCTTCACCTTCCTGCGCAACGGCGGCGGCAGCTACATGGAGCTGAACAAGGTACTGGTGATGGGCACGTTGGTGCCCGACGGCGGGACGTCTCCGCCGGCCCTGGTCAACGTCGCCCTGGCGGCGAACGGCGGGAAGGTGACGAACTTCACCAGCGAGTACAATGACTCGTGGAAGGCCGCCCACCTGATCGACGGCAACCCCGGCGGCAGCTGGTCGAACAAGTCCGACGACGCCCGGCCAGGGGTGACGATCGAACTGGGCCGTCCCGCGGTGGTCCGCCACGTCGTCATCAACCCGTACTCGGTCGAGCACGTCGATAATGCCGCCCGGGAGGCGGACGTGCTGCTGTCGGAGACGGGGAAGGAGGGCGACTTCCACTCGGCGGGGACGTTGAAGATGGAACCGATTGGCCGGGACTATTCGCTGCACCTGAAGACGCCGAGAAAGGCCCGGTTTGTCAGGGTCCGCTTCCTCAAGAACGGCGGCGGGGGTTACATGCAGGCTCACGAGATCAAGGTCTTCGCCGAGCCGTAGGCGGGCGACCTCGACGTCCGAAGCGGGGGTGAGGGGAAGAACCGGGCCACCCAGCCTCTGAGCAATCCGGAAAACAGTTGCGGGCGTGTAAGGGTGTGGCCTACGCTTGTCGGTTATACCCTGGGAGGCCGCGCTGCGCGCGGTCCCCGAGAGCGCTGAGCGGAGCATGGCATGTCGTCTTCGATCGCGGACCTGGCCTTGCTGGGAAGACTCTTCGAGGAGCACCGGCTGCGGCTCCTGGCAATGGTCCAGCGCCGCATGGGCCCCGCGCTGGCGGCGCGCGTCGGCGCGGAGGACATCCTCACCGAAGCGTTTCTGGTCGCCCGCGGCCGCTGGGGCCGGTTCCGCGAGCAGACGGACCTCACCGCGTACGCCTGGCTCTACCGGATCGTGCTGGACTGTCTGATCGAGGCATGGCGGCGCGAGACGCGAGCGGGCCGCGACCTGCACCGGCAGATGCCCTGGCCCGAGGCGTCCTCCGTCCAGCTTGGCCTGGGCCTGGTCTGCCCGGGGACGAGCCCGAGCGAGGCAGCGGGCAGGGAAGAACTGCGGCAGAAGGTGCGTCAGGCGGTGGACCTGCTCAAGGAGTCCGACCGCGAGATCCTCTGGATGCGCCACTACGATCAGCTCACCTTCCCGGAAGCCGCCCGGGTACTCGGCATCAAGGAGTCGGCCGCGACGCTCCGCTACGTGCGCGCGCTCGAACGGCTCAAGAAGTTGTGGGAGCAGATTGACCCCGACGGGAGGTATGCCCCATGAGCAGTCCCACCTCGACGCAAGACCCCGACGAGCGCATCCTGGCCGAGTTCATCGCCGAGCTGGAGAAACGGGGCAGTGCGGCCCTCGACGAATACGTCCTCCGCTACCCCCACCTCGCCGACCGAATGCGCGGCCTGGTCGGGATGGGCGACGTCATCGACGACACACGCCAGGACTTTGACGAGTCCGTCCCCGAGTGGCTGGGCGATTTCCGCATCGTGCGGCGACTGGCCCGTGGCGGGATGGGGGAAATCTACGAGGCGGTACAGGAGCACCTGGGCCGCCGCGTGGCGGTGAAGCTCATCCGCCGGGGCCGCGCCTCGGAGCAAGCCCGCGAGCGCTTCGAGCGCGAGCAGAAGGTGCTGGCCTTGCTGCACCAGACGCACATCATCCCCATTCACGTGGCGGGCGAAGAGGGGCGGTTGCAGTTCTTCGTGATGCCCTACATCGAGGGAGCGGCGCTGCACCACGTCGTCCAGGCCGCCCGGCAATTCGACCCGACCCGCGCCGGGGGCAGCACGCCGACGCTGGCCGAGATCGCGGGATAGGTGGCGAAGCAGAGAAAGGACGCGGCTCAGGGCAACCCGCAGGCCAGCACCGGCAGCTGTCAGAAGGAACCGCTCGCCGGGTCACAGGAGGCTGTTGCGTCGCCCGCTGCAACGGGTCCGTTGCGCCTGTCGCGGGCCTACTTCCGCTCGGTGGCGGAAGTGATGGCAGACGCCGCCGAGGCGGTCGAGCACGTCCACGGGGCCGGCATCCTGCACCGCGACCTGAAGCCGTCGAACATCATGGTCGGCACGAAGGGCGAATGTTGGATCATTGACTTCGGGCTGGCGACGTACCCGGACGACGCGGACAAGCCCGAGCCGATAGCGGAGTCGTCGGACCCGGAGCTGCTGACCGTCCCCGGAGCGATTGCCGGCACGCCGGAATACCTGGCCCCCGAGCGGCTGGAAGGCAAGGCGGACGTCCGTTCGGACGTGTGGGGCCTGGGAGCGACCCTCTACGAGCTGCTGACGCTGCACCAAGCCTTCAAGGCCCCGAGCTTCGAGGAACTGTGTGCGTCAATCCGCGACCACGAGCCGATGCCGCCCAGGGCGCAGGTCGCCGACGTCCCGCGCGACCTGGAGGCCATCTGCCGCAAGGCCCTGCGGAAGGAGCCCGGCCAGCGCTACCCGACAGCCGGCACATTCGCCGAGGACCTGCGCCGCTGGCTGCGGCACGAGCCGACAGCCGCTCGCCCGGCTCGTGTCCCACGCCGGGTGTGGCTGTGGGCCGTGCGAAATCCGGGCTGGGCCATTGCCCTCGTCGTGACCTTGCTTGCAGTGCTGGGTCTTGGCGCCGGCGGGATTGTCTGGCAGATGGTCGAGAGGCGAGCCGCCGAGCAGCGCGAACGAGCGCAGCATCGTGAGGTGTTACTACAGCGCGTCCAGCTCACTCTCGCGAGCAGTCGCCGCGACGGCTGGCGAGAGACCGCGTGGAAATGGATCAGAGAAGCCGCCGCCATCGAAGCGAAAGACGAGAATCTTCGCCTGGTGAAACAGGCCACCGCCACCCTGACCGGGCTGGATGCACGAAAGGTCGGGCGATTTGAATCGGAGAAAAAGTTCGAGGACGATGCCGCCTGGGTTGCCTTCTCTCCCGATGGGAAACGCCTGCTCCTGGGCGGGGCCAATGATCGCGACGGCCAGCCCTACGTCCAGGCCAGATTGGTGGGCGAAAACGGGACGGACGTACCGCGACCCTCGGGCCAGAAGGGAGCCGGTCCCGTCGCCTTTCTCGAGGACGGCACGCCCTTGCAAATCGTGCCGCGTGACCAGCCCCCTTCGCTTCTGGTGTGGAACGTGGAGAAACGCCAGAAGATTAGCGAATGCACCTTCGCAGAGCAGTCGAAGGTCGCACGTTTCGCACGCAACACCCTGAAAATCGCCGTCCAGGCGATCAGCACCGATGGCACGCTGGTCGCCGCGGCGGGAATCACTTTCGAAGGCAAGGGCGTCGTGGCGGTGTGGGAGACGGCATCGGGCAAGCGCGTGATGCAAGTGGAATCGGAGGCGGAGGCGAACGCCCTCGCTCTGTCGCCCGATCACAAGTCCCTCGCCGTGGTCGATGGGGGCGGACGAGTTACTGTCGAGTCGATCCTGGATCGCAAGGCGCGTGCAACGTTCACAGCTTCGCGACTGAAGGTTCACTGCCTGACCTTCAGTGCGAACGGCCAACGCCTGGCCACGGGCGATGCCGGCGGGACGGTCACAATCTGGGATTGGCGGCAACAGCAGGTTCTGACGATCTGTCGCGGTAGCTTCTACGACATTTACGCGGTGGCTTTCAGCCCGGATGGAGCCTTGCTGGCTTCCACCGGGCGACACGTGTCGAAGTTGTGGGATGCCGCCAGGGGGAGAGACTTGCTCGATCTGGACGCGAGCAACTACACCACGGCCCTGGCCTTTTCCCGCGATGGTAGGCAACTTGCCTCGGGCGGTCTAACGTTCTGGGTCCCCGGACGAGTCCATATGTGGGAACTGGACAATGGCCGTGGCATCCGGACCTTCCGCGGCCTGAGCAGCCAGGTCGCTCAGGTTCAACTGTCTCAGGATGGAACCTTGCTGGCCGCCCTGGCGATGGACTGGCAGGTCGGTATCTGGAACGTGAAGAGCGGTCAATTGCTGCGTGTCCTGGATGCGCCCCCGGGCGAGTCCGCGGACAATGCGGCCCTGGCCTTCAGCATGGACAATCGGCACTTCGCTTTTTCCGTGTCGGAGCAGGCCGTGCTCTGGGACCTGAAAACCGGCGCGGTCGAAAAAAGGTGGGATGTGCCGCCAGGATTGGCGGACAGGATGGTTTTCCATCCAAAAGGCAAATTGCTTCTGATGCGGGCGGAGAGGGTGGTGCCAGCCAAGGGCAATAAGGATGAAACATGGGTGTGTCGGCTTCGCGATCTCAAGGCACCCGATGCGCTCAAGAACCCGATCAAGGAAATCGGTGAGTTCAGCCCGCGTGTCATCCAGATTCTGGCCTCGCCTGATGGCAGTCATTTCATCGTTGACGCCCTGAGCGACGATCCCCAGAAAGCACAACGCAGCATTCAGGTGTTCGACGGATTGACGGGAGAAAAACGCTGGGAAGTTTCAGTAGATCGAAACGACCAGGGGGGTGCTCTCTCCCCGACCGACCCCACCGGAAAGCTGGTCCTCATGGCCTTGACCGAGGGGCAGACGAATGTGCTGGTAGACGTGACCACCGGCAGAATTCTGGCCGAGTTGCCTCATGGAGCGAGCCTGGGGCCAGGGGCCGAGGTACTCGCCGTCCATGAGCAGACTTTCCATTCGATCGCGAATCGGCACGAAAACGAGGGAATCGTACTGAAGCGACGGAAGACCGGCCAGGCACTTGTCGTGCTGGCCGCGGACGCGTTGTCTCTGAACATTCGCTCCCAGACATTCAATCACGACGGCAGCCTTCTGATCTGGGGAAACGGTGACGGCACCGTGACGGTCTGCGATCTCAACGAAGTCCAGCGCCGTCTGACCGAAGTGGGCCTCGGTTGGTAGGAGCGGCCGAGAACCGCGGAAAACTTGCAACGGGCTGTAAGGATTCGCCTCGGCAAATCGGTTAGTTCTGGGAAGAGGAGTGAGCCGCGATCCATCCGAGACCGAACGGTCCAGGAGCGGTCCACTCTGAAACAGCTTCAGCCGCACACGCACAGCCGGGGGTCGTCACGATGTTCTCTCTGTTTCGCCGCACCAAGCCCGCTCGCAAGACGACCCGTCGCACCTCGCAATCGTTCAAGCCCTTCCTGGAGGCGCTGGAAGATCGGTCGCTGCTGTCCACCGTGACACTGGGTTTCGACTCGCTCCCCAGCGCTCAGGGCTGGACTTATGTCAATGGCCATAGCATTTCGCCCGGTTACGCGAATGTCCCCGAAAGCGTTTTCTCGGCCGACGGGACGAAACTGGCCCTCAACGACCTTGGCTACGGCCAGGCCATTCCGCACTACGAGAACCGGACCATCGGCGCTTCCTCAGAGCCATTCGCGATTGAAGCCCGCGTGCGCGTGCTGGCTACTGAACCGACATTCGGCACGGAGAGCCCTGGGATCTACGACGTCCTGGCGAGGATCAACAACGAGTTCTATCAAATCGCCCTTAACAAAGTCCAAGTTGTCGTGTACGGAGGGACTTCGTTCAGCACCTTCGCCCTCGATGCAACGCAGTTTCACACGTATCGACTGGAAGGCATCCCCGGTCAACGATTCACCGTGTACGTGGACGGCAACCTGCTCACGAGCGTGGCCCCGCAGCCTTCCGCTGGGGGCTCCAACATTCTGTACTTGGGCGACGGGACCAGCTTCGGGAACTGCATCGCCGAGTTGACGAGCTTTACCTTCACCCAGGGTGCAACCGACATCGCCATGCAGTCGGCCCAGCTTCAGGCCGGGAACACGGTGCAGTTCACGTATGAGACGACAGGCAATCCGGGGACGTTCGAGGTGGGCCTCTATCGGTCCACGGATGGGATCACCTACAACCCGGCGGATCTGCTCAGCACCCAGACCCTCACCCCAAGCCCGACGAACCCGCAGACCCCCGGCACCTTCCAGCTGCCCACGAACCTCGCGTCTGATCCCGCCCTCCCCTACCTGCTCGTGGTCGCCGATCCGAGCAACTCCATCACCGAGTCCAACGAGGACAACAACACCGCATCGATCCTGCTGCCGGACATCGCCATGCAGTCGGCCAAGCTTGCTTCTGGCTCCAGCGTGCAGTTCACGTATGACACGACAGGCAATCCGGGGCCTTTCCAGGCAGGCCTCTACCGATCTGCGGATGTAATCTTCGATGCGTCAGACATCCTCATCGACACGCAGACCATCACCCCCAGCCCGACGAACCCGCAAGCGCCTGGAACCTTTACCTTCTCCGCTCTTCCTACGACCACCTCGCAGCCCTATCTGCTGGTAGTGGCAGACCCCGCAAGTGGTTTGTCCCCGAATGGTGTCATCCAGGAGTCGAATGAGAAGAACAACGTTACCTTGGTCTACCCCGGATCCGCTGACATTCTCGGGACGTACCTCCAGGCAACCTTCCCGAACGCACATATCAACGTCAACAGTTCCCAACGAACCATCGAGAAGCAAGCATCGTTGATGCTCGAACAGGCTGTCAATGCTCCCCAAGGCTTCCTCGAAACGTACCACAATGCCGATTACGCCGTAGAGATGCTGAAGTATCTCGACGCACCGATTGCCCCCAACGGCCCTACCCGCAGCGAAATCCTCCAAGGGCATGACAGTCCGCTGAAATCCCAGGTTTACAATGACGCGATCGGCGTCTTTGAGAGTATTATTGTTCAGGCTTTGAAAGACGGGCACTTCGTGTCAAGGCATCTCGCTGGCTATGCTATCGACATCTCTATCCCGCAAAGTGACGCGGATACCATCCGTCGGCTCATTGAAGCCTTTGGGGGGATCATCAACGATCACGAACCAGGGCATGGTCCGCATTGGCATATTAGCTATATCCCCCCTGGGTGAGCGTTTGTTTCATGTTCAACGTCTATCCACAGACGCACCAACCGGACGCACGCTCTCCTCGACTACCTCTTCGCACGTGTGACGGACGACGATGCCGTCGACGTCCTCAAGGGACAGAAGGGCCAGGATTGGTATTTCGCGGACTTGAGGGGGCCGGTCAAGGACATGCTCTCCGACCTCACCTCCTCGGAGCTTGCCGTCGAACTCGCTCGGCTGGAGCGCGACGACTGACCGCTATCGGCTGCCGGGAGGAGGCACGTCCTTCCTGTGTCACAGGGCCCCGGAGACGGTGGCACGCTGGCACGCACTCCAAGTACAAAGTCGCAAGTGCCAGGATAAGAAGGAGTTGCACTTTTCAAACCAGCGTGCCAACTGGCTCCTCCCCTTGGCATGCTGGCAGGCACGCTGGCCACAGGTCGGCTTCTTGAGCCCTTCCCAGGATCTCGCGCAGCGGCCCGAGCCGTTCCGCGCAGGAGGCAGCGGCCAGAACACTCCCCGCGTGGAGGAGATACCGCTGCTGTCCCTTGTCCCGGTCAAGGCGTGTCCAGGATTTCCTGCCAGTTCGCGGCTTTGGGGGCCTTGCGTATCATGCGCTTCAGGCGGTCCAGGTCCGTGACCCCGTTCAGCCGCTCTTTGACGGATTCGTCCGGCGCGCCAACCTGGTCTTCGCCCAGGAACAGAACCACCTCGCGGAGCGCCTTCTCCTGTCCTTCGTCGAGAATCATCAGGTAGGTATCGGATTCTTGCATCGCTCGAATTCCTCGAAAAATCCTCGCCGCCACGTCGCGCCGGACTCGCAGCCCCGTCAGCAGAAGGGCGTCCGTCAGCAGGGTCTTCACCCGATCGGGCGGGACTTCCTTCTCCAGGCGGGCGACGAGTTGCTGAGCAACGCTTGCCAGCCCTTCCTCCAGCGATTGACCCTCGGGTAAACGGCCGAGCAGGGCCAGCGGTGCCACATTCGGGTCCGCGGCCAGCAGTTCCGCGGCAGGCAGTTCCCAGACGCGGACGAGTTGATAACTAAAGTGCATCCTACCACTGCCCGGCCGCGGCGCGTAGTCGATGACGCCGTTCATATTCGCGTGCGCTGCTTCCGGACGCAGCAGCAGCACGATGGTATGCACGGGCACATGGTGGTTCGCGAAGAGCAGTGCGTTGTACACCATCACGTCGGCGTGCTTCCAGGCCGCGGCGCTGGATTGAAAGTCCATGTGGACGATCTCTTGCAGAGGTTCGCCCAGCCCCAGCACCAGGTCGGCCGCGGTCGTCACGGTGGACAGGTCCACGTTGAGCAGCTTGACCGGGACGGCCGGCGGTCGATCAAACGCACTCAGAAAGGCTTGCGGGCTCTGGCGGCCCATGTCCTTCAAGGTGGCATCGAAGGTCATCGCCATGACCGGCTCCCTCAAGGGGCGACGAGGGGCGTTCCTCTTCGTTTACCGGAGAGGAGTAGGGCCAAGAGAACGAAGCTGAAAGGGATGCCACCAAGCCGAGTCCTTCTCAGCTGCGGCGGTCCTCCTGGATGTCCCGAATCAGCTTCTCCATCTCCTCATCGGTAAGCTGCCGGTTGTCGATGGTGCGCAACAGGGCGGGGACCAGTGGCCGCCGGGCCATGTGGCGCACGTCCGCCGGGAGACTGTCGGCTTCCCTCGCCAGGTCGAAGAACGTGTTCCAGTCCGGCGTCCCGTCGACAAGGCCCAGGTGGCGCGCCATTTCGCGGAGCTGGTCGGCGTCGGACGGTGGCTTGCGCCGGCCATGCTCCACGGCGCTCAGGTTCGACGGCGGCATATCGATCATGTCGGCGAACGTCCGCAGGCCAAAACCTGCCCGCACACGAAGCTCCTTCAAGAACGTTCCGAAGTTATTCATTGTCCTTGGCCTCCCGAACTGTAAGGGCGGAAAACTCAAGGCGAAACGCGCCTGTTATCAGTCATGATAACATCGTCTCGGGTACAATCAAGGGGTGACTTTTTTGTGCGGGTGGCGCTGCAGGAGTAGTTAACCTACACGGGAAGCAGCATTTCCAAGCGGCGGGACGAGCTGCTCATAGGTCGCTGGACCTTCGACGCTAAAACGGATTCCTTCCACCGTCAGCGCAGGCAGGGCCGCTTCCGGAACGAGTGTCTCTCCGCTCGTCCAACTTTTGAACGAAAACCGCCCGGCCAGGTAACCCAGGACCCGGCGTTCCGACGCGGCATCAGGAAAGCGAATGAGGATCATGAGGGTTACCGTAGCCTCTTCCCACCCGTTCCGCAAGCAAGGCGAAGCGGGACGGCCGTCTTTTCGGCCATCAACTCCACGATCGGTTGCAGGGATGGTCTCGAGCGGTTCACGCTTGGGTTGGGCACGACCCCTGCCGCCTTGTGCGGCAGGTGAAGCAGTTCGGAGGCTAACAGGCGTGCCCCCAAGGGTTGCTTCTTCGTTTCCGCGACCCCTGCCGCCTTGTGCGGCAGGTGAAGGAGTTCGACGGCTAGCGGGGTCGCGCCGCCAGCCTCCGAACTGCTTCACCTGCCGCACAAGGCGGCAGGGGTCGAAGAAGTCAAGAAAGGGATAGGTAAAGTCGCCCGTTCTAGCCTGGCGAACTGCTTCACCTGCCGCACAAGGCGGCAGGGGTCGTGCGCAACCCACTTGTGGAGTTCCGCCAGTGAAAGTACGATGATGGCGTCCAGCGACAACCGTAGGAAGGGTCAACCCATGAAGGAGCCCCCGTTCATCATCGAAGAAGTCAACGATCTGGGGGTCGTCGCACGCTCCCGGGCTCAGGACGAGCGCGCCAGGCGCAACAGCGAATGGCTGCAAGCGCACTGGCCCGACCTCCTGCCGCAAGCTCGCGGCAAGTTCGTCGCCGTCGCCGGGCAGGAAGCGTTCCTCGCCGACACACCAGAGGAAGCCTGGAGGCTGGCCCGCGCCGCCCACCCCGACGATGACGGCGCCATCAGCCAGTACGTCTTCCCCGAGGGAGGGCCGCGGCTCTATGCTCATTGCCGGTGAGTAGCGGGTCTGCGACGACGGCGTGACCCGTCCCGCCCTGAAGATCAAAGTCGAGGCAGCCGACGGCTCGTACTTTGTCGAGTTCTTCCTGGTCGATAGCTGCGCTGACCGCACCGTCTTCAGCGCGGACCTCCTGTCCAAGCTCAGCTTCCCCACCAACGCGTCCCCTGGTAGCAGTGCCTTGCAGGGCGTTGGCGGAATGAGCGGGATCGTCTTGGTCCGGACGGTCCTGGAGTTGACCCGGGACGACGGCGGGCCGGTCCACCTTCGGGGTGAGTTTGCTGCCTTCACCGATCCCGCGGCCACCGACCTGAGCATCCTCGGCCGCGACGTCCTCAACAACTTCGACGTGATCTTCAGCCGGCAGCGGAACGAGGTCCTGCTGCTGGCCCCGAACCACCAGTATCGTGTCGAGCGCGTCTGACGGCGACGGCTGCAAAGTCGGAAATCTTGAAGGGCCTCTGGGAACTCCCTTCCTTTGTCCCGGTCAAGGCGTATCCAGAATCTCCTGCCAGCTCGCGGCTTTGGGGGTCTTGCTTAACATGCGCTTCAGGCGGTCCAGGTCCGTGATGCCGTTCAGCCGCGCTTTAACGGCTTCGTCGGGCGCACTAACCTGGTCTTCGCCCTGGAGCAGGATCATCTCCTTGAGCGTCTTCGCCGCCCCTTCGTCGAGGATCATCAGGTAAGTGTCGGATTCTTGCATCGCTCGGACTCCTCGAAAAATCTTCGCCGCCACGTCGCGCCGGACACGCAGGCCCGTCAGCAGCAGGGCATCGGTCAACAGCGTCTTCACCCGATCGGGCGGGACTTCCTTCTCCAATCGTGCGACGACTTGCTGAGCCACGGCCGCCAGACCGGCCTCCAGCGAGAGGCCCTCGGGCAATCGGCCGAGCATGGCCAACGGTGCCACGCCCGGGCCCGCAGCCAGCAACTCCTCGGCAGGGACTTCCCAGACGCGGACGACCTGATAGCTGAAGTGCATGCTACCACGCCCCGACCGCGGCGCGTAGCCGACGACGCCATTCAGGTTCGCGTGCGCCGCTTCCGGACGCAGGAGCAGCACAATGGTATGCACGGGGACGTGGTAGTGGGCAAAGAGCAGGGCGTTGTACACCATCAGGTCGGCGTGCTTCCAGGCCGCGGCACTCGATTGGAAGTCGATGTGGACGATCTCTTCCAGGGGTTCGCCCAGTCCCAGGACCAGGTCGGCTGCGGTCGTCAGGGTGGATAAATCCACGTTGAGCGGCTTCACCGGGACGGCCGGCGGCCGATCAAAAGCAGTCAGAAAGCCTTGCGGGCTCTGCCGGCCCATATCCTTTAAGGTGGCATCGAAGGTCAGGGCCATGACAGGCTGCCTCCATGAACTGACGAGGGTCGTTCCCCTTGATTGTAGGGAGAGGAGCAGGGGCCAAGAGAAAGAAGCAGGCAGGGATGCCCCCAAGCCGAGTCCGTCTCAGCCGCGGCGGTCCTCCTGGATGTCGCGGATCAATCTCTCCATACTCCTCGTCGGTAAGCTGCCGGTTGTCGATGGTGCGCAACAGGGCGGGCACCATCGGCCGCCGGGCCATGTGGCGCACGTCGGTCGGCAGACTGTCGACCTCCCTCGCCAGGTCGAAGAACGTGTTCCAGTCCGGCGTCCCTTCGACAAGGCCTCTGCGCGATCCGGAAAACAGTTGCGGGCGTGTAAGGGTGTGGCCTACGCTTGCCGGTTATACTCCGGGAGGCCGTACGGCGCGCGGTCCCCGAGAGCGCTGAGCGGAGCATGGCATGTCGTCTTCGATCGCGGACCTGGCCTTGCTGGGAAGACTCTTCGAGGAGTATCGGCCGAGGCTCCTGGCGATGGTCCAGCGCCGGATGGACCCCGCGCTGGCGGCGCGCGTCGGGGCGGAAGACATCCTCACCGAGGCCTTCCTGCAAGCCCGTCGTCGCTGGGGCCGGTTTCGCGAGCAAACGGACCTCACGGCCTATGCCTGGCTCTACCGGATCACGCTGGACTGCCTGATCGAGGCCTGGCGACGCGAGACGCGCGCGGGACGCGACCTGCACCGGCAGATGCCCTGGCCCGAGGCGTCCTCCGTCCAGCTCGGCCTGGGCCTGGTCTGTCCGGGGACGAGCCCAAGCGAGGCGGCGGGCCGGGAAGAGCTGCGGCAGAAGGTGCGCCAGGCGGTGGACCTGCTCAAGGAGTCCGACCGCGAGATCCTGTGGATGCGCCACTCCGATCAGCTCACCTTCCCGGAGGCCGCCCGCGTGCTCGGCATCAAGGAATCGGCCGCGACGCTCCGCTATGTGCGCGCCTTGAAACGACTGAAGCGTTTGTGGGAACAATTCAATCTGCCAAGGAGTCATGACCAATGAGCAGCCCTTCCTCGACGCAAGACCCCAACGATCAGATCCTGGTCGAGTTCATGGCCGAACTGGAGAAACGAGGAAGCGTCGTCCTCGAGGAGTACGTTCGCCGTTACCCCGATCGTGCCGAGGAGTTCGCGGGCTTTCTCCAGATGCACGATGCCATCGACGACACGCGCGAAGCGTTCGGCGAGTCCGTCCCCCAGCGGCTGGGAGACTTCCGCATCGTGCGGCTGGTGGCTCGCGGCGGGATGGGGGAAGTCTACGAGGCGGTACAGGAGCACTTGGGCCGCCGCGTGGCCATCAAGGTCATCCGCCGCGGCCGGGTCTCGGGGCAGGCTCGCGAGCGCTTCTTGCGCGAGCAGAAGGTGCTGGCCCGGCTGCACCAGACCCACATCGTGCCCATCCACTTCGCGGGCGAGGAGGGGCGGTTGCAGTATTTCGTCATGCCGTACATTGAGGGGTCCGCCCTGCATCACGTCGTGCGGACCGCCCAGCAGCTCGACTCGACGCAGGCGGGGGACCGGACGCCGACGCTGGCTGAGCTGGCCGTCCAGGTAGCGCCGGCCAGCGGGGACGCGGTGAAGGAGGGCGAGGAGGTGCCGGCCACCATCGAGCCCCGAGGGGAGGAGCATCCTGCCGGAGGGGCGCAGGAATCGCCTCCGTTGCGGCTGTCGCCGGCGTACTTCCGCTCGGTGGCGGCGGTGATGGCGGATGCGGCCGAGGCGGTGCAGCACGCCCACGGCGACGGCGTCCTGCATCGCGACCTGAAGCCGTCGAACCTCATGGTGGACCGGCAGGGGCAGTGCTGGCTTATCGACTTCGGGCTGGCGGCTTTCGTGCGCGAGGTGGTGGCCCCGGGCGAGCCGAGGAAGGAGTTGCGGAGCCCGGAGCCGGCAACCGCCAGCGGCGTGCTCGGGACGGTGGAATACATGTCTCCGGAGCAGCTGGAGGGCAAGGTCGATGTCCGTACGGACGTGTGGGGCCTGGGGGCGACCCTGTATGAGCTGGTGACGCTGAGCCGGGCGTTCGAGGCCCCCGGCGTCCTGGAGCTGTGTGCAAAGATCCGGACCGGGGAGCCGACCGCCCCGCGCCGGCTGGTGGCCAACGTCCCGCACGACCTGGAGGCGATCTGCCGCAAGGCCCTGCGCAAGGCCCCCAACCAGCGCTACCCAACGGCCGGCGCGTTCGCCGAAGACCTGCGCCGCTGGCTGCGGCACGAGCCGACCATCGCTCGCCCGGCGCGCGTCCCACGTCGGGTGTGGCTGTGGACCTTGCGCAACCCGGGCTGGGCCATTGCCCTCGTCATGACCTTACTGGTGGTGCTGGGTCTTGGCGCAGGAGGGATTCTCTGGCAGGTGGGCGAGAGGCGAGCCGCCGAGCAGCGCGAACGGGAGAGCCGGCGTCAGACTTTGTTGTTGGAACTCCAGCAGAGGCGAACCACCCCCCACACCGTCGGCTGGCGAGACAATGCCTGGGACCTCGTGCGCCAGATCGCCGAGTTTCGCACGGACAGTGTGTTGCAAAGCCAGGCCGTCGCTACCCTGGCCGGCCCCGATGCCCGTCCCCGCAAGCACCTGCGTCACGGTGCCTCTGCGCTTGCCTGGGATCGCGAGGGCAAGCGACTGCTGATGGGCGCTCCGAAGAAGGGAACAGCCAGCCTCTGGGAGAGCGGGCGGGACGAAGAGATTCGCTTCGAGCAGGGCGGCCAGGGGCCCGTCGCTTTCCGGGCCGACGGAACGCCGCTGCAACTCGTCGCCAATCCGAAGGACCGGTGGTCGGTGCGCTTGTGGGACCTGGGCAAGGGGCGTCCAATCCGGGAATTCCAGATTCCTCCCAGGGGAAAGCCGGAACCGGCCACGGCCCTGAATTCGATGCAGCTGGCCATGACGGGCGACGGAACCTTCGTCGCGGCGGCGACAACCGCAGTCGATAAACAGGGAAACCTCGTCGAGGGACACCTCGCCGCCTGGGACGCCGGCACGGGCAAGCTCCTCGTGGAAGCCGAGGCGAAGGCGACCGCCCTGGCGCTCTCGCCGGACGGTGCGCTTCTGGCCGCGGGCGACGAGGAGGGCCGTATCCGTTTCTGGGCGCTGACGAAGGGGAAGGAACTGGAACCGCTGCGTTCCGGCCAGACGGAGATCCACGCCTTCGCCTTCGGCCGGAATCTTCACCGTCCGGAGGCACGCCCGGACGATGGGCCCACCGCGTCCTGGCTGTTGGCGTCTGGACAGGCGGGCGGAACAGTAACCGTCTGGGACCTCCGAACTCGTCAGGTAACAAGCCGCAGCAGCGGCTCCTACTGGGATGTGTACACTCTGGCCTTCAGCCCCGACGGCATGACGCTGGCCTCGGCGGGCAGAGACACGGTGAACCTGTGGGACGCTGCCACAGGCCGGTTGCTTCTTACGGGGAGTCGGCAGCATGACTATGCCACGGGCGTGGCATTCTCCCCAGACGGGCGCCGCCTGGCCGTCAGCTCGGAGCATGTCGCTGCCGAACAGAGCGCGGTCGTGGTCTACGAGTTGGACCTCGGGCGCGGGATGCAGACGCTGCGCGGCCTGGTCGGCCAGATTGCTCAGGTCCGCTTCTCCCCCAACGGCCGCTGGGTGGCGGCCCTGTCCCACAACTGGCAGGTGGCCCTCTGGGATAGCAAAGCGAATCGCCTCCTTCATGTCCTCGAGGTCCCCCAAGGCCTGTTCGCCGATAACGCCGACTTGTGCTTTAGCCCGGACGGCGGCCGTTTTGCCTTTGTCACGGGCAGGCAGGCCAAGTTGTGGGAGGTCCAGTCGGGGGAAGAGCTGGGCTCGTGGGACCTGCCTCACGGCCTTGCGGATCGGCTGGCATTTCGCTCGAAAGACGAACTGGTGCTGTTCCGCATAGAAACTGCGTCCGGCCTGCCGCCCGTCGGAGCAGTCCCCTGGCGTGAACATCCGCGTGTCTGCCGTATCCGCCACCTGACCCGCCCGAAACAGATCAAACGGCTCGCCGAGATCAAGGAGTTCAATAAGTACATCTCTGGTGCGGTAATTTCCCCGGACGGGAGTTCCATTGTGGCCGCAGGGGAGGGAGGCCCGGACGGCAAACGTCGGACCGTCCGCATCTACGACGGCACTACCGGGAAGGAAGTGGGAATTCTCCCCGTGGACAGGACGGACTCTGAGATTGGCCTGTATCTGGATGTGACAGGCAAGATATTGGCCTACCAACCGACGAATGGAGCCCAGGCGACGCTCGTGGACGTGCCGTCTGGGGAAGTGAGGGGCGTCCTCCCCTACGTGACGCGCAGCCTTGGCCCCGGGGCGAAACACTGGGTCGGCAGCCTGCCCTCTCACCAGCCTGGCCTGACCCTGGTTCGCCGCCAGGATGGAAAGCAACTGTTCATGGTTGGCATCGACAGCGCGGTCCACACCGGGCCCTTCAGCGCCGACGGCACGCGCTGGGCTTTGGGCCACACCGACGGCAGCGTCACCGTGTGCGATCTCCCAGGAGTGCAGCGCCACCTGACGGAAATCGACCTGGGCTGGTAGCCGTTCGCAGCCCGCGCGGCAGCCGCCGGCGGCCCGACACTCCTTTCCGTCAGGCCGCTGGCGGTTTTTCGCTTTTCGCTGTCAGTTTTTCCCGAGGACACGCCGGTTAGTCATGGGAAGCGGCCGGTCCCGCGTTGGGCGGCCCACCGCACGACGGACCCGTTGACGAGATTCTCGCCATGTTCTCCCTGTTTCAGCGGAAAAAGATGTCCCGGAAGAAGACGGCCCCGCGGCGCCTGTCCTTCGACGTCCTCGAGGACCGCACAGTGCTGTCGCCCACGGTCATCGACACCATTTCCTTCGGCTCGAGCCGGGCGGGTGTGCTCGCCACCGATCCTGTGCTCCAGCGCGTCTTCGTCGCCGAGGAGGATGTGCCTGCCATCGCTGTCGTCGATGCGGCCACCGACGCGGTGTTGAGCACGGTCCCGACACGGGGGTTTCACACGGGCATGGACGTTGACCCTGTGACACATCGCGTCTACGTCGCCCAGCAATTCGACGGCAAAGTGCGCGTGTTTGATGGCGTCACGGCCAGCGTGCTGACCGAGCGCGACATTCTGGGTGGAGGCTACATCGGGGACCTGGCGGTCAACCCGGTGGCGCGCCGGCTTTACGTCGTCCGGGCCAGCTACAACGACGTCGCCGTCATGGACCTGACGACCAACACCTTCGTGGACACGGTGACCATCCCCGCACCGGTGGCCCATGACTTGCTGGATCTCGCCGTCGATTCCGGCACCAACCGGATCTACCTGACCAACCGGAGCGGCGACCTCATCATCATCGACGGCGCCAGCGACACGGTCCTGACCACGGTGCCACTCGGTGCTGCCTTCGTGGCGGTCGATCCGGGCAACCACCACCTGTACATCACCAACTCCTCCTTCGCCAACACCGTGAGTGTGGTGGACGGCACGCCGGGAAGCCCCACCGAGGACAGCGTGCTGGCCACCATCCCTGTCGGGACGACGCCCCTCGGCGTGGCCGTCAACCCGGTGACCGATCATATTTACGTCGCCAACCACGACAGTAACACCGTCTCGGTCATCGACGGCGCGACCAACAGGGTCGTTGCCAGTGTGCCGGTCAGCTCCGGACCCGCCTCCATCGGCCTGGTGCCGGGCCTGAGCCGGATCTACGTTGGCAGCGAGACCGGCCATGCAGTGACCGTCATCGAAGACACCGAATGCGTCTCGGCTCCCACTGGCCTGATCGCCTGGTGGTCCGGCGAGGGGGACGCGACCGACCGCACGGGCGGGCATGACGGCATCCTGATGAACGGCGTGACCTTCGCCCCCGGCCGCGTGGGACAGGCGTTTCAGTTCGACGGCGTCGAGGATTACATCCGCATTCCCAATGATCCGGCGCTGAACCCACGCGACGGGCTGACCATCGAGGCGTGGATCAACACCACGTCCACCGAGGGGCCGCATGTCATCGCCAGCAAGTGGAACGACAATACCCGCGACTGGTCGTACATCTTCAAGGACCACAATTCCAGCGACAAACTCCGCATTGAGCTGTCGCGCGATGTCCACAACGATGGCGGGGACCTGTCGGGCACGACGAGCATTCCGCTGGGGACATGGGTGCACGTCGCCGCCACGTATGACAGCAGTACAGGCGCCGTCCGGCTGTACTTCAACGGCGCCCTGGACGCCAGCCTGTCCGTGGGACCGAACCAGTTCATCGACGCCAGTATCACCGATTTCCTGATCGGAGGGGGTGTCACGAGCGATGGCGTCGTGCGGGAGAACTTTGCCGGCCTCATCGACGAGCTGGCGATCTACAACCGGGCGCTTACCGGCGCCGAGATCCAGGCCATCGTCCACGCCGGCAGCGCGGGCAAGTGCCTGAATCAGCCGCCCACGGACATCGCCCTGTCCAACGCCAGCGTGGCCGAGAACCAGCCGACCGGCACGGTCGTTGGCGCCTTCAGCACCACGGACCCGGACGCTGGCGACACCTTCAGTTACGCCCTGGTCAGCGGCACC
>JACOUH010000446.1 GCA_016177925.1 Planctomycetota bacterium | reverse complement strand
AGACGTAGACGACGTGGATCCGGTCCGCCAGCGTCCCGGTCGCCGCCTCCTGGACGAGGGCGCCGAGGGTCCAGAGAAAGGCGGCAAGCGTCTTGCCGGACCCGGTCGGGGCGGTGATGAGCGTGTGCTGCCCCGCCGCGATGGCGGGCCAGCCGTGCCGCTGCGGCTCCGTCGGCCCCGGAAAGCGGCGGCTGAACCAGGCGCGGACGGCGGGGTGGAAGCGGCTCAGAACGGGGTCCATCGGCGACCGGGCCCATTGTAGCAGCAATCGGTCCGGGCCGGGCCGCCGGCCCGCCCGCGCGCAGGCGCCTGCGGGACTCGCGTCCGGACTCGCTGGCGGTGTATGGTAACTCCACATTCCTTGGCAGGAGGCGGGCCAAGAACCAGATCGAGTCGGCCTTCATCTTCCGGCAGGACTCGGTCTACGCGCGCGCCTCGACGCTGGGGCGCCACGAGCTCGTCGGCGGCTGGCGCCTGCGCGACGAGTTCCTCCCGCGGATCCGCGCCGTCACGGCGGCGGACCTTCAGCAGGTCGCGCGGCGGTACTTCGTCCCCGATCACCGGACGACGGCGATCCTCGTTCCGATCCCGCCTGGCGCGGCCTCCCCGGGCCGATAGGACGCCCATGTCCTGCCCCCGGGCGGGCTTTCCGGGGAGCCTCGTCCTCGTACTCAGGCGGCGCTTTGGCTCGATGAGTCCCAAAGGTCGTCTGTCCAGCCTTCGGTAGCTCGACACCGTATTCCTGATAACCCCTGCGGCGAAAAACCGCGCCTCGTCGGCGCCGCCTTACGGATCCTGGTCGCGCCGCCTTCGGGGCCTTCGCGTGGCTTGGTGCCCGCGGCCCGTGAAAAACTTTGCATTGCAAGACATTACATCTTGACAGTCCCAGTATTCCTCGCTGTTATGAAGTCTGGCGGGTCTGCTACAAGCTTGTCCGGTGCGCGGTAAGGCATATGTACACGAAAGGTGAACATGACATCGGCCGCCCCCGTGATCCGCGCCGTCGTTGTGAGCGATGACCGGCTCTTTTGCGAAGGTCTGCGGCGCATCTGCGCGACCGATCCCTCCCTGACCGTGGTTGGGGAAGCGAACCTTGGCGTGGTTCGCGAGGTGCTCCGGACCACGCTCCCACACATCGTGGTGGCAGACGCCCGGGTCGATGGCGCACTTGGCCTCTGCAAGGAGCTGCAGCGCGAAGACACGCGCCCGTGGGTGGTTCTCGTGGCCGCAGAGGCCGATGACGACTGGGCCGTGCGCGCGTTGGAGGCGGGAGCCCGAGGGATCTTGCCCAAGACGGCGACGGCAGAGGATCTTGTCAAGGCGATTCGTGTCGTCCACGAGGGGCAGATCTGGGCGCGCAAACAGACCGTAGCCCGGGTGGTAACGAAGTTGGCGACCCTCTCGAGGATGACGCACGCCGCGGAAGCCCTCCTGGCTCAGCGGCTCAGTCCACGGGAGCAGGAGATCGCGCGGCACGTGGCGAGTGGATTGAGCAACCAGGAGATTGCCGACCGTTTGAGCATCAGCGAGGCCACCGTCAAAGCCCACCTCACACACATCTTCCAGAAGCTCGGAGTGCGAGATCGTACCCAGCTCGCGGCCCATTACCACCGGACGCAGCTACCAAGCGCAGGGTAAGCCCCGTCGGTCCCACAGCATCTCCGCTCCACTAGCCGCCTTGACAGACAAAACTTTGCACTTGACAACTCCTAGCTCCGTCCCTACTATGCGGCGCGTCGTTCCTCACTCACATCTTCCAGCGAGATCGACTCTTTCCTGTCGATTTGCTGACGAAGAGCGCTGCGGCGAGACGTTGAGCGGCTCGGCCTCGGTGGCGCCTTGACGGGATGGACCCTGCGCGGGGTCGGGCAGCGGCATGCGCGCTGCGCGGTCGCTAACGTAGACGGGAGCCGGTCGTTACGCCAGCCGTTCCCTCGATCCGCGTGACGCTCGTTAGCGACGACCGCCTGTTCTGCGAAGGTCTCCGGCGGATTTGCGCGGCGGATTCCTCTTTGGCCGTGGCGGGGGAGGCGAATTCCACTGCAGCCCGTGACGCGGTGCGAACGACGTCCCCACACATCTTAGTAGGGGACGGCCGGAGCGAGCGCACTCTCGCTCTGTGCAGGGAACTGCGGCGCGACGACGCTCGACCGTGGGTGATTCTCGTGGCCGCGGAGCCCGATGACGATTGGGCCGTGCGGGCGTTGGAATCGGGCGCCCGGGGAATCCTGCCCAAGACCGCGACGGCTGAGGACCTGGTCAAGGCGGTCCGGGTTGTCCACGAGGGGCAGATCTGGGCACGAAGGAGCGCCGTGGCCCGAGTCGCAGCGAAACTCGCCGCTCTCTCAGGCGTGACCGATTCCGCGGAGGCCCTTCTGACTCAACAGCTCAGTCGCCGGGAACAGGAGATCGCGCGGCACGCGGCGAGCGGGCTGAGCAACCGGGAGATCGCTGATCGCCTCGATATCACCGAGGCCACCGTCAAAGCCCACCTGACTCGCGTCTTGCAGAAACTGGGGGTGCGAGATCGCACCCAGCTAGCCGCTCACTTCAACCGGACCGTCCTGCCGAGCGTAGGATGACCCCCTAGCTCCATAAAAAGGAGGGCTCGACGCACCTCGGCGGGCACGTGCGGTTGGATCGCAGAGGCGTACGCCGCCGGTCGTACAACGCTGCCCCTCCCAGACCCCTGCCGTTGCGCCATCAGTCTAATTGACGCGGGCCTCGTCCCTGCCTACATAAAGGCGGCGAGGATCCCCGTCGGCGTGACACCGCAGCCCCTGGAGAGTCCCCGGAGGGTAGAACGAGGCCCGCCGCCACCCCGGCGTGGCGGGGCCCGGCCGCGGCTGGGCGGGGCGATTGCGGTGGTCGTGGCTGCGGGATCGGCCGGTTGGGGTGAAGTGGCCCGGCGGTGCCTCGAGACTGCCCGCGACGTGCAAATCGTCGCGCAGGTGGCTGAGGGGGCCCAGGCTGTGGTTGCCGTGACGGCGCACCGCCCCACCGTGGTCTCGGTGGACCGCGAGATCCCATCTCGGGGAGTCTTCCCGCTCCTACCAGCCCTGCGCCGAGCGCATCCGCCGGTCCGAATTCTGGTCGTTACCGAGCGGCCCGACGATGCCTTTGCAGTGGACGTGGTCTGCCACGGCGGCCAGGGTGTCATAGCCGAAGATGCGCTCGTTGAGCATCTCCTCAAGGCGGCCCGCTGCCTGGCGGCCGGGCAAGCGTGGCTCACCCGGAGGCAGGAAGCCGAGGTCCTGGGTGCCCTCTGGCAACTGACCGAACCTCCTCCACCGGCTGGAGGAGCGCCGGGAGCAGCGTGAAGAACCCGCTGACGCGCGCCCTCAAGCTCAGCGATGACTGGTGGGCCCTCCATGCCGGTCGCCGCCCCCGCGGCCCCGTCAGACCGACGCGCTCCCGACCTGGCTAGCATCCAGTCGTACGACTTTAGTCGTACCCAGAGCTTTCAGCGCCCTCCCGGGAACTCGCCATTCGCCTAATTGACGGCGACCGTCGCCATCGCGTACACGTCAGGGTACCCCGGCGGTTCGCCTCGTTTGTGTCTTGCGGCCGCGGGGATTTCAACTCAGGCGAGAGGCGCGAACTGCATGAAGATCTTCGCGATCTGTCTCGACTGCGCCGCTCCGGAACTCGTCCTGAGGAACAGCCGCCTGCCGCATCTCAGTGACCTTATGGCGCAGGGTTGCTACGGCCGGCTCGAGAGCGTGATCCCTCCCATTACCGTGCCCGCGTGGATGTGCATGGCGACGAGCCAAGACCCGGGGTCACTCGGGGTCTACGGGTTCCGCAACAGGACCGACTACTCGTACAACGGGCTCGGAATCGTGAATTCGCGGTCGATCAACACGCCGGCCATCTGGGACTGGCTCGCAGTCGAGGGCAAGCGTGCGGTCGTGATTGGCGTCCCGCCCGGCTATCCGCCGCGGAAGGTCAACGGCGTCAGCGTCGGCTGCTTCCTCACGCCCGATCCGTATCGAAACGAGTTCACCTACCCAGCCAGCGTGAAGCGCGAATTGGAGCGGCTCGTGGGCACGTACCCGGTCGACGTCCAAGGGTTTCGCACTGACGACAAGGAGTGGCTGCGCGATCAGATTTACGAGATGACCCGAAAGCATTTCGAAGTGGTCCGTTATCTGATGGCCACGGTGCCCTGGGATTACTTCCAGTTCGTCGAGATCGGTCTGGATCGGATGCACCACGGATTCTGGAAATTCTTTGACCCGACCCACCGGCAGTACGTGCCCGATAACCCCTACGAGACGGTGATCCCGGACTACTACGCCTATCTGGACGAAGAAATCGGGAAGACCCTGGAACTTCTCGATGAAGATACGATTCGGCTGGTCGCTTCCGACCACGGGGCGCAGCGACTGGACGGCGGCTTTTGCGTCAACGAATGGCTGTATCGAGAGGGCTTGCTCGCGCTTCGAGGCTATCCCTCCGAGCCCACGCCGTTTTCGGTCGACCGAGTGGACTGGGCCCGAACCAAGGTTTGGAGCGAGGGCGGCTACTACGCACGAGTCTTCCTGAACGTCAAAGGGCGAGAGCCGCAGGGGGTCGTAACGCGGACGGAGTACGAGAGCCTTCTGGACGATCTCACGTCTCGCCTCGAAGCGCTGCCGGACGACCAGGGTCGGGTGATGGGAACCCGCGCATTTCGGCCGCAGCACCTCTACAGGAAGGTGCGGAATGTCGCCCCCGATCTGATCGTGCAGCTCGGGGGCCTTTACTGGCGGTCCATCGGAGGGCTTGGGTACCCAAGCTTGCACGTCCAGGAGAACGACACGGGACCCGACGATTGCAACCACGCGCAGTTCGGGGTCTTCATCCTGGCTGCGCCCAGCCTTTCGATCAGAGGCGAGGTGGAAGGCATGCACCTGTTGGACGTCGCGCCGACCCTATTGGACTTGGCCGGCTGCAAGATCCCGCCGACCGTGCAAGGGTGCTCGCTGCTCCGGGGGACGAAGGGGGGGAAGCCAGGGACTCCCGTT
>JACOUH010000445.1 GCA_016177925.1 Planctomycetota bacterium | reverse complement strand
CGGCGTCACCGGCGACGTCCGTACCTTCAACAGTTCCGGGCTGATGACCCGCTGGCAAAGTGCCGACGGCGCGGCCACCGTCACCAACACGTTCAGCAGCGGCAAGCTGAGCACGGTGGCCCTGCCCGACAGCGCTCTGGCTACCTTGAGCTACGACCCGGTCACGGGTCGGCGTTCGGGCCTGACGGGAGTACAAACACAGACGCACGGGGAGGTATCGGCCCCTCGACCCCACCAAGGGAGTTGGCCGAGAAGGCGTTCAGGGCGTCGGAACGTCCCCTCGTAGCGTGGAAGCGGGGGAACCGCTGCGCCGGGGACCCGTGGAGGGAAGGGGACCCCGGAACACGGGACCGGCGGCGGGCAACAGGCCCCGGACGCAGAGCCTGAAGGCGTGTTCCCGTAACACCGCCGGAGAGCACAGCGCAGGCGAGTCCGTGGCCGGACGAGCCGGAGGCCTTCACTGGGTCCGTCCGGATCTGTGGGAGGGGCGGCGTGTAACCGCTGCCCCCACCCGGCGGCAGGTTGCCCCCTCGGCCGGCGCCGAAGGCCTCCCAGGTGCCCCCCGCAACACCAGCTCAGGGCTCTGCTCCACAGGGTAGACAGCATCACTCCATGCTTGCAAACCAACTCTCGTTGCCTCCTTGATCCTCTGCTGCGCGATGGCGGGTCCCCGACCCTCTCCTCTACAATGGACGTAGCGACCCGGCGCCGGGCGCTGTCGCCCCCGCACTGTCCCTTGGAGAAGGATCAGAGATGTCCGCAGGCGCTCGACCGTCCACCCTCCACGACCTCCGCAACAGCGGCTGGAACTCACGCAGTGTCAAGGAGGAGATCCGCAGTAACTTTCTCCGCATGCTTCACAAGGGCGAGGAACTCTTCCCGGGCATCATCGGTTACGACGACACCGTCATCCCCGAGATCAACCTCGCCCTGCTTGCCGGCCACGACCTGCTTTTTCTCGGCGAGAAGGGCCAGGCCAAGAGCCGCCTGATGCGCTCGATCGCCCGCTTCCTCGATGAGGCCGTTCCTTACCTTGACGACCCGTCGCTGCCCGTCCACGAGGACCCCTTCAAACCGATCACCTCCGCCGGCAAACGTCTCGTCACCGAGCTGCCGCCCGACAAGGTCCGCATCGCCTGGTGGCCACGGTCCCAGCGTTATGCCGAGCGCCTCGCCCCCGGCACCAAGTTCGCCGACGTCATCGGCGAGATCGACCCGGCCAAGCTCGCCGCCGGCGCCAGCCTGTCGGCGGAGGAGGCGCTGCACTTCGGCCTGATCCCGCGCATGCACCGCGGCATCTTCGCCATGAATGAAGTGCCCGAGCTGGACGAACTGGTCCAGGTCGGCCTGTTCAACATCCTCGAGGAGCGCGATGTCCAGATCCGCGGCTACCCGATCCAGTTCGACGTCGACGTGCTGATCCTCTTCAGTGCCAACCCGGCAACGTTCAACCGCTCCGGGAAGGTCATCCCGCAGCTGAAAGATCGCATCGGTTCGCTCGTCCAGACGCACTACCCGCGCGAGCGCGGCACCGGTATCGAGATCATGGAGCAGGAGGCGAACATCGACCTCGGCGGCGAATTCCCCGTCATCGTGCCATACTTCATGAAGGAGGTCATCGAGCAGATCAGCGTCTGCGCTCGCCAGTCGAAGTACGTCGACCACCAGTCCGGCGTCAGCGCCCGCTTCTCGATCGCCAACTATCGCACCATGGTCGCCAGCGCCCGCCAGCGCGGCGTGCGCCTCGGCGAGCGGCCGGCGGTGCCGCGCGTCAGCGACCTCGGGCATCTCTATTCGTCGTCACTGGGCAAGCTGGAGCTGGACATGATGGGCAGCCATCAAATGTCGGAGCGGCAGGTGCTGGAGGCGATCATTGCCGAAGCGATCAAGACGGTGTTCGAGGAGTACGTCGACAAGCATGGGCTGAACGAGATCGCGGACGTCTTCAGCAAGGGGGTGAAGATCGAGGTCGGCGACCTCCTGCCGTCGAAGCACTACGCGGAGCGGCTGAAGCGTGTGCCGAAGGCGTGGGAGAAGGCGTTCGAGGTGAACCCGAGCGAGAACGAGGCGGTGCGGGCCTCGTGCGTCGAGTTCGTGCTGGCGGGCCTGTACGCCAGCGACCGCATCAGCCGCAGTCAGAAGCACGGCCGCATCACCTACGAGGTCCGCTGACTTCCCGGCGAGCGGGTGCTACAATCGCGGTAGAGGTGAACGCAATGTCCACAGTCGAAGAGGTGGTGCCGGAACTGGTGGCAGGAGATTTCCTCAGTCGTGACGAGTTCCTGCGCCGCTGGGAGGCAATGCCGCAGCTGAAGCGGGCGGAACTGATTCGAGGAATCGTTTACATGCCTTCGCCAGTGAGCCGCGAGCACGCCAGAATGGAAACCCGGGTAGCTACCTGGCTTGGAACTTACTTGGCGCATACCGCGGGGTGTGATGCGGGAAACAACATGACCTGGCTCATGCTGGAAGAAGAGTCGCCCCAGCCAGACACTTCCCTCTGGATCGTGCCGGAGGCCGGCGGACAGTCGTCCTCCCAAGGACAATACGCGAGCGGTGCTCCCGAGTTCCTGGCGGAGGTGTGTCTCTCGAGCACGGCCTATGACCTGCACCAGAAGCTCGAAGTCTACCAGGAGGCCAGCGTGCAGGAGTATCTCGCCGTGCTGATGTACGAGCGTCAGGTACGCTGGCACCGACTCACACGCCGCCGCTTCAAGGTCGTGCCCGCGCCGGAGGACGGCGTGTATCGGTCCGCCGCGTTCCCCGGGCTGTGGCTGGATTCCGCTGCCCTGTTGGGGGGCGACCTGGCCCGCGTGCTGGCCGTGCTCCAGGAGGGGATCAACTCCCCCGAACACGACGCGTTCGTCTTGCGGTTGGCAACCCAGCGTCCTCGCAAACGCTGATTCGCGGACCCGGGGGCAGGAGTCTTGGATTTCATAGAATAACTGTGCCATGTCATCGGTTCGTCCTGTCCCGGCTCCCGACAGGAGGGCCCATCATGCTGCGGTTTGAAGGCGAGAAGGCGTTCCCGCGCCACACACCCGAGGCAGTGTGGTCCAAGCTCAGCGATGCCCGCTTCCTGGTGCAGTGCATCCCCGACGTCCACGAGGTGCGCGAGCAGTCCGCCGAGCAAGCGGTCTGCCTCCTGCGGCCCGGCTTCGCCTTTGTCCGCGGCACGCTCGAGGTGACCCTGCGCGTGGCGGAGGTCGCCTCGCCGTCGTCCCTCCGCCTGGCACTGGTGAGCAAAGGCATCGGCACGTCGAGCGAGGTCGAGGCCACGGTGAGCCTGTCGCCGCACGAGACCGGCACGCGCGTGCAATGGGTCGCGGAGGTCAAGAGTCTCGGCGGGCTGCTCAAGGCGGTGCCGCAGGGACTGATCCGCGGCGCCGCCCAGAAGGTCGTCAACGACGCCTGGACGTCCGTTGAGAATCGTCTCAATCAATCGCCCTCCGCGCCGGAGCAATGACCCTGTGCGGTCCCGACCCCCGGCGCGCCGAAACGCACAGGGGAAATGACCCAGGTTCGCCGCTTGCGGCTTAGCGTTCGCTGCGTCCCGTCAGGACAAGCGAACGCGAAGCCGCAAGCGGCGAACCTCCATTCGTCCTTCATCATTTCCCGGTACGCTATTTGCGGACAATTCATCGGTTCTCTTTTGAGTGAGGAGACGAAAATGTTCCGCACTCTGCTGGTGCCGCTGGACGGGACGCCCTTCGGCGAACAGGCCCTGCCGCTCGCCGTCAGCGTGGCGCGGCGGAGCGGGGCGACCCTCCACCTCGTTTCCGTCCACGTCCCGACCGTCTCCGTCGAGGGGCCGGTCCTGCTCGACGAGACGCAGGACCTTCAGGAACAGGGGCGCGAGCGCGCCTACCTCGCCGAGGTTGCCGGCCGCGTGGTCGCCCGGGCGCCGGACCTGGCGGTTACGACGCAGCTCCAGGAAGGGAGGCAAGCGGGCGTCCTGGCCGATGCGCTACTGGAGTACGCCGCGAAAGCGGGGGCCGACCTGATTGTCCTGAGCAGCCACGGCCGCACGGGGCTGGCGCGCTGGTGGTTCGGCAATGTCGCCGATGACCTGGTCCACCGCACCTCGCTGCCGCTGCTGCTGGTGCATACCTCGGACGCTTCGCCGTGCTGGGAGCCGGAGCCGGTCTTCCGGCACATCCTGGTCGCCCTGGACGGCTCGCCGCTGGCCGAGCAGATCCTGGCAGCGGTTGCCCCCCTGGGCGCCTGCATGGGATCGGAATACTCGCTCTTGCGGGTGGTCGAGCCCGTCCCGGTGCCGGTGGCCGATCCGGCCTTCGCCGCGGCGGTGCCGGTCGAGGCCGCCGTCATCAGCAGTCAGCAGGAGGCGGCCCGCGCTTACCTCCGCAGGGTATCCGTCCGGCTCCGTGGCGAATTGGCGGCCTCCGCCGTCCACGCTTGCGTCGTCCTCGACCCCGATCCGGCAGAAGCGATCCTCTCCTTCGTTGAGCGTACCCCTGGCAGCGCGGGTTCCCCGGACGCTCACCACCCCGTCGATCTGATTGCCCTGGCCACGCACGGCCGCAGCGGCCTGTCCCGCTTGCTGCTGGGCAGCATCGGTGCCCGGATTCTGAAACACACGACCGTTCCCCTGTTCCTCCAGCGCCCGGTTAGCGAGTGAGCACCGGACAGGGCAAACGGATCCCCCACGCACCTCCGTCGCAAAGGAGACCTCCATGAGCACTCTCAAGAAACCCACGCTCGCCCGCCTGACCCTGGCG
>JACOUH010000444.1 GCA_016177925.1 Planctomycetota bacterium | reverse complement strand
CTCGGGGGCGAGACGGGGCGGAAGTGCTCCCTGTCTTGCTACCGCAGGCCCTCTCCTTTTACAACCTCGTTGTCGCAACAACCCGATGCGCAACGACTTCCTTCAGAGCGGGCGGCCGGTTGCGCCCGTTTCCAACTTGCCCGGACGAAGCGGGCCAGTTACAAACTTGCCCCACGCAGACAGCGCGATTCATTCTATCGCGGAAGTTGCCCAGGACACCCCGGCTTTCCCACAGCGTGCAAGCCCGGCACAGGGCCGAAGAAGCCCGGACCAGGCTACCTGCGGAGGAGGAAAACGGGCTTGACACGCCCAGGAGGCGGGCTACGGTGAGGGCATGTCCGCACACGGAACAGTCCCGAGCACCAACTCCCGCGTCGGTGTCGCCTTTCCCGGTGCCGCCTTGCCGCGCTGCGCGGCGGGACGGCGGGGGACGTTTCGCGCCTTGCGGCACCGCAATTATCGCCTGTTCTTCCTGGGCCAGATGGTGTCGGTGGTCGGTTCGTGGGTGCAGCTGACAGCGCTGATGTGGCTGGCCTTTCAGCTGACCGGCACGTCGCGCTGGCCTGCCCTGGTGGCGGCGGCGCAGCTGCTCCCCGGTTTCGTGCTGGGCGCCTGGGGTGGAGCGCTGGCGGACCGGCTGCCGCGGCGGGCGCTGATCTTCCAGACGCAGACGCTCCTGCTGGTGCTGGCGCTGGCGCTGGCCGGCCTCGCTTTCGCAGGGGCGGCGACGGTCTGGCACCTGCTGGTGATTGCAGCCGCCAGCGGAGTGGTCAACGCCGTCGATCTTCCCGCTCGCCTCGCCTTCCTGGTCGAGATGGTCGGCAAGGAGGACCTGGTCAACGCGGTCGCCCTGAACTCGCTGCTGTTCAACCTCGCCCGCGCCGCAGGGCCGGCGCTGGGCGCCTGGCTGTTGCTGCACGGCGGGCCGGGGGCGTGTTTCTTGCTGAACGCCCTGAGTTACCTTGCGGTGCTGGCGGCGCTGGCGCGGATGCGCGTGGCGCCGCCGGTGGACGCGCGACCCCGCGGCGGACTGTCGTTGCTGGCGGGCTTCCGTTACGTCGCGTCCCACCCCGGCCTGAGTCTTCTGCTCCCTTTGACCGCTGCCATGTCGCTGTTCGGCTGGCCGCTGCTGGCACTGCTGCCCGCTTTGGCGCGGAACCACCTGGATGCCGGCGAGGGCGCCTACAGCGCCATGTTGAGCGCCATCGGCGTTGGGGCGCTGGCCGCCGCCCTTCTGGTGGCGTCGTTCGGGTCGATGCAACGGCGGCGGGCGTTCCTGGGTGCAGGCGTCGGGGTTGCGGCGTCCTCGCTGCTGGGACTGTCGCTGGCTCCCGACCTCGTTGCAGCGGTGACGTGTTGCGGCCTGGTAGGCGCCGGGCTGATCCTGTTCTTTGCGACCAGCCAGGCCGTCTTCCAGCTCAGCGCCGGCGACGACAACCGTGGCCGCATCATGGGCATCTATTCGCTGGTGCTCAGCGGCGCTAACCCCCTGGGCAACCTGCTGGCCGGTCCCGCCGCCGACCGCTGGGGCGAGCCATTGGTGCTGCGCGTCCAGGCGGTCGCCATGCTCGCCGTCACCGCTCTTGTGCTGGCGCTGCACTTTCGCCGCCCGAACTCCGGCGAACGGCCGGCGTGAGCCGGCTGGTGCAGCACAAAGCCGGAGATAGTGTGGCGCACCAGCCGGCTCACGCCGGCCGTTCGCCCTTCACTTCGCGAGCAGACCGAGGCTGAGCCGGTAGTCGCGCAAGTGCTCTTCCTTGCGCTGCCCAATCACCTTTTCCCACGCCGCCGACGCGTCCGCCAGGGCCGCGCTCGCCCCGACGTCCTCCTTCGCCGCCAGCGCCCGCCGCAGTTGCTTCACCAGTGCCTCGACGAAGCGCCGCTCGTCCGGCACGCGCAGGCACCCCAACGGGTTGCGGATGTTCGGCTCAAAGGTCTGGCGCAGGGCCGAGCGCAGCTCGCGCGACGCCTCGCCATCGAGCCGGAACGCGTCCCAGTGCTCTCGCTCGAGGTGCGCGGACCTCACGATGCCGCCACCCCAGCGCGGCTCCAGAACGACCTGCTGACTCACGAAGCGTCCCCCCAGTTCGGCGACCAGGGCGAATGCCGCCTCTCGCTGCTGACTCGACCGGGGCACGGCCAGGACCAGCGTCCCCGCGCCAAGATACGGCACGCGGTTGACGCGGCCGCCGGGGGCTGAACTTTTTTTCCCCTCTGCGAAGGTGTAATAGAAGCCGCTTCCCGGTACGGCGCAGACGCCGACACGCTCGCGCACCGGCGAGTCGTGCTTCTGGAATTCCTCGAGGCGGCGACAGTCGTCGACGCACAGGGCGGCCTCACCGTTACGGAACACCCGCCACGGCTGGGGCGATGTCCTTGCCGGGCGGTACGCCTGCAACGCCTTCAGCCGCCGCAGCGCCTCGACGAAGCCGGGCGTCGCCAGGCGCGATGCCCCCGTCTTCAGATTGAAGTGGAAGGCGAAGAGGTCCTCGTCAGGCGGCCGCTGTCCGGGATCGTCCTCGCGGACAGCGCGGCGGGCGAGCGGAGCGGCAACCGCGTAGAACAGGGCGTCCAGGCTGCGATCGTCAGCGGGCAAGGGCGGTAGGCTCGCCTTGCCTTTGCCCTGCTGATGGAAGAACTCGGCGAGCCGCAGGTAGTCCTCCCAGATTTCGGGGGGCTGAAGGTCGCGGCCGTGGTGGTTGCGGTACGCTTCCCGGCGTTCCCTGTCATGGAACCAGTCCCTGCGATAGAAGCAGAGGGGGGCATCGCCGCGCAGCGGCAGGGCATAGGGTGTCCGGTCCCAGACCAGCAGCTGCTCGCGGTACAGCGGCAGCAGGCCCACCCAGTCAACAACACGGTCGGTGCGGAACGACTCGGGCAGGGGGACGAGTGAGCCGGCCGCCGCGTGCCGGGGCAACGCCGCCGCTGGCAGGACCCAAACGTCGGCATCGCGCCGGCCTTCTCCCTGCTCGACGACTTCGACCGTCGCCCCGGCGCGGTGAGCCCATCCGGGCGCGAACCGACGCACGATCTCCGCACTGACCGCGTCGGGGCAGGCGACGCGCAAGGCCGCTCCGTCGAACTTCCTGGCCTCATCCGGCGTCGGCTGGCGGCGCGACGCTGGCCCGCAGCCGTTCCCCAGAAGAAGAAGCCCTACCAGGGGTAAGAAGATTGTTACTCTTTTGGGTTGCACGTTGTCTCCCCCAGGGCGTACAATGCTACTCTGCACCCATTCTATCGCCGGTATCAGCCCGCTGACCCGGTGGTGGTGGAAGGTGCATTCCCTTCGCCCTCTTTACCTTTGAGAATTTCGGTTCGATTCATCCGCCCCGACTCGCAGGGCGATGATCCGCGTCCGAGACTGTCTGTCCAAGGCAGCGAGGTTCTCCATGAAGTTGAGTCTTGTGGTCTCGACCCCCGGCAAGCAGGAAGGGAAAGTCCTCCCGATTGGGCTGCAGCAGTTCCTGATCGGCCGCGACCCGCAGTGTCATCTCCGTCCGGCCAGCGCCGCCATCAGCAAGCGACACTGCGCCCTGATCCAGCGCGACGGCAAGATCTTCGTCCGCGACTTCGACAGCACCAACGGAACGTTCGTCAACGACCAGCCGATCAAGGGCGAGGTCGAGGTCCACCACGACGATCGCCTCCGCGTCGGTCCGTTGCTCTTCATCGTGCAGGTCGAGGCGAGCGCTCCCGTCAACAAACCGACGCCGCCGCCGCCGACGAAGAAGCCGGCGACCGCGCCGGCCAAGGCCCCCGCCGGCCAGGCCAGGCCGGCCGAGGCAGGCAAGGCCCCTGCGGACAAGACACCCGTCCCGGACCCGGCCAAGGGCGCTGCCGCTGCGGCCGCTGGCGGCAGCGCCGACGAGGACATCGCCGCCATGCTGCTCTCCCTCAAAGACGACGACAACCCGTCGACCAACCTCGGCAGTGGTGAGATTCCCGAGGGCAGCACGGTGATGGAGATGACCGTGCCCCCGGAAATGGGCGCCGACGGCAAGCCGAAGGAGGAAGAGAAGCCCAAGCCGGCAGGGTCGGCGAACACTTCCAGCGCCGCCAAGGCGATCCTCGAGAAGTACATGCGCCGACCGCGCTAACTATCTGCTCGGGTTTGGGAAAGTAGTCCTCTCGCTCCGCGAGAGGTGGCGTCTCCACCTCTCGCGGAGCGAGAGGACTACGATCAGGAGCCCACCTCTCGCGGAGCGAGAGGACTACTTTGTGGAGAAGCTGCCGCGCGGATGAAGAATGACAAAGACAGAGGCGTCCATTCCGCGGAGGACGGCGCCTCTCCCCCCTCGACGCCTTCCGCCCAAGCCAACTCTGCCGGGCAATCTCATCAACCGGCCACGGTGCCGAAACCGCCTGAGCCGTCCGCCCTGCGCGGCTGGATCGCCCGTCGCCTGCTGGACTGGTTCACGCAGAGCCAGCGCCGGCTGCCCTGGCGACGCGACCGCAACCCCTACCGCATCTGGGTCAGCGAGGTGATGCTCCAGCAGACGCAGGTCACCACGGTCGTCCCCTATTTCGAGCGATTCCTGCAAGCGTTCCCGACGCTGTCCGCGCTCGCCGCCGCCGACGAGCAGGAGGTCCTGCGCCTGTGGGAGGGACTTGGCTACTATCGCCGGGCACGCGACCTGCACCGTGCGGCACAACATCTGGTCGCCGCCCACGGCGGGACCTTTCCGAACGATCCGGAATTGCTGCGCGGCGTGCCAGGCATGGGCCGCTACACCGTTAACGCGATCCTGTCGCAGGCCTTCGACCGCCGCCTGCCGATCCTGGAGGCGAACAGTCAGCGCGTGCTCTGCCGGCTGTTCGGCCGGGCGGAGGACCCGCACCGCGCCCCGCTGCGTGGCTGGTTGTGGCGGGCGGCGGAGGAGGTGCTGCCGCGCCAGCGGGTGGGGCAGTTCAACCAGGCGTTGATGGAACTGGGCGCCTTGGTCTGCACGCCGGCGGCACCGCGCTGCGGCGAATGTCCGCTGCGGACGAAGTGCCACGCCCATCGGCTGGGTCTGCAAGAGGCGATCCCTTTCCGCTCCCCGCCGCCCCAGGCCGTCGCCGTCCAGGAGTCGGCCGTCGTGCTCCGACAGGGACCGCGCGTGCTGCTGGTCCAGCGCCCCGACCGCGGCCGGTGGGCGAGGATGTGGGAGTTCCCGCATGGAGAGTTGACGAACGGCGAGACGCACGAGCAGGCGGCGGTGCGGCTGCTCCGCGCGCTGACAGGGTTCGACGGGCGGTTGGGGCCGGAATTGACCACCATCCGCCACGGGGTGACGCGCTTCGCCATCACGCTGGTCTGCTTCGAGGCAACCCCTCTTGGCGGAGTATTTTGCTCCGTTTTCTATCAGCAAGGGCGCTGGCTGGAGCCGGCCGAGTTGGCGGCGCACCCCGTCAGCGCGCCGCAGCGACGCCTGGCCCGCCTGCTGAGTGAACCCAGTCGCCAGCAGCACCTCTTCTAAGGCGAGTGGCAGGAAATGATCTACCCGTAGGACGGATTGGAAATCCGTCCTACGGGGATACCAAGTCCTGCCGGTCGCCTAACCGCGCGGCCCGCCTGGGCGAGGCGAGAACGCTGTCCCCTGCCGCACGAGGCGAAAGCGGCGGAACACTCTCCGCCGTCGCCCAACCCATCGTGAACCGCTCGAGACGAGTCTGTGTTCTCTTTTCCCTTGCTGCCGGCCTTTGGCGGCGGTATGGTCAGGCATGGGACACATCGAAGACGGAGAAGGTCCGGCTTCGAGGGTTGATGCGGGTGGCGGACAGACCAAACACAGGGCCCCCCTTTCGACGGAGGAGTTATGACGAACGTGCTACTTGCCGCGGCCGTCTGGGCGCTGCTCGCCGCAGACGATCCGAAGGCCGACGCAAAGAAGGAGTTGGCGAAGGTCCAGGGCACCTGGACGACAACGAGCCTGAAGTACAACGGCAAAGACCTGTCCGACAAGTACAAACTCACCTTGGTCTTCAAGGACGACCAGGTCCGCGTGGAGGGCAACGACGAGGTGAAGAAGGAGTATGCCAAGGCGGCGATCAAACTGGACTCCTCCACGTCTCCCCGCTGCCTGGACATCAAGGTGATAGGAGGCAGTCAGAAGGATGCAGTGATGGAAGGCATCTACGAGGTGAAGGGCGATCGGCTCACGCTCTGCGTGAAGGTCCTGGGCAAGGAGAGGCCCACCGAGTTCGCCTCCCCGGAGGGCTCCAGTATCGCCTTGCTCGTGCTTGAGCGTGAGAAGCCGTGACCAGCGATCCAGAAGGGCTCGAGCGTCTGGGGCATTGGTCTAGTGGGTCCTCCCTCGTCGCGGGACAGGTTGGCGTCCCGGCTTGTGAACCCTGCCGGGAAGGGAAGCTCAGAACGGCGACGACCACACCATCCGCCTCTCTGTCGGCGCTTGTTCGCTTGCCGTTCCCTCCGAAGCGGCCGGGCAGTGCTCTGCGACGGCGTCAGCAACTTGTGTAGGTCTATATCCCTCCCCGCAACGGCTGCTCGCCTCAAATTGTGGTTGCCCGACTGCCCCGCGGTCGCATACGCTGAGACAAAGAGAGAGTTGCGATCGGTCCTCTTCTCTCAAGGGGGGTAACAACGATGATCACGATGCTGGGGACGCCGCGGCGCTGCTGCGATGGACTGACGCGGCGCGAAACGCTGAAGGCGGGCGCACTCAGCCTGCTCAGCGGTTTCACGCTGCCGAACCTGCTGCAAGCCGAGGAGGCGCGCAGCCGGGAGGCGCGGCCGGGCAAGGCGAAGAGCGTCATCCTGCTCTACCTGCTCGGTGGGGCCGCCACCCAGGACATGATCGACCTCAAGCCGTCGGCGCCCGCCGAGATCCGCGGCGAGTTCAAGCCGATCGCCACCAAGGTCCCCGGCATCCAGGTCTGCGAGCATCTGCCGCGCATGGCCAAGTGGATGCACCGGATCGGCCTCGTGCGCTCGCTCAACCACAAGGCGGGTTGCCACAACTGCCTGCCCAGCTACACCGGCTGCGAGGAGCCACAGCCCGACCAGCACCCGCGCGACACGCATCCGCCGAGCATAGGCTCCGTCTGCGAGTACCTGAAGGCGAGCCGGGGGGGACATTCCCCGGGCGGCGACCTGCCGGCTTACGTCTACATGCCGTGCTGGCTCGGCTGGGGGCAGGCCTTCCGTCGCGGTGGACCGTACGCCGGCTTCCTCGGCAAACGCTTCGATCCCCTCATCACCGAGTGCAATCCGCACAGCGCTCCCGGCGACCCGATCCCCGTCCCCGGCCGGCCCAACGTCGTTCGCGGCATGCCGATCCTGCCGGAGAGTACCCTCGCCACGGGACTGACCGTCGACCGCCTCGACAGTCGCCGCACCCTGCTGCAACAGCTCGACGAGCAGATGCGCCGTGCTGAGGCCCAGCCCGCGGTCGGCAGCTTTGACCGGGTGCGGCAGCGGGCCTTCGACCTGCTGACGTCGGCGAAAGTCCGTTCAGCATTCGACCTCAAGAGCGAGGACCCGCGGCTGCTCGACCGCTATGGCCGCACGCTGTTCGGCCACAGCACGGTGATCGCGCGTCGTCTCGTCGAGGCCGGGGTGCGTTTCGTCAACGTGACCTGGGACCTGTTCTGGGACCGGCTCAAGGTCGACTACGACGCCTGGGACACGCACTCGCGCAACTTTTGGATTCTGCGTCAGAACAAGCTGCCGCATTTCGACCAGACCTACACGGCGCTGCTGGAAGACCTCGACCGGCGCGGCCTGCTCGACGAGACGCTGGTGGTGGTAATGAGCGAGATGGGCCGCACGCCGCGCGTCAACGGTGCCGCCGGTCGCGATCACTGGACGTTCTGTTACGGCATGTGGTTCGCCGGCGCCGGCATCAAGGGCGGCAGCGTCTGCGGTGCCTCCGACGCCCAGGCGGCCTACGTCAAGGACCGTCCCGTCAGCACGGCGGACGTGTGCGCGACCATCTACCAGTGTCTCGGCATTGACCCCGACCTGACAGTGCCCGACCGTTCCGGCCGTCCGCACCCGGTCGCCAATGGCGGACATCCCATCCGCGAAGTCCTGGCGTGACCTGCCTCGACGGCGGGGCGGTGGCTGTGGTAGGGTGACTCCATCGCCCCGGAGAAAATGCGTCATGAGCACTCAGACCGTCTCCGCCGCCCCCATCCCGTCATTCCGCCCCAGGTCCACGCCTTCGCGCGGGAGCAGGGCGTCGAGCAATACCTGCCGGTACGTATGTGTTTACCGTGCCCCCGACTTTCACCGCGTCTGCAATGAGTCGTCGTGTCCACCTCGTGGCGCAGAAGGCCCTGTGTAGCTCGTGCAGGGAGACTTGCGGCGGCTGTCACAAGCTCGCGGCGGAAGACGCGCAGACCGCGGCCCTGATCCCGTCGCCTGACTTCGCCGGGCGGACGCTGTTCCAAGCAGTCAACGCGCTCCGTGTGGTTGCCCCGAAGTCTTGACCCCTTTTCCGTTTGCGCCCACGCCGCCGCACCGTGCCCAGGGGTCCTCGATGTCAGGGCTCCTGCCAGGCTCGTGGAAGTCTTCGGCGGCCAGGATAAAATCTTCTCCAGGGCTGTGAATGTTCGGCCTGCGTTCCCGTGTAAGGGAATAGGGGCTTCAGCATGAGCGCCGACACCCGAACCAACGAGGAATTGCTGGACGCCGCCCGCAACGGCGACGAGGGCGCCCTGGCTGTCCTTGTCGAGCGCCACCGGGACCGGCTCGAGCGCATGGTCCGGCTGCGCATGGACCGACGGCTCCAGGGCCGCGTCGATCCCGCCGACGTTGTGCAGGATGCCTACCTGGCGGTGCGCGGCAAATTCCCGCAGTACGGCGCCGACCCGCGTTTGCCCTTCTTTCTGTGGCTGCGTCTGGAAGTCGGCCAGAAGCTCGTGGACGTCCATCGCTTCCACCTGGGGACCAAAATGCGGGACGCCGGGCAGGAAGTCTCGCTGCACCGCGGGGCGCTGCCGCAGGTGACGTCGTTGTCGCTGGCCGAGCATTTGCTGGGGAAGTTGACCACGGCGAGCCAGGCGGCGATGCGCGTGGAGTTGAAGCTCCGCGTCCAGGAAGCGCTCAACAGCATGGACCCCCACGACCGCGAGGTGCTGATCCTGCGGCACTTCGAGGAGCTGAGCAACGCCGAGGCCGCCCAGGTGCTCGGGATCAAACCGTCGGCGGCGGTCAACCGCTATGTTCGGGCCTTGAAGCGGCTCAAGGACGTGTTCCAGGGGAAGCCGGGCGGCATCGAGGAGATCTGGGGATGAACGACAACAATCCTTCCACCGCGGACCCGTTCGGGCAAATCGCGGACGAGTTCGTGGAAGCGTTCCGCCAAGGCAAGCGTCCCTCGGTCGAGGAGTTCGCCGGCCGCTACCCCGAGTACGCCGACGAGATCCGCTTTATTGTCTTGAGCCATACATGCCCTACCAATCAGTAACTGGTTTCATCAGCCCGAGAGCATAATACCGGCCATCTCCAATGAGTAACGGCCCAGAAACAGGTTCCTTGAAAATCACCTCGACGTGCCAAAGCCGTTCTTTTTGGAACCGTGTTCCAGGTGCGAATGCTTCGACGCGCTCGCCGTTGGCGTCGAATGGCTCTCGCTGGACGCGAATCGAATCGATTTGAACACGAACCTCTGCGTGACGCAGCGCTTGAATGACGGAGACTGCCGCCCTTTGTTGCTCAGTCGCACGCTCGACACCTCGCTTCGCTTCCGCGGTGCGACGAGTTGGTTCGATACGTCGCCGTTTCGCAATTTCAGGTAACGCAGCTGGAGTGATCGTGCGCCATCTCGCGTATTCCTGACCGTCCAAGCCGTAGTGCCGCAGCATCGCGTTATCAGAGGTCGCGGTCAACATGCTGTCCGGACGACTCGCCGAGTCGGCACCGGTCAGTTCAAGGCCTGAGAATGCCCAGAAGACATCATCAGAGCGCACCAAACAGCCAGCGGGCACCTCGACAAGAACCCGGCGGATGGCGTGATCCGCATGAACATGCCCGATCGAAGGTAGTGGCAGGATGCGGACTCGTGCTGCTTTGGGTGCCTCATCTCTCCCATCCGCTTTTCGGCCTACCAGGCATTTTTCGATCTGAGGTTCCTGATCGGGCAGTGCCATTTTGAGCTTCGCGACAGCACCATCCCGGATTGCCACGACCAAGTTGCTGATCCGCGAAAGCGGCCAAGCAAACAAGTCTGCCTGGGTCGTCCGAGAGCGGAGTTCAAAGACCTGTCTGTTTGGTGGGCTGTTATAGGCGGTTGGCGTGAACCGTGGTTTCGGAGCCTGTGCGAATTGCAGCTTGACCGACCGGCCCTGTCCCTGCGCCGTGAAACGTTGGCTCATCGTTTCGTAGCGATCCTTCAGGCTCTTCAGGCTTCCCTGTTGGGGACGAGCGAGAACGGTGCCATGTCGGCCGCCCGTTGGTTGATGGACAACTCCCCGGTAAGTAAGCAGAAGCACTTCGAGCTTCTGGGGTTCAGTGATTTCGCCGACCGCCCAAGCCTGATCGATTCCTCGCCCGAGTTGATACAGCCGATCCGCGTATTTGCAGATGCGTTGAGCATGAGCGAGGGAGCCAGGAGTATAGTGGACCCCGAAAACTGGACCACCAGCTAAGCTACTCTGGTGGCCCAGGAAAGGGGTAAACGATGAACGGGAAGCGGAAGCAGCACACGGCGGCGTTCAAGGCGCCGGTGGCCCTCGCCGCGGTCAAGGGGGATCG
>JACOUH010000443.1 GCA_016177925.1 Planctomycetota bacterium | reverse complement strand
GCGCGGAGGGTTTCGCCCTTGCCGCGCACCTTGTACAGCGGAGTTGCCGGCGAGGTCGGCGGCATGGACGGGGTGTCCGTCATCGGCAAGGGCTTCGGCATCGAGCTCGCCGGAGGAGCCAAGGGCGGCTGGGTCGTCTCAGTGGGTGCCGTGCCCGAGGGAATAACATGATGACGAAATACCAAGGTTGGCCGTGTTCGCTGGGTCGTCTCACTGGGTGCCGTGCCCGAGGGAATAACGGTTCCGGCGCTCGGGGGCGGGAAGGAAGGCCGATTGGGGTCGACAGGGGGCGGCCCAACCGCTTCTTCCTTCATCGGGATCGTCGCCGGCGGGACGGGCCCCGAGGAAGGAGAAGGTGGGGGGGCCGTGCCCGTCAGGAGTTCGGGAGATTTCGTCTCCGGCTTGGTCGCTGCCTTCTTCTCCGACGCCGGCACAGCCGACCACGCCGGGGCAGTCTTGGGATCGGCCGGCGGAGCCGGCACGGCGCCTTCATTCCCTGAGATGGGGCGGATGGGGGTGGCTTCGGCGGTCATCTCGGGCGAAAGCAGGTTGGCCCTCGGCGGCGCGGCCGGTGCTGTCCCGACATCCTTCTCCTTCCTGACTTCCGGCACGGGAGCCGTATCAGCAGCGGTAGGGGGCGCCGGGGGAGCGGGCAGGGACGACAGGTCCGGCGGAGGAGACGGAGGTATTGCTGTTGCCGTTTTCTCTCGTTCCGACTTCGCTTCCTTGTCAGGCGTGGTGGCAGCGGGCGCTACAACCTCGCCGACCGCCGGTGGCTTGTCGAGGCTCGGGGGCGGAGCCGGAAACGGACTTTCTTTCTCCTTCTTTTCCGGTTCCTTCGGCTCGGCGGTCGTCTTCGCCGGGGCCGACGACTCGTCCTTCGCCTCGGCGGCGGACGGGCATGCTGCCGCGTTCGCCTCCGCCGTCGTCTCCTTGCCGTCGCGCAAGCGGCAGGCGAGCGCCACCCCGGCCACGCAGAACAGCGTTCCTGCCGTGATCCATCCGATGGGCTTGCTTCTGAACATCCTTGCTCCTCTCTTGTGTGGGGCAGGCTTCCAGCCTGCCAGGCACGGCAGGCTGGAAGCCTGCCCCACGCTAACCGCGACGGGCGACGCGGAGCTTGGCGCTGCGAGCCCGCGGATTGCGCTGCATCTCGTCCTCGCTCGCCTCGACCGGCTTTCGCGTCAGCGCCTCCCACAGTGACCGATCGCGGAACGCTTGCTTGACGCGGCGATCCTCCAGCGAGTGAAAGCTGATGATCGCCGCCCGACCACCCGGCTTCAGGCAGCGCGGCAGCACGCTCAGTAGGCCCTCCAGCGCGGACAGTTCATCGTTGACCGCGATCCGCAGCGCCTGAAAAACGCGCGTCGCCGGATCGATCGTGTGCCTCCTCCTCCCGGACGGCCGCGGCACGCAGCGCCGCACGAGGTCGGCGAGTTGCCCTGTCGTTTCGACCGGCTGGCGCTGCCGTACCTCGACGATCTTGCGGGCGATGCGACGGCTGAAGCGCTCCTCGCCGTACTCGTAGAAGATGTCGGCGAGATCACGCTCGTTCAGGCGCCGCAGCAGGCCGGCAGCTGTCTCGCCGACCGACGGGTTCATCCGCATGTCGAGCGGCGCGTCCTGCTGGAAACTGAAGCCGCGCGCCGCCTCGTCGAGCTGATCCGAACTGATGCCGAGGTCTGCCAGCACGGCGTCGACGCGATCAATGCCGAGGTCGTCGAGCACCTGTCGCAGCTGGTCGAAGCTCGCCGCGACGAGGGTGACGGGCAACCCCTCCAGTCGCGGCCGGGCCAGCTCGAGCATCGCCGGGTCGCGGTCCAGGGCGATGAGCTGCCCGCCGGGAAGAATTCGCTCGGCGAGCAGACGGGCGTGTCCACCGGCGCCGAGGGTAGCGTCGACGATGACCTGCCCCGGGCTAGGCGCCAGCAGCTCGAGGACTTCGGCCGGCAGCACGGGCACGTGACGCGGCCCGGCAGTGACGGCATCGCTCATGGGAGTCGGCTCACGGGCGGAAGAGGTTCGGCGAGGTGCGGCGCTGTTCCGCAGGCGCCGGACGGGCAATCGGGCGTCCCGTCGCGGAGGTTAGAGTAGCAACCCCGAGCGCGAAGAAAAAGGCGGGTTTGCCCACGATCAGACAAGCCCCAAGCGCCAGCGACGGGACGTCCCCGCGCTGGCGCTTGGGGCTTGTCTGACTTCCGTGACCGGATTACATTTCCCAGATTAACTGCACACAGGCGACGCCGTTGAACAGGGCATGCAGGACGATCGGGCCAACCAGGCTCTGCGTCCGTTCGGCGAGCCAGCCGAGGCCCAGGGCGAGCACGAACAGGGCCACGGGAGAGGGCCAGGCGAACGAGTGGACTGCTGCGAACAGGAGCGACGTCCCGCAGACCGCCGCGGCAGATGGGGAGCACCCCTTGCCGAAGGCCCACATGTAACCGGGGACCAACGCCAGGACGAAAAGCGCTGGCGCGATCGACTGGCTCGACTTGTAGGGCAGCGCCACCAGCAGTGCCGCCCCCATCGCCACGTGCCCGCCCCACCAGCGTCGCGACAGCCACCGCTGCAGTAGGCCGCGGAAGATCAGTTCCTCCAGCACGGGGGCCGCTACGATGGCCGCGAAGACCATCAGCGCCAGTTCGCCCGCGGTCAATAGGCCGTCCTCGCCCACCTGCGTGAAAGGGTGATCCGAGACCCCACCCGGCGTCAGGTGTGTCAGGACCCAGCGCACCAGCCCGAACAGGGCCAGTACCAGGGGCGTCAGCACAAGCCAGGCCAGGAACCCGAGCAAGACATTGTCACCGGCCCGGTTCGCGGTCAGGCCGAGCTGGTAGGGCCGCGTCCCGCTGCCGAACCCAAGCAGGAGAAGGATCGTCAACACCTGGAAAGGGAAGGCGATTACCGTCACCAGCATCCCGACGCGTGTCTGTGCCAGCTTGCTGTCGGGGTCGTCCTTGCCCACCTTGACGAGGGCGACGACGTCCGGGCCGTAGAGCCGTTCGCCCAGGCCGGTCTCGAGCACGACGGAATAGAACAAAGGGACCCAGAAGAAGTAGATGAGGAACAGGGCGGCGACAAGTTCGAGCCCGGTCCACGGGACAGCCCGACACCTCCTGGGTGGCAACAGTCGCCGCACGGCGACCCAGGCCGCGACGGCGACGCCAGCATAGACCAGCAGGGCCACGGCGACGGGCCACCAGGCGAGGAGATCGTTCACGGTCGTCGGCATGTCCTGGCTCGCGGGCCGAAAGAGGGTACGGTTCCTACAGTCATGGTAGGTTCACCGCAGCACGACGCAAGGCGACACCAGCAGAAACCTTGCAGGAGAGAGAATGAGCACGATCCTCGACCAGATCGTCGCTAGCAAGAGGAAAGAACTCGCCCAAGCCGAGGCCGCAGTGTCCTTTCGAGTCCTGGAGCGGCGCCTCGGCGCGGCCGCGCCGGTGCGTGACTTTCGCGCCGCGCTGGAGCGGCCCGACGAGGTGCGCTTCCTCTGCGAGGTCAAGAAGGCATCGCCGTCGGCGGGCGTCCTCCGCGCCGACTTCGACCCGGTCGCCATCGCCCGCACCTACGAACTGCACGGGGCCGCCTGCATTAGCGTCTTGACCGATGCCCCGTTCTTCCAGGGCAGCCTCGCTCACCTGTCGGCCGTGCGTGAAGCGGTGGCACTGCCGCTTCTGCGCAAGGACTTCCTGATCGATCCGTATCAGCTGCTCGAAGCGCGCGTCGCCGGGGCCGATGCGGTGCTGCTGATCGCCGAGATCCTCGACGACGCCACGCTGGCGTGCTTGCTCCGCGAGGCGCGCGGCCTGGGGCTGCACACGCTGACCGAGATCCACGACGAGGAGAACCTGCCGCGCGTGCTGGAGGCCGGCGCTCGCCTCGTCGGGATCAACAACCGCGACCTGCGGACGTTCGAGACATCGCTGGCACACACCTTGCGATTGGCCCGCGACTTGCCTCCGAACGTCTGCCTGGTCAGCGAGAGCGGCATCCGTACGCGCGACGACGTGCTGCGGCTGGGGCAGGCCGGCGTGCGAGCGGTCCTGGTCGGCGAGTCACTGATGCGGTCGCCCGACATCGGCAGGAAACTGGATGAGTTACGCGGCATCCCCCAAATCCCTTGAAAGGTGTTGGCGTTGACTGGCGTCCGAGGACGACGTGTAATAAGAGAGAGGAGATGCCATGATAACCTACGAGCAACGATTGGACCGTGACGTCTGGTGGGCTTTCAAGGAGGGGAGCATGCACTTCGAGAAGAGTAACGCCGTCCACGAAACCTTGAAGCGGATTGCGCGACGGCTGGACGAGTTGAAGATTCCCTATGCCATCGCTGGGGGCATGGCCCTGTTTTTCCACGGCGTTCGGCGTTTCACCGAGGACGTGGACATCCTGGTCGCCCGGGATGGTCTGCAGGAAATCCACAAGCGACTGGAAGGATTGGGTTACTTGCCGCTTTTCACCGGCAGCAAGAACTTGCGTGACACGGATTCTGGCGTTCGGATCGAGTTTCTGCTGACAGGGGACTACCCTGGCGACGGGCTCCCCAAGCCGATCGCATTCCCCGATCCAGCGGAAGCGAGCACTGAGATCGACGGGGTTCACTTTCTGCAGCTGCCGCGCCTGGTCGAGTTGAAACTTGCCTCCGGGATGACCAACCCAAGGCGCGGGCAAGACCTGGTCGATGTCCAGAGGATCATTGAGACCCTCAATTTACCGGAAGACTTCGCCGCCCAACTGCACCCCTTCGTGCAGGAGAAGTACAAAGAGATGTGGACGGTGGTTCACAGTAACCCCCCTTGAGTCGCAACTTGCCGCGCCCAGATGTGCTCACGGAATCGTCAGCGTAGGCTGTACGGCACTTCCAGACCGTGCGCCTCCATCAGTGCCGCGTCGGCGAGGAGTTGCCGCGCCGGCCCCTCGGCGATCACCCGGCCGCGGTCCAGCACCAGACAGCGCTGGGATGTCTCCAGGATTAGCTCCAGGTCGTGCGACGCGATCAGTCGCGTCCCCTCCAGTCCCTGAATCAGCCGAATGAACTCACGCCGGCCGCGCGGGTCGAGATGGATCGACGGCTCGTCCAGCAGCAGCACTTCCGGCCGCATCGCCAGCACGCCAGCCAGGGCCACGCGCCGCTTCTCGCCGCCGGACAGGTGGAACGGCACACGCTGCTCGAACCCCCTCAGCCCGACCCGGTCGAGGGCCTCGGCAACGCGATGGCGCACCTCGACGGGCGGCAGGCCAAGGTTCAACGGACCGAAGGCGACGTCATCGAAGACGGTGGCGTTGAAGAGCTGGTCGTCACTGTCCTGGAAGACGATGCCGACGTGCGCCGGCAGTTGGCGGCGGTCCTCCTTGCGTCCCGGGTCGAGCCCTGCCACACGGACCGTGCCGTCGCGCCGTCCATAGACTCCGGCGAGGCAGAGGAACAGCGTCGTTTTGCCGGCACCGTTGGGCCCGACCAGGCCGACGCACTCTCCCCCCGCCACCCCGAAGGAGACGCGATCGAGGGCCAGCACGCCCCGGGCGTAGGCGTAGGTCAGTTCCTCGACATGGATGGCGTTGTCAGTCCGCATCATCGCTACCCGGCGAACGGGGGGCGTAAGCCCCCTGGTACGGCGTACTGCCAGCCGCATCTTACCGTACCAGGGGGCTTACGCCCCCCGTTCGCCCGTCACATCCGCTGGGCCATGTCCCAGAAGACGAGGGCCCCGGACCCGGCTGCCAGCAGCACGAAGAAGACGACATCCTTCGGCCCTGTGCGGAAGGTCGTCAGCGAGTGGAAGCGGCCGTCGAAGCCACGGCAGCGCATCGCCTGGCTGACGCGCTCGCCGCGTTCGTGACTGCGCACCAGTAGCGTGCCCGCGACGTGGCCGATCGTCCGGTAACTATGCCGCGTCGCCCGGTTGCGGTAGCCGCGGACGCGCAGGGCGACGCGTAGCCGGGCCAGTTCCTCGCCGAGCAGGAAGAGGTAGCGATACGTCAGCAGGAAGAGCTGCACCAGCAGGCCGGGCACGCGCAGGCAATGGGCCGCCTTGAGGGTGTCGACGAAGGGAGCGCTCGCCAGCAGCACCAGCGCCACCGTCACCAGCGTCGCCGCCTTGGCGGACAGCACTAGCGCGACCTCGACGCCGTGCCACGACGGGGTTCCTTCCGGCCCGGGCAGCAGGAACGGCAGTGTCACGACGAACGGCGCCAGCAGCGCCGCCGTCAGTCCCAGGCGAACGAGATACCAGCGCGGCGGCAAGCGTCCCGCAACGGCCAGCCCCATCGAGGCCGCGAAAGCGATACCGGCGGCCGGCAGTGTCCGCAATAGAGCGACCGCGACGAGGCTGAGTCCCAGCCCCGCCAGCTTCCAGCGCGGGTCGAGATGTCGCAGGGGGGAATCGGGGGTGGGGAGCTGCGCGAAGCCGAGAGTCATTCGTAGGTGGTTGGGTGGTTAGGTGGTTAGGTGGTTAGGTGGTTGGGTGGTTGGGTGGTTGTGGAAGACGAAGGTACAGGCGCGGTGGCCCCTTTCTCCCTCTTCCCTAGATTAGGGAAGGAAAGTGGGGGGAGAAATGGCGCTGGTCGCCCCTTCTTGCCCAACCACCTAACCACCCAACCACCTAACCACCTAACCACCCGACATGCTCTGGGCTTATCAGCAGTACCTCGACCCGCTCGCCGACAAAGTCTTCTGGTCCCGAGCGTGGTCGACGCTCTTCGCGGCGCTGCCCGTCCTGGTGCTGTTCTACCTGCTCGTCGTCCGCCGCTGGCTGGCGCCGAAAGCGGGGGCGGCGGCCGCGGCGACGGCGCTGGTGCTGGCGGTCGTCGTCTACGGGATGCCGGCCGGCATGGCGGGGATGGCCTTCTTCTATGGCGTCGGCTTCGGCCTACTGCCGGTCGGCTGGACCATCTTCAACGCCATGCTGCTGTACAACATCACCGTCCGCACGGGCCAGTTCGACATCGGCCGCCGCTCGATCGCCGGCCTGTCGGGCGACGCCCGCATCCAGGCGATCCTGATCGGTTTCTCCTTCGGGGCATTCCTGGAGGGATCGGCCGGCGGCGGCACTCCCGTTGCCATCTGCGGCGCCATCATGGTGGGCCTCGGCTTCGACCCGTTCCTTGCCGCCGTGCTGTGCCTGATCGCCAATACGTCGCCGGTGGCCTACGGCGGCCTCGGCACACCGATCATCGTCCTGGGCGGCGTGACCGATCTGCCCGCCGATACGCTGAGCATCATGGCCGGGCATCAGCTGCCGCTGTTGTCGCTGGTGGTGCCGCTGTACATGGTCAAGTGCATGTGTAGCTGGCGGCAGACGTTCGCCGTCTGGCCGGCGCTCTTGGTGGCGGGCGGCTCGTTCTCTCTCTTCCAGCTCACCTTCGCGACGATCCATGCCTACGAGCCGAGCCTCGTCCTGTGGCCGATGACGGACATCGGCGGGGGCATGTTCTCGCTGATCGTGACGGCGATCTTCCTGCGTTACTGGAAGCCGAAGGAGGAGTTTCGCTTCCCAGGGGTCAGAGGTCAGAAGTCAGAAGTCAGAAGACAGGAACCAGAGGCCACGCGGGCCGCGGAAGGCCCGCACGCTGCGGAGGCTGCTCTGACCTCTGACCTCCGACCTCTGACCTCTGCGGCCGAGAAGCCGCTGACCGTGCGCAGCGTCAGCCTGGCATGGGCGCCGTGGGTGCTGATGTCGGTTTTATTGCTGTTGACTGGGCTGGTGCGGCAGATGGAAGAGGACACGAAGACGCACGGACCGCGGCGTGCGGGGGGCGGTTTCGTCCGCCTCATCGATCCGCTGCACACCAACTATCAGCTTGCCATCCCCTGGCTGCACGAAGAGGTGACGCGCGACCCGCGCCTGCTCGAGGAAGGAAGACCATCGAAGCCGGAATCGGCGTTTTTCAACCTCGCCTGGCTGACCGCTCCTGGCACGGCGGTGTTCCTGGCGGCGATGCTGTCGATCCCGATGTTGCGCATGAGCCGGGCGGACGTGGCCTGGAGCTTCCGCCGAACGTTCGTGCAGATGAGGATTCCGATCCCGACGATCTGCTTCATGCTCGGTCTCAGTTATGTGACGCGCTACGCCGGCATGGACGCGACGCTGGGCGTCGCGTTCGCGGCGACGGGGATGATGTATCCGTTCTTCGCCGCGATCCTTGGCTGGCTCGGCGTCTTCCTGACCGGCACCGACGCGGGCAGCAACGCTCTCTTCGGCAGTCTGCAGAAGATCACGGCCACGGAGATCCACAAGGCCGGCGCTTTCGCTCATCTCGACCTGTCGCAGGCGCAGGTGCTGATCTGCACGGCCAACAGCACCGGCGGCGTCATGGGCAAGATGATCGACGCCCAGAGCATCGTCGTAGCGACGGCAGCGACGAACCAACTCGGCCGCGAGGCGGACATCTTCAAGGCAGTGGTCTGGCACAGCATCCTGCTGGCGAGCATCGTCGGCGTGATCGTCCTCTTGCAGGCCTACCTCGTGCCGTTCACCCTGCTGGTTCCCCGGCCTTAGCGCCGCCTAAAGGGAGGTCCTGTGCGACGGTTAGCCCGAAGCGCGAGCGAGGGTCGACGTCGGCCACTCGCTCCGCGGCATGTCCAGCGACGGCTCCAGCCGGTTCGTCAGAACCGCAGATCAACCTCATCCCGCGGCTTGCGCTCGGTTTTCAGCGCGCGGATGTGAGTGAACTTCCATTTGTCCTCGACCGTGACCACCGCGAACCCAAGCGCTTCCAGGGACTTGACGAAATCCTCCCGGTTGGTGAAGCGCGAGGTTGCCTCGATGACGTGGAGTTGCCCATCGAGCTTGAGGGCGCGATGTGCCTCGCGAACGTAGTCGGTTGAGTTCGCACCCATCAGGGACAGGGAGAAGATCGCCACGTCGAGCATCTCGTCTTCCAGCGGGACGTGGGCCATGTCGCAGGCCACCACGTCGTCGTTGACCGCAACGTGGTCGAAACTGTAGACCGTGTGCCGGTCGGAAACGGCTTTGGCCAATTTGGCTTCCCCGCAGCCGAAGTCGCCGATGACGTAGCCGCTCCGCTGCTGACACCAGCGGATCATCTCCTCGTAGGGCACCACGGCCCAGTCCTTGCGGGCTTCGCGGTAAAGCGTGTGGTAGTTGGCCCATTCCTCGGGGTTTGTCTGGAGCCGCGCGTGGGTGACCTCGCTGCGGCCCTGGTTCCAGGTGCGGTTCATCGTGGAGAAGTCGCCGTAACGGCGCCGGCGGCGCTCCACGTCTGCCGGGCCCTGGTCCGGGAGGGGGACCACGATTCGGGGGCGAGTGATGACTGCCATCTCGCCAGTATCGAGGCGCTCCAGCCAGGCCATAAGGTCCTGGTAAGCCTGGGCCGGCGTGCGCAGGTGCCCCTCGGGCACCACCCCATCGACAGCAGCGTCGGCGATGGATTTCTTGAACCGGAGCCGCTGCATCTTCGACGCGCACCAGGACCAGCGCTGGCCGTTGATCTCGGCGTAGGTCAGCGGCAGGATCAGGGTCACGTTCTCCCGGCCCTGGCCCTGGCGGTAGATGCGCCCCTTCAATTGCTCGAACTCGGCGGCAGTCCAGGGCAGGACGTTGACGATCAGGCGGTTGCAGACCCGCTGCAAGCCATCGACGCCAGTGCCGATGGCGCTGGAACCGATCAGGACGTTGACATCGCCCTCCAGGAAGCCCTCCAGACCGGACTTGTCCTCGCCGGTGTAGAACGCCACCTTCCACCCGTCCGCCGTCAGTGCGTCCCGCAGCTCCCGGTCGATGCCCTGGACGTAGTGCGTGTAGATGAGGGTCTTGGGCTCGATGTGGGCGCGAATCACGGGCAACCGGGCGCGGGTGAGGACCTGTTCGAGCGCCAGGGGCGTGCCCTTGCTGCCCAGCGCACGGATTTCGTCGAGGAAGGGGCCGCAGTCCACGTCAATCTCGCGCTGCTCGTAGCGGAGCTGGTATTCGGGCATCCAGCGAATGCCGAGCGTCACGAGCCGTTGGTGGAGCGCCATGCAGTTCGGCACCGTGGCGCGGATGTCGAGTTCGTCATGGGCCACGCCGCTGACCAGTTCGATCATGCTCTTGCCTTCCTGGAGGTTGTTGATGACGGGCGTGGCCGACATCCCCAGGACGTGCAGATCGGGGTTCCGTTCGACGGCGAGGGACGTGAGCGCAGCGACCAGCCGCCGCCGCTGCGAGATGTCCTCCGACCGCTGCTTGGCAAAGTGGATTTCGTCCACGATGATGAAGTCAATCGGCTCCCGCTCCACGAGAGCCCGGACCCGCTCCGCCGAGTCCTGTTGATGAAACGCCTCGTAGTTCAGGACGAGATAGCGGTGCCCACCGGGATCGGCCGCGCTGCCAAAGCCTGTTTCGTCTCTGGGTGTGGTGGCCCAATGGGGGGCAAAGGTCTTGGTCGCGACGATGCTGTCGGGGAAGATCTCCAGAATCGCCCGCCGCCAGCCCTCGACGACACTGTTCGGGCAACAGACAACGGTCAGGTTGCTGCCGACCACACGGGTAGCGAGCACCGCAGCGAGCGTCTTGCCGGCTCCTGTGCCGGACCAGTTGCCGACACGTTTCCGCTCCCGGACGCGAACGGCGAAATGCCGCTGCATCAGGTTCGGCAAGGTCAGCTTGCCGTTCACGCGGAAGGCGTAGCCCGCTGGTAGAGGAAGGTCTTTGGCCTGGCGATACTCGTCCAGGAACCGACTCCGAACCCGCTCGGCATAGTCGGCCCCGTGGAATGCCTCGGCCTGTGCCACGGCCGTTGCTTCGTCCTGGTAGGCGTGCATCCAGCTCTTGGCGACTCCGGAGGCGATCAAGAACTCGACCGCCTCCTCGTCCGCCGAACTGATGACCTGAAGGCCGAGGGCAGCGAGGACGTCCTTGGTTTCGACGACCGGAAACTGCTGTTCCCCTTCTTCCTCGACGTTCTCGACCGTTGCATCTACCCGGTCGAGAACGTCGCCTTCCGCGCCACCCGGCTTTGTCTCGTTCGCTTCCAGGGCTTCCAGCGTCTGAGTCGGGTCCTGGACAAATTGATCGACGAGCGACGGCTCGCCGTTGACGAACTTCGCGATCTCTTCCTTTGGGAATCGGCCGGTTGTAACCGCCTTCACAAAGGCTTTGCCTTTGCCTGTGCTGGCGAGTAGCCCGTTCTGCTGGAAGAGGAGGTAGAGTTCAGCGGGTGTGAAGGTCTGCAAATGGTCTTTCAGGGATGAGACGAAAAGTCGGATAGCTTGCAGCGTCCATCCACTGTTGCAATATGGGCAACCTGATCCTAGTCCTGTCCGATTGCATAGCGGTGCTTGCCATTCGTGGTCCGGCGCTTCGGGACACTGCCACCAGAAGATATCGTTCGATCCAGCCACCACAAGCTCAGGGGTAAGGATCCCGTTTTTCGATGGGTGCCATTGCGCTGCAATCTCGGGAAAGAGCGATTCGAGAGAGTTGGTAACCGAAACTTGGTGCCCCGTGCAACAAGGGCACTTCTTATCCGGATTCCTTTTGTCCGTTCGACAATGCACGGAAGCTTGCCACTCATGGTCCGGCGCTCTCGGGCATTGCCACCAGACTTTCAAGCCTGATCGGGCCACGACATCCTTGGGGGTGAGATCGCCATTTTTCGTCGGGTGCCACTCGGCTGCGAGGTCCGGAAAGAGTGAAGCTAAGGAGTTCGTGACTGAGACTCTAAGCCCTCTGCAATGTGGGCAGCCTCGTTGCCCTCTCGTTCTCTTGCAGACACTCGCCGTCCATTCGTGGTCCGAGCCCTTGTTGCAGCGCCACCAGGCTTTGTTATTCGTGCCAGCAAGAACCTGGTCCGGAGTGAGATCTCCGTTCTTCGTCTCATGCCACTCGGCGGCAATTGCTGGAAAAAGCAACGCAAGGGAGTTAGTGACCGAGAGCTTCTTTCCACTGCAGAACGGACAGCCTGACAAACTGGCCGGGTTGGTCCGATGACTCACCCGCGCTTGCCATACGTGGTCCGGACTCTTCGAGCAACGCCACCAGGCTTTTAGGCCGGACCCGGCGACTACTTTATCAGGTGTGATGTTTCCGTTTTTGGTTGTGTGCCACTCGGATGCGATCTCAGGAAAGAGTGCCACGAGGGAGTTAGTCACGGACGGCTTCTGGCCCTTACAGAAGGGGCAACCTGTAGCGCCATCGCCTCGCGTTCGATCATTTGCCGTTGCTTGCCACTCGTGGTCGGGGCCTCTGGGGCACTGCCACCAGACCTTTCGGTTCGCTCCAGCCGTGATCTGGTCCGGGATCACATTACCGTTCTTCACCGGATGCCACTCGGCGGCGAGTTCGGGATGAGTGACCGATAAAGATCCTTTCATCTGCTGAACCTCTTGCCACGCTTTGACATTATTGTTTCAGGTGTGCAACAAAATCGGTAGCCGCCTTCAACGATGCCTCGGCCTCGGCCTTCGACACGTTCGCTCTTTTATGGACGATCTTGTTGCGCCGCTCGGCCGATTCCTTGAATTCCTGCCAGAACTGTTCCTTCTGAATGTCGTCCCTCGCCAACGCACTGTAGAGTTTCCTATGTCTTTCGTTGCCAAGGTTGTAGCCATTCATCAAGGCTTCTACGGGTTCTTCGAGATCGGGAATGCCTCTGGCAGCGAACGCAGCAGTCAATGCTGTTTCCGTGCCCACTTCGCAAGCCATGTGTGCTGTGACCACGGCAATATTGAAGAGGCCTTGGTCAAGGAGGGACCTGGCGATTCTGAGAAGGGGCTGGGGATAACTGGCGAGCCAATGCACCGACCGCCTCGATTTACGCGGTGGATTCAGAACTTGTGGGGGGATTTGAGGTGGACGCCGCCTACGGCGCTTTGAAGGCGGCGGGAACCCTTCGTTCCCGGAAGTGCTGTGTTCTTCCATCGATGCACCAAGCTCCCTGTCGTTGCCCGAGCAGAACGGGCGCGGCTGTCGCGTTGACCCCGCCGTCGGAGATCGACCGCGGCATCCCGTCTTCCGGGTGAGCCACTGAGGTGGACCCCTTTGTCTAGACCAAAAAAGCGCTTTCCTTAGCTACAGAAGTGGAGAACTCCGCTCTCGCACGTCGCTGCTGACCCTCGGCCTTGACCCTCGGCCTTGACCCAAGGCATTCTCTTGGCCCCGCCCTCCCTTCACCCGAGCTGAGGGAGGGCGGGGCCAAAAGAAGGCCTCCCCCGCCGACGCCG
>JACOUH010000442.1 GCA_016177925.1 Planctomycetota bacterium | reverse complement strand
ATGCCGCCACACTCCTGGACAGTCAGGACCAACGGCTTCTGCCCCCTCACCCCCGACCCCTCTCCCCCGAGGGGAGAGGGGAGCAATTGTTCTCCCCTCGCCCCTGGGGGGAGAGGGGTCGGGGGTGAGGGGAGAAGCTGCATGAGCTGCTGGCCCTCGATCAGGTGGATGGCCTGGCCCGTTTCACAACCGAGGCCAACGAGGATGTAGGCGGCGACATTGGGGTGCTTGGCGAAGCCGGCGAGGGTGCGGTCGAGTTGGTTGTGGTCTGGCCCGCCGTACTGCATGGCACAGCCGGCCTTGTGCGTGATGGCTACCACGCCGTCGACGTTGGGGTAGTCCTTCAGCAACCCCGAGGCGCGGAACCTCTCGGAGATGTACTTGCTGGCCGACGCGGAGCAGTTGACCGTGCTGATAATGGCGATGTAGTTGCGCGTGCCGAAACGGCCGTCGCCGCGATCGTAGCCCAGGAAGGTGCGCGGCTCGGCAGCGGCGGGCGGCGACGGGCAGTCGCGGCAGAAGGCGTAGTCGCGCTCGAAGGCATCGGCACAGAGGTTGTGGACATGGACGTGCTCGCCTGAGGCGATGTCCTGGCCGGCGAAGCCGATGATCTGCCCGTATTTATAGACGGCTTCTCCCTTTTTGATCGGCCGCAGCGCAAGCTTGTGTCCCAGGCCGACGCGGCCCGACAACTTGAGCGTGCTGCCGTTGACTTGCACTTCCGTGCCGGGCTGGAGGTGGCGAGCGGCAACGGCGACGTTGTCCTCGGGACGCAACTGGACGGCGACTCGAGAGAGCGGGACGGCGGACATCGGCAGGACTCCTCGCAGGAACGCAGGCGGATTGTTTGTTGGGGTTGGCGAGCGGGGGGTGTAAACCCCCCGGTCCATCGAAGCACCGGGGGGTTCACATCCCGCTCGCCTCGCGATCTGCCTGGGTCTGTCTACTTCACGACCTGGGACGTGGAGGGCTCTCGGGCGAGCCGGGCGGACCCGCCACTTAAGTGCGGCGGGACCGCGGCCAGCGAGGTCGGGCCAGACCGCCGCACTTAAGTGGCGGGTCCGCCCGATCAGCGAGCCTGAAACAGCCCTCCGCGTGACGACTGTCGGACAGTACGCTGGGACGGCGCTACGCCGCCCGGGATGCAGAGCATCCAGCTAGACCTGGGACCCAGGCAGGATCACGCGAATCCGGAGAGGTTGTTGTAACGGCGACCCGGCAAGAAGACAAGCATCGGGACAGCTACAAGTTGGCCGACCCTGGACAGGCGACGGGACCAGGGGTAGGTTGACTCTGTTCGATCCCACCTGTTTCGAGTCCTCCAAGGACCCCACCGCATGAGACTTCCTTGCCTGCTCCCCGCCTGTCTGACCCTGTTCTTGCTCGCCGGCCCGGCTGCTGCTGCCGAAAAGGAACCCGACTGGCCGCGCTTCCGCGGCCCCGAGCAGAACAACCGTTCGCCGGACACCGGGCTGCTCAAGGAGTGGCCCGAGGACGGCCCGCCGGTCGTCTGGAAGGCGACCGGCCTCGGCTCCGGCTTCTCCAGCATCACCGTCGCCGGCAATCGAGTCTACACGCTGGGCAACAAGGGCCGGCTGTCGTACGTGGTCGCCATCGATCGTGACAAAGGCAAGATCGTCTGGTCGGCCGAGGTCGGTCCGGCCGGTGGCAACCTCGGCTGCACACCGACTGTCGACGGCGACCGTGTTTACGCCATCGGCCAGCAAGGCGACCTCGTTTGCCTGGATACCAGCGACGGCACCCGGCTCTGGCGCAGGAACTTCGACAAGGACTTCGGCGGCACCGCCGGCGGCTGGCAGTACACCGAATCGCCCCTGGTCGACGGTGATCGCCTTATCTGCACCCCGGGCGGCAAGGACGCGGTCATGGTGGCGCTGGATAAAAAGAGTGGTAAGGTCCTCTGGAAGTGCCCGGCGCCGCCGGAGACCAGTGCGACCGCCGGCTACTCGTCGCCCGTGATCGCCGAGGCCGGCGGGCTGCGCCAGTACGTGCAGCTCGTGGACGCCGGCGTGATCGGCGTGTCGGCCAAGGACGGCCAGCTGCTCTGGCTGTACGACAAGTTCGGCCGCAACACGGCCAACATCCCCACGCCGACCGTCCTCGGCGACCACGTCTTCTGCGCCGCCGGTTACGGCAAGGGGGCAGCGCTTCTGAAGCTCACGGTCGACGACGGCAAGGTGTCGGTCAAGGAGGTCTACTACAACTACCGCATGCGGAACAAGCACGGCGGGCTGGTCGTGGTCGGCGACTATGTCTACGGCGACGAGGACGACAGGGGAATGCCGTTTTGCGCTGAATTGAAGACCGGCAAAGTCGTCTGGCAGAAGAAGGATCGCGGGCCGGGCCGCGGCTCGGCCAGCGTCACGTATGCCGACGGACACCTTTACTTCGTCTGGGACAACGGCGTGGTGGCGCTGGTGGAGGCGTCGCCGAAGGAGTATCGAGAGGTCAGCACGTTCTCGATCCCGAAAACAGCGGGCCCGAGCTGGGCGCACCCAGTGGTCGTCGGCGGCCGGCTTTACCTGCGTCAGAACGACACGCTGTGGTGTCACGACGTCAAGCAACGCTGAGCGTGTTACAAACCGGACGTCGAGGGACGCGAGCGGATGCGCTCGAGCAGGGCGGCGCGGTTGGGCAGCGGCGTGCGCGACGCCGGGCCGTTGGCGGGGGAGGAGCCGTTGGCGGGGGTGTCGGTCTTGTTGGCCGACGCGGCGGGCGTGTCGCCGTACCAGCTCTTGAACTCGTCCTCGCTGACGACGCGATTGAAGCCGACGTAGTCGATGCGGTCAAAGGGCACGTAGAACAGGCGGCCCGCGTCCTGGCTGCCGGACAGCCGGCCCTTGAACACCAGGCACTCCCCCTCCAGGACCAGGATGACCTGGATGGCAACCTCGATGCCGCTGGTGGTCACGAGCATGAGCTGGTTCTGCTGCTCGGCGGGAATTTTCTTGAGCAGGGCGATCCAGGGCGTGCTCTGCATGAATCCTCGTACTCCAGGCGATGGATGGGTCGCGGTTTCCTCACCGGAAAGCCTAGCTCACGATCGCCCGCCGGGAAACCGAATCTTCCGTTCAGAACAGAATCATCGCCGCCCGTCGCAGGATCGCCTCGGTGTAGCGGACGGTGATCTCGAAGGACATGCCTCGGGACGGCAGCAAGGGGAAAAAGGAAAAGTCCCGGCGCCTGGGCGATGCGCGGGCGCCGGGACGGCGAGGGAAGGGTTATTTCACATCGGCAATCGTGAAATCCTGCTTCGCATCCTTCACGTCGATGACCTCTCCCTCCTTACCGCCCTTGTTGACGAACTTCGCCTTCTCGTGCCAGACGAAGATGCGGACCTTGCCGCTGTCGGGCACATTTTGGATCTTGAAGGCACCCTGCTCGTTGGTGGTCGTGCCCAGCGGGTGCGGCAGCGACCAGGCGGCGCCCTCCATCCAGTCATGAATGTTGCAGCTGATCTTGATCGGCCCCTTGGATAAGTCGTACGGCTTCAGCTTGCCCTCCGCGGTCAAGTTGAACCCTCCCTTCTCCGGCTGCGACTTCGTACTGTGCGTGAGCGTTTTGTTCGCGTCCTGGCCTCCCCCAAAAGGAATGCTCAGCTTGGTGTTGTGCGAGATGCTGGTCTCGGGGTTGACGGCGTAGCACAGCTGGCCCGACTTGAGGTAATTCGGTGAGGAGGCATCCCCCGGATTGGCGGGGTTGACGTAGCCGGGGAACAGGACAAGGATGCGGGGCTCGAAATGGCAGTGGGGCTGATCGAGGACCACCACCGGCTCGAACCCCTGCTTCTTCTCTGCCAGTTCCTTGACGTCGAAGAACTCGGTCTCCTTCTCCGGCATGACCCAGACGGCGACGTTCTTGACCCCCCGACTGCTCTTGTCGACGATCCACGCCGTCTGCTGGTACGCTTCTTTGCAGGCGGCCCTGTTCGTGTTCTTGTCGATTCTCTTCTTCAGGTCTGCGTTCAGCGCGTCGTAGTCCGGCTCGACACCCTCCTTGAGTTTGACCGTCCCGGCGATGGAGTTAGCGCCCACTTTGACGGGCGTCATCGCTCCGGCGGGCGGCTCGCCGTCGTCCTTCTTGGTGTCCTCCTTCTTTCCGTCGCCGCCTTTCTTCTTGTCGCCGCTGCAACCCAGCAGCGCCACGCTCAGCAGCAGGACCGGCATCAGCACGAGCCCTGCGGTTCTTGCCCAGCGACTCATGGTTGAACCTCCATCGGGTTGGTGTGAGAGGAAGTCCCGCGTCGGAACGTGGGGCAAGTTTGTAACTTGCCGGGTGAAGAAGGGCAAGTTACTAACTTGCCCCACGACCGAGCAGCGGCTCGCTTCCGACGCGGGGAGCAAATCAATCATCCTTGGGCTTGTCCTTCAGTTCAAACTTTCCCAAGTCGGTCGGCTCTTTTGCCTTGATCGTGATGGGCCGGCCGTTGAAGTCTCCCACCTTGCCCTTCTCGCCAAGGACGAAAATGTCCTTTTCATGCCACATCACCAGACGGAACTTCCCGGCCGGGACCTTCTCGATCGTGAACTTCCCGTCCTCGTCGGTGACGGCGAAGGAGGGGTGGGCGAACACGAAGAGGTAGCCGCTCATCCACTTATGGAGGTCGCAGTTGACGAGATTGGGTATGTTCGGCCGGCCCGGTCGGGTAACCGTTACCTTCCAGGGCAGCTTGCCGATTTTCTGCTCGACTTTGGCGGGGAGAATCAGGTTCGCGGTGTTGTTGCTGTTCGGTCCGACCCCGATCACGCGCATGTTATGGGTCAGCCCCGAGGAGTTCTTCCCGATGAAGTCTTGCCCCTCGCGCAGCGTGACGATGTGCGGCTCGAACTTGCAGCAGGGCTGGTCCATCGCCACCGACTTTTCCTTGGGGTTCTTCAGCGATGGGTGAATGGGCAACGCGGCCGCGTGGTCGGCTTCGCCATTGTTGTCCACCGTGAGCCAGACGACGACCCAGCGCAGGCCCTTGTTCTTCGGGTTGACCACCAGGTCGTCCTTGATGATCGTCCCTTTCTTCTCACAGGCCTTTTGGTCCTTGTTCCCGGAGAGGTCCGCCTTCTGATTGGGCTTCTCGGTCCCGACGTAGAGCACCTGTCCCTGGAGAGTGCCCCACTCCTGCTGCGCAGCCACCCGGGCCGGCAGGGCAAGGGCACAGACCAGGGGAAGGGCGAGTAAACTTACGGCTCGAACTATTCGCATTCTCTGTCTCCTTTGGGGTCGATCTCGATTGTTCGCAGAGGCGGACGGCGAGGGATCGCGCCCGTTCTTTCAGGGGCCACGGTCCTCTCGATGCGGGCATCATTTTTCTCCCATCGGGGCCTTCTGGTCGCGGACCGGCAGGTCGCTGCCGCCCTTGGGATCCAGCCGAAAGCGATTCACCGGCAGCGCGGACAACCGTGGCAGGTCCATCAGCACATCGCGAGCGGCAAGGGCATAATCGCGCTGCGAGGCCTCGAGATAGTGCGGCTCGAAACGCTTGCCGTTCTCCACGTTCTGCGGCATCGTTGGGATGTAGGGGAACAGCCGCTTGGGATTGGCGATCCATTGTCCCGTCCACTCCGGCCGCAGCCGACCGGCCGTCAGCGCCAGGTTCGGCCCCTTCTCGTCGGCCAGGATGCGGTCGCCGACGCTATGGCATGTCATACAGACTGTGCGGGCGTCCGTCACCACTTTGTAGGCATCGGAGGCGTACACCTGTTCATCACGCCACTGCTTCTCGAACGCCTTGTAGTCGTCCGACTTGAAATCCTTGTCCTTGGTCAGCTTTTCGAGCCGGTCCACTTCCTCCTCGATGCGTTTCTGTACCGCCTTGGCGTCTTCCTTCTTGGCTTCCTCGGCCATCTTGACCGCAAGCTTGGCGCTCTCCAATTCCTGCTTCGTTCTGGTCAGCCGGTCCTCGAGGTAGCGCGGCCAGGTGTCGCGCAGCTCCTTGCGCCGCTCCTCAAGTTGTTCCTTCGTCAGGCCCTTGACATACTCGGCGTTCTTGCGGCGCCAGAAGTTCTCGTCGCGCTGCGGGATGGCGAGGAATGGCTCGGTCAGTCCCAGGCCGGGGTTCTCCATCTTGTCGACCGAGCCAAAGTAGTCGGCGAGCGCCCGCGCCTCCTCCTCGCTCATGTTGAAGCGCGGCATGCGCAGTACCGTTCGGGGCCGGATCTTGCTCGGATCAAGGAGGAAGTTGTACAACCAATCGGGCTGGACGCGCTCGCCCTCGCGCAAGAGCGGCGGCGGGCCCGCATCGCGCACGTCCTCTGCCGACTTATAGTCGCTGGGGCGGGTCTTGCGCAGGTAGGGGATCAGCATCGTGAAGATCGATCCGCCATACGGCTCCGAGTGCGCCGACGTGTGGACCTGCAAATCCAGCGGCAGCTGGATGGCGGTTGCCGCCGGGATGTCGCGGACCACTCCCTTGGCGTCGGTGTAGCGGAGCGCCTCGGTCAGCCGTAGCGAGATCTGGTTGCGGTCAAGGTTCGGCTCGACGGCTCGCACGAACAGCCGGCCGGGGACGGGCGATGGCCGGCCCTGCCAGGCAGTCGACTCGAAGACGTGATCCGATGGGTCGAGGTCGGCGTTCTCATTGAGCCGTTTGAGCAAGGCATCGCGCGGCCCGGGGGCGTCGGGGACCTGGAACTCGTAGACGCCGGGACGCAACTGATGGCAGCCGGCGCAGTTGTACTTCTCGAGGACCTGCCGCCCGCGGACCTCGGCATGACGGTCGGCCTTGGGCGTGCTGATGTACTTCAACGGGATCGGCTCGGCGACCAGGCCAAGGACAAAGGTCATCACCGCCTCACGAGCCCGTGCCTCCTCGTGGGAGGCCTCGGCGTCATACTGGCCGCGCGCCTCGGCGGCGCGGCGCTTGATGTAATCCTCCGGCGCCTCGCGCTGGCCCTTCTTGAGGGTTCGCTGCCGCGTGTGCGCGAAGCGGAACTGCGGCATGCGCAGGCGATCGTCCCAGGTCCGCAGACGGCCGTAGTCGTAGCTGCGCGGCTCCATCAGTTTGAGGTGCAGGAAGCCCTCGCGCTGATGGTGCTCCAGGGCCTCGAAGAAATACTGCTCGTAGGGCGGCTTCTTGCCGTCCGCTTTCCACTCCGCGCTGGGCCGCTTCGGGTCCTTGTCGTTGTCGCGGGCCTCGACGACGTTGAACTGCTCCTTGGCGTAAGTGGTCGCGTCCTCGAAGGCGAGCCGCTCGGGGTCCTTCTTGCCCCAGTCGTTGAGCGGCGTGCCGATCGGCTTGGTGCTCTCGAAGCCGGGAATGTCGTGGCAGCCGTAGCAGCCCATCCGCCCGATCGCCTTCTTGCCGATGTAGCGCTTCAGGCGATTGTCATCGATCGGCTTGTCCTTTGCCTCGGGGTCGACGAGCAGCTGCTCGTCGGCGTCGAACGCGAGGTTGTCACGGTGCTTCTTCGCCAGTCCCTTCTCCAGGATCTCCTCGACGTCCAGCCGCGGGATGCCCGGTGCCTTGACCAGCGACAGGCGGGCCAGGTCTCGGAGCACCTTCGCGTTCGGCTCCGGCACACCCATCGGCTCCCACTCCTTGTCGACCGTGCTTAGCAGCCAGTCAGCGATCTCGGCCGCTTCCTTGACGGACAGGTGGGTCACCGGCATGCGCGTCCGCGGGTGGTGGTGATTCGGATTGAGCACCCACTGGATCAGCCACAGGCGGCCCGAATTGCCGGACGGCAACTTGTTGGCGACCCGGCTGAGATCGGGGGCGAAGGTCGCATCGCCGATATGGACGTTGTCCTCCTCGTCCCTGGCCGTGGCCCGGGCGTGACTGTGGCAGGCAAGGCAACCCTTTTCCATGAACAGGACGCGGCCGCGTTTGCCGTCGCCTGTCGCCGGCACCTCGCTGATCGGCACGGGCTTGCCCTGTTCATCGAGCAGCGTTTTGCCCTCGACCAGGCGGGGGGCAGGCCGGGCGGCCTTTTCGAGCGCGGCCATCTCCTTGTCGAGGTCGCCGCCCAGGTCGCGCGCGGCTGCGCGGTCGTGGTGGATGCGCTCATGCAGGACCTGGATGCGGGCGGTCGTGTCGTTGATCTGCTCCCGGGCAGTCGGATGGGCCATCAGGGAGAGATCACGGTGGCGGATCGTCAAGTTTTCCAGGTCCTTCTGGTCCTTGTCGGTCCAGGCACGCTCGCCGCCGGGGGCCGGTCGCTTGCCGCGGACCAGCTCTTTCTGCATCTGTTCGAGGTGCAAGCGGACCAGGGCGCGGGTGCTGTCCTCGCCTCCCAGGTAGCCACGGCTCTCGGTGCGGAGATAGAACGCGATCGAGTGAATCTCCGCGTTCGGATAGTCTTCCTGGCCGGTCTCATTCTCCTTGAGGTACTGCTCGTTGTTGGTGCTGAGGCCATAGAAGTGCGGCATCTTCGTGTCGGGCCGGTAGCCGCGCGGGTTCTTGATCCAGCTCAAGAGCCATTTGTCATCGACTTTCTCGTCGAGGCGGCGCAGGCTCGGGCCGACCTTGCGCAGGGTGCCCGGCGGGTTGAGTGGATCAGCGCGGGCGGCCCGCTGGTCCCTGGCCGACAGCCACTCCAGCGGCGGCGTCGGCTCGAGGCGCAAGTCGGGGCCGACGGCCCGGCCGCTCTTGATACCGGAAATCTCGTGGCAGCCGAAGCAGCCGTTCTCGCGCACCAGGCGATAGCCTTCGAGCAGTTTCGGCGCCTCCTCCTTGCTGCCATAGCGGATCAGGTCAGTCAGCTGGTGATGGCACTTGACGCAGCCGGACTCCACGAAGCGCTTGGGGTACATCGGGAAGTCCCAGTCGTGGATGGCGTACCAGTCATGGCCGTCCTTCCCGCTTCCTTCCCAGCGCTCCTTCTGGACGGCATCGGTCGGCGTGTGGGAGGCGAGGGTAAAGCTGGTGGCACTGCCCTGGCCGTTGTGGCAGATGGTGCAGCCGAACTTCCTGTCTGTTGACTCCATCGGGTGCGGGCTATTGGAGTCGACGAACAGGTCAAGGCGCGGGTGGGCCTTGAACTGTGCCACCTGGGCGTCGGTCAACTCGACCGGCGTCAATTCCGGCTCGGTCTCCGGCCGGCTCAGCATCCAGCCCAGCGAGAGCACCACCAGGACGGCGACGCCCAGGCCAACGTTCGTCTGTCCCAGGCGCGGCGCGAGGATGCCCAGCGCGACGAGACCCGCCAGCGGCAGCAGGAGAATCCAGGGACGCAGGATCAGCGGCAGACCAGCGACCGATCCCAGGGCGCCGCCGACGCCGAACTGAGCGAGGCTCAGCATCAACAGGAAGAGCCCGACCACCGCCCAGACACTGCCGCCGCGGGAGGACGCCGATCCCGACAGCAGGGCCCCGGCCGTCCCGGCACAGGCCAGGGTCAGCAGCAGATAGAGGGCCCCGACGAAGCTGTTGATGCCCGCGTTGGCCAGTCCCGCGACCGGCTTGCCGGGCAGGTCGTCGGGGTCGAAGCTGAGCTTCTCGCCCTGCTCGGCGCGGAACGTGAGCAGGTCCCTGGCCTCGGGGAGTTTGTCGTTGAGCGCACTGATTTTTTTCTCGTCCTTGAGGTCGGTGAGCGAGGCCTGGTCGTAGTTAGCCCGCTCGATGCCCTGGTGGCAGGTGGCGCAGCGGTCGTAGCGGGTGACCTCCTTGAAGCTGCCGTACTCGATGGGCAGGTCGCCCAGGACGATCTGGTGAATGCGCGTCGGCGCGTTGAAGGCGTCGAGGATGGGCAAGTTGCGGAAGGCGTCGCCGGGCTTCCAGCGTTTCTCGGCGGCCAGCTTGGCGTAGCGGTCGAACAGGCCGGTCAGCGACTTGAGCTGCTCCTCGGCCTGCACCACCTCCCGCTCATCCTTTTCAAGTTTGTCGCTGTAATTCACCTTGATGAGGTTGTTCTTGGTGTCGAGGTCCCTCTGCGACTGGTCGAGGTCGGCCGTCAGCTTCCTGTGTTTCTCTTCCCGGGCCTTCGCCCGCTCCTCGGCGGT
>JACOUH010000096.1 GCA_016177925.1 Planctomycetota bacterium | reverse complement strand
CCGTCCAGGTGGTCGTTCTTCTTGCGATTGCCATCCAGGACAAGGTCCTCGATCACGACATCGGCTATCTCGTCACCACACAGCAGCGGGAAGAGCGTCACGGCGGTCGCCTCGCCGATCAGCCAGAAGTTATGGCGGAGGGGACGGTCGAGCCGGAAGCGCTTGCCCGAGAGCCCTCCGTGTCCCAGGTCGTGAAGTAGACAACCGGGGGCCACACCGGCGGCCCGGCCCTTGCGGGCCGCCCCTTTCCTCCCATCTCTGTCCTCTCACGACCACGGCAGGCCGACCACGTAGCCGAAGCGACGGCGGAACTCGTCGGGCGTCATCTTGGCGGCGCCGGACACCGACGCCAGGCGGACCGGGTCCTCGAAGTCTTCGCGCTCCAGGCGGATCATGTACTGCAACGCTGAGGCGAACCCCTCGCCGCCGACGTCGACGCGGCGCGGCTGCACGCTGCCACCGTCCGGCGCGATGACCACCTCGAACGGTAGCGGATCGAGCCGCCCGCCGGCGAAGTTGATGATCGCCCCGGACCGGGCCGCTTCGCTGCGCAAGAACTTCACGGCCCCGTAGCCGAGGTCGCGCGTGTACTCCGCATCGAACGGGATCGGGTCGGCGCAGCGCAGCTCGTAGCCCAAATCCTTCTCGGTGATAGTCACCTCCAGGCCGAGCGTCTCCAGGCGCTCCGTCGTCATGTCCTTGACCATGCGTGAGAAGGCGATCTCGCCCAGGCGCATGTGCCCGTACGGGTCGCGCTTGATCTTGCCGTAGCGCTCTACCTTGTCGCCCAGCGACTTCCGCAGCCCCTGCTCGCCGATCGACTCGAGCAGGCCCTCCGCCAGCACGGCGACCCCGTAACGCGAGCCCTCGGCGCGGCGCTTGAGGATCGAGCCGGCGACGAGGTCGCAGACCTCCTCCAGGGTCACCAACCGGTGATGGAACTCCTCCGGGATCAGTGTCAGGGTGACAGCCGCCGCCTTGCCGATGCCCAGTGCAAGGTGTCCGGCAGCGCGGCCCATGCTGACGATCAGGTGCCAGCGCAGGGTCGTGCGCGCGTCCTTGATCAGGTTCTGCACGATGCTGACGCCGACGTGGCGAGCGGTCTCGAAGCCGAAGGTTGGCGTCGAGCCGGGCAGGGGCAGGTCGTTGTCGATCGTCTTGGGCACGTGCGCCACCCGGATGGCCCCCTCGGCACGCCGGCTGACGGAATACGCCGAGTAAGCGGTGTCGTCGCCGCCGATGCTGACCAGGGCGGTGATGCCGGCGTTGCGCAGGGCAACCAGGACGTTCTGCATGTCCTTTTCAGACTTGGTCGGGTTGAAGCGCGAGGTCTGCAACATGGAGCCGCCCAGGCCGTGAATGCGCGAGACGTCGTCGATGCCGAGGCGGCGGCAGTGCTTGTCGTCAAGGCGGCCGGTAGCGAGCCAGCGGAAGCCTTCGTAGATGCCAACGACCTCGGCGCCGTTCTTGACCGCCTCGATGGTCGCGGCGGCAATGACGCCGTTGATGCCGGGCGCCGGCCCGCCGCCGACCAGGATGCCGACCTTGCCGGAGCGAAGGACGTCTGCCATGTGGGTCTCCCCCTGACGACAGTGGCCACGGCACCACTGTTTTTTCAGTGTGGCGCCGCCCCGCCGACCCTGGCGACGATTTCCGAGCGCACACTGCGATGATAGGGGATGAGATTTCGGAACGGAAGTCGAGTGGCGGCGGCCGGGCCGGCGGCACTGAGCCGGAAGGGACCGGCGTTGCGCCGGCAGCTGGTCAGAGGTTGCCGGTTTCAGCGCGGAGCTGGCGGGCGGCGGCGGACAGGGTCTTCAGTTTCTGATACGCCTCGTCCAGAGGAATCGGGTTATTGCCGCTCGGGGCGAAACCGCAGTCGGGATTGAGTGTCAGCTGCTCAGCAGGGAGGAATTGTCGCGCCCGCCGGACTCGTGCCACGACCGTTTCCACCGACTCGGCGCCCGGGCAACGCACGTCGACGCAGCCAAGCCCCAGCCGAAGCCCCTTGGGGAAGCGGGCCAGCACATCCATGCTGCCAGCCTGCGGCATCGCGAACTCGAGTGCCAACTCGTCCACGTCGGCACGAGTCAGCGCGTGCCAGATGCCCGCGAAGTCACCCTCGGCATCGCTGCGCCGCTCGATGTTGCCGCGGCAGATGTGCAGCACGACGTGGGCGCCGCGCTGGCGCAGCGGTCCGGCCAGGCGACTGGTGCTGTCAACACCCAGGCGCAGCTCCGCCTCGACGTCGGCGAACTGCCCTGTTCCCCAGTGTCCGCTTCGCTGTTCACGGTATTTCGGGTCGACGAAGTAGCCCAGCATCGGGTCGTCAAACTGCACGCAGGCGGCCCCCGCCGCCAGCGCGTCGTTCGCCTCCTCGATGAGCACCTCCTCGACGGTGCGGAGGAAGTGCTCGCGCGTTGGGTAGGCGCGGGTCGAGTGCTCCGGCGAGTAGAAGCGGCGCAGGATGACGTAGGCGCTGGGCAGCGTCACCTTGACCGCCCGGTCCGTCAACTTGCGGAGGAAGGCGATACCGCCCGCGACGATCGGCCCCTGGCGTCGTAGCGGCGCCACCGCTGCCGGCCATTTCCGCGTGCGCCCTGGGATCAGGTCGGGCGCGAAGCCATCGACGCGTTCATAGAAGACCTGGAAATAACCCTCGCGCCGCCACTCGCCGTCGGTCAGCACGTCGATGCCCGCCGCCTCCTGCAAGGCGACGGCGAACGGCACTGCCCGGTCGCAGGCTCGCTCCCATTCATCGCGTGTCAGACGACCCGCAAGGTATTCCGAGAGGAGGTCGAGCAGTCACGGTGGCCGCGGCAGGCTGCCGATCACCGCCGTCGGGAACAGGGGCAATTTGCTATCGCTGTTCGGGTAGACAGTCATTTGTCTTCCGCGGTCTGCTCGCCATTCGTGGTCACGGTCGCGGCGAGGCCGATCTTGAATGTCTCGAGCATTCTCGCGCCCAGGTTCGGGTCACTCATGTTAATGTACGCAGCGTAGCCGGCCAGGCGCGCGAACGTCTCCCCCTCCTTGAGAGGTTTGCCACACTGCAGGTTGTGCAGGGCGGCCCGCATCTGCCGGCGCAGCTTGCGCGGCACGCGCGGCTTGAGGTCGCCGTTGACCACCAGGCCGGTGATCTTCTGCCGGCCGCCCGAGCGTGCCAACCGTGTTTTGTCGGGGTGGACGGCGAAGCCCTCGTCCTCGACGATGCGCCGCACTAACCCGATCAGGGTGCCGACGTGCGGGTCGCCATCGTGCGCTTTCGGCAGGCTGAAGGTCAGGTCGTCGGCGTAACGCGTGTAGCGCCAGCCGTACTTCTTCGCCAGTCCCGCCAGGCGCTGGTCGAGGCGAAGGCAGAGGGTGTTGGTCAGCCCCGGACTGGTCGGTGCTCCCTGCGGCAAGCAGCGCGGCCCCAGCGCAACGTAATAGTCCTTGCCGCCGTGGTGGACGATCTCGCGCGGCGCCTCGGTGCAGAGTAGCGCCAAGAGCGTTGCCACCTGCTCGCGGTAGCCGGCTTTGCGGAACACGCCCTTGACGCGCGGCAGCGTCACCGTCGGAAAGAACTCCTTGATGTCCATTTTGAGGACGATCTTCGGGTTGCGGTGTACGCTCGCGTTGCTCAGCGTCGAGTGGCCGGGCAGAAAGCCGTGGACGGCGCCGTGGACGATCAGCTTCTCGACGATGTGGACGCGAATCCACTGCTGCGCCGCCTTGAGCTTCGGTAGCGGCGCCCAGATCGGCCGCTCGCTGCCGTTGCGCTTGGGGATGGTAAAGCGATAGTAGTGGACCTTCGTCGCCGCCTCGCGGTGATAAGCGAGCCAGCGCAGCTGCGGCACGGTCAGTCCCAGCGCCTCGGCGAGCTGCGGCGGCGTGTCGAGCGGGGGCAGCTCGTTCTCGGCAGCGCGCTCCTCGGCGTGGGCAACGTCCCACTTGTCCTGGCGCTTCTCGTCGTTCCAGTAGACGCCTTCGCCGAGGTGGACGATGTGGTTGGCCTTGTAGGCTTTCCACGCTTCCTTCTTGAGTTTCTTGCGCTCCTCGGCCTCGGCGCGGAGTTGCTTCTTGTACTGCTCCAGTTCGCGGGCCGACATGCCCGCGGTTTCCTTCTTCTCGACCTTGACGCCGCGCTCGGCGAGCTGAGCCTCAATGTAGGCGTCGATGCCGCCGGCCTGAAGGATGGCACGCCAGATGTAAACCGGGTCGGTCCGTTTTCGCGCCATGGTGTCTTTCCGCTTGCGTGGGGCAGGCTTCCAGCCTGCCGCTTGTTGCCCGGCAGGCTGGAAGCCTGCCCCACGTCCCTTATCCCGCCGTGGCGTCGAGGTAGCCGCGGGCGTCGGCCTCGTCGATGCGGGTGAAATAGGCCGCGCGAGCCTCGTCCACGGTGTTGAACGTCAGCGTCTGCAGCCGCATCGCCTTGCCAGCCAGGCCCCAGCGCACTTTTAGCTTCTGCCGCTCCAGCGATAGCTGGATCAGGTGTTCGCCTTCCTCGTCGCGCTTGGTGAAGGTGCGCGTCTCGACGGTGATCGTCTGCCGCGGGTCGCCGCTCTTTTTGCGCTTGCTCTCCTCCTCGGCGTAGGCCAGTCGCAGAGCGATCAAGTGCGTACACGGCCCCGCCTTCAGCCCCTGCTTGCGGAAGAACGTGCAGGTACATTCCGCCTTGGTCACCTGGCCCTCGTCGGCGATCAGCAGCATCGGCCGGTACTCGCGCTTGTCCTCCTCGACAACGACCTTGCCGGTCAGCTCCAGGCCGGTGCCGGGGATGCGGTTCTCGGTCGCGATCTTGACGGCGCCACGGCGGACGAGCAGGTCATGGGCGACGCGCTCGCGCTGGTTGCGATACTCCAGCCGCTCCAGGTCGAGCGGCGCGTCGGTGATCGGCCGCAGCCGGTAGACGTCCGACGCCAGGTCGTACATCAACCGGCCCTGCTGGCAACCCGTTTGCAGCGCCTCCAGCAGCGTCGCCCCCTTCAGTCCCGTCGCCTTCGTGAGGTCCTGCGTGCTCGCGTACCACACCTTCTTCAAGTGGTCGAGGACGGCCTCCAGCGGCTTTGTTGTCTGCGTCTTGCGGGGTAGCAGAAGATCGAAATTGAGCGCCTGCGACCAGTTCGAGGTCGTGAAGCCGGTCAGGCCGAGGGTGAGGGTAATCTCGCCGGCGCGGAAGACCCAGAAGCTCGGCAGGCCGCTGCCCATCAGGTGGACCTCGACCGACTCGACGAATGGCAGCAGGCGCCGCAGCAACAGGAGGCGTCGCCGGCCCCAGACGCGCACGACCTTGGCGGCCCGGCCGCGGTACATGCCGGCGCTCGACGAGACGACCACCTCCCACGGCTCCAGAACGACCCGCGCCGGCTCGCCGGGCACCAACTCAATGCGGACTCCCCGGCGCTGGCCCTTCCGGTCGCCGTTGAGGCGCAGGTGCCGCAGCATGTTGTAGAGATCGATCGGCGCGAGCTGGAAGGTGTCGAGCGGGAAAGTCGCCGCCGACTGCACTTGCAGAAAACCGCGCAGCCACGAGTCGGGAATGTTAACGTTCTTGTCGAGCTTCTCGCCGCCGGGCACCGGCAGGGCCTTCGGTTGCTCTTTGCCGAGGCTCAGCCGCGTCGGGCGGTAACTGCGGAGTTGCTGGATCGCCTGATAGAGCGTTTGGCTGAAGTCGATGTTGGTGGTGCCGTAGGAGGGCGTGCCGTCCAGCGCAAACGCCTTCCAGTCGATGCCAAGGCTGGCGTAGGTGCCCTCGTCCTTGCTGAAGACCTCGAACAGGAGCTGGTCGGGGTGAGCGGTGACAACCGGGTCGAGGCCGACAAAGGCGAGCGGATCGTTGCGCTGCAGCCAGGCGTAGTACGCCTGCTGGGCGGCCCACATCCCCATGCCGGCCGACTCGCGCTTCATGCGCATGTAGGCCATGTAGGCGGTGCGGTCCTTAGGGACGTAGCGGAAGTCGCTGGCGACGATGCCGTGCAGCAACGACAGCGCCTCGCGCAGCCGCAGGGGAAGCCGGACCTGTCCGTCGGCGCGGACGGGGTCGCGCTGCAGGTTGGTGAACAGCGCCAGACGGTTGACGCCGTCATCGGGGACGACGCTGCTCAGTCCACCGTAGGACAGGTGGAGCCGAGTATGTTCGGGCCGCGCCTCCTCGGGCTTGACCTCTTCCACCGGTTCCGCGATCGTGGTGTCCGTGCTCATGAGTAGTCCCTTGTTAGCCCGACGCGCCAGCGAGGTTCGCAGGTTGCCTTGCTGGCGCGTCGGGCTAAGGATTACGCCGTTTGCTTCGCCTTGCGGGCCCGCCGCGAGCGCTTCAGGCCGCGCCACGCTGCCTTTCGCAGCTCCTCCTCTTCATTCTTGTTCTGGCCGATCTCCAGCAGCTTCGCCTCGGCCGCCTCGGTCGCCAGCATCGCCAGACTCTCGATCGCCCCCAGCCGCGCCACCTCCGGCAGCGCCCGGTTCTCGGCAACCTCGCTGAGGTCTCCCAGGTCATTGCGAGCGATCAGCTGCGGCAGCACGACGCCCTGGTAATGGACCTGCCCCGCGTGCTTGTGCAGCGTCTCGTCCACCTGGACGTTCGGCTGCATGGCGATGCGGTTGAAACAGGTGCGGTCGGACAGCACCTTCTCGGCCAGCTTCGACGCCCGGCCGGCCTTCTTGCGGCCCAGCGCCTCGGCGGCGATGGTGCGGATCTCCGGATCGTTGCCCTGCGCCGCCTTCTCCAGCACGTCGGCGACGGCGTCGGGCACCGGCCCCCCTGCCAGCGCCGTCACCGCCTCCAGGCGCACCGGCCGATACGCGGCGTCATCTTGCCGCGTCGTCGCCGCCCGGATGAGGGCGTTCTGTGCCACGCCGAGGCGGCCCGCCGCCCACAGCAGTTTCTGCAGACACGCACTGATGCGGTCGTGGGCCCCGCTGTCATCGTCCTCTTCGTAGTCTTCTTCTTCGTCCTCATCGCGGGTCAACTTCGTCCGCTTCTCCTCCCATGCCTTGCTCCACTTGTCGATCGCCCCTTCGAGGACCTTCTCGGCGTCGGCAGACTTGGTGCCGACGCGACCGACGATCTGGGCGGCGAGGCGGACCGTGCCGGGGTCGTTGCCGCCCAGCGCTTTCTTCGCCGCCTCTACCGGCAGATCGGGCCGGTTGATGACGGTGCGCGACAGGTCCTCCTTGTGCGATGGGTTGGCGTTCGGCAGGATTTCGAGGATGCGACCCGAGTCGCCCTTCTCGGAAACGCGCTTGAGCGAGTCCGAGGCGTCATAGCTCGAAACGTGCTTGTTTTGCAAGATAGCGTAGTCGGGTTCGAGGGACTCTTCGCCCCACAGTCGGCGGGCGCTCGTCTTAGCGTGGACTACCTCCTCGTCCGTTGACAGCAGCTTGAGGAGCAGATCACGGGTGGCTGGGTCGTCATTGAAGCCAAGCATCTCGACGGCGGCACCACTCCAGTCGAAGCTGGTATCCGTCGCGCGCTGGCGGATCAGCAACCAGGCATTGTGCGTGTTGAACCAGCGCAGGCCCTTCAGAGCGTTGATGGCAACCGATTCGTTCAAGCGTGCGAAGCGCTCCAGCAGCTTGAATATCTCGGCGGCCTTGTCGGAGCGGCCCATGTGACCGAGCGCCTCGGCCGCCGCGTCCTTCAGCGGACTTTCCGGGTCGTTGGCGTGCTTCAAGAGCGTGTCGAGGGCGCGTGGGTCGGCCAGCTCGCCCAGCGCCAGGATGGCCCGTTCGCGCTGGTCGTTGTCGGTGAGGAAGTCAATGCTGGTCAAGAGCACGTTGAGCCCCTCGGGCCGGCCGGCCTTGGCGAGGCCCTCGGCGGCAAGGAACTGTGTCTCGGGGTCTTGATGCTGCACCCCCTTCAAGAGCGGTTCGACCGGTCCGCCGCGCTTGCGCAACCGCCAGCCGATGGCCTCGACGACCGAGTGCCGCAGGTCTGCGTCGGACAGGTTCACCATGTTCGCCAGGATGGGCTCGACGTCCTTGCCGCGTGACCACTGGGCGCCCTCCATCAGGTCCGACAGCAGCTTGACGTCGCCGGCGGCGAAGAGGCGTTCCATCAGCCGCGCCAGGATGCCATCGTGTCGCGGGTGCTGTTTCTTCTCCCAGTCCCGGTTCGTCCGCTCGTCCTCGAAATCGTCGATGTCCTGGTCGTAACCGCTGACCGTGACGATGGCGTCATAACAGGCCTTGCGCCACTTGCTGTTCTTCTCCATCATTTCGAGCAGACGGTTGGCCGTCTGGGGGTTGCGGAAGTTGCCCGCGTTCCGCACGAGATCGTTGGTCTGCGCCGAGCCGGTCGGGTCGTTCTCGAGCCGGTCGAGCAAGGCATCGGGCGTGCGCGGGTCGCCGAGCTTGACCAGCGCAGTGATGACCGAGCGCTGCCGGTTGGCATCCTGGGCCGCGTGCAGCAGCTTGACCAGGGCGTCGAAGGCGGCGGGGTCCTTCTTGGTCGCCAGCTCGAACGCTGCCGACTCGCGCACCTTCTGATAGCGCGACGTCAACGCCTCGCGCAGATGCTTCTGGGCGGCGCTCTCCTTGTCGTACTCGGCGGCGAGCCAGTTGACGGCCCGCTCGCGCAGCGGTTCGTGGGCGGCGGACAGCGCCTTCGCGGCGACCGGGACTGTCGGGCGCCGGGCCGTCAGCAGCTTCGCCGCCTCGATCGCCAGTTCGTCCTTACGGGTGAGCATGACGTGTTCGAGGACGTTCTCGCCCTCAGCCTTGCTGGTGCCGTCGGTCAGCACCTCCAGGCCCTTGACTCCGAGATCGGTGTGTCCCGCCTCCAGCGCCTCGGCGCCGAGTATGGCACTGTCCAGGCCAAGCGCCTGCAAGTGCTCGAACGCCTGCATGCGCACCGGCTGGTTCGGATCTCCGAGCGCCTGCACAAAGACCGGGACCGCTGCCTTCGCATAGTGCTCGTCGGACTGCGCCAGCGCCAGAATGCGGTTGAGGGCCATCTGCCGCACGCGGACCACATACGGCCCGAGCGTCGGCCGCTGCTGCTTCGCGTGTGCCCCACCCTGTTCGCGCACCAGGCCAACGTAAGCGCCAAAGGCGAGTTGCTGCAACTGCTCGGTGCTGTACTGTGGCTGCGGGGCACGCCGGGACGTCGCCTGATCTTTCAACGTCTTGATCTCTGTGCCGAAGCGCTTGCGGTGGGCCGCCCATGCCTGATCGAATGCCGATTGCTCCTTCTCGGACAGGAATCGGAGTAAGTACGCGGTCCGCGCCTTCAGTAGCGGGCTGCCGTGGGCCACCAACTCGGCGATGCTGTCGATGTGGTCCGCCGACACCTTCCACGGCTGCTCCTCGCCGCGGACATTGAAGAGGCTGACGACGAACTGCGCGAACGCCGCCGGGTCGGAGAACGTCTCCAGGGCGCCGGCCGCCGTCAGCCGCGCACGGGGCATCAGCGACGAGAGGCACGCCAGGCAGCGTGTCGGGCTGCCGTCGTTGGCCTTCAGTTCGAGCAGCATCATTAACACGAGCGCCCAATCGCGCAGGTTCTCGTCGGGATCGTCGAGGAAGACGACGAGTTGATCCTCGCCGGCGGCCCCGAGCGTCAGGGCGGCGACGAGTCGCTCGCCGGGCTTGAGCACCTGTTTCGCCTGGTCGGAGAAAACCAGCGACGACACGGCCGCGTCGCCGGCGTAGGCGAGGCCGAGCGCGGCGTGATACTTCACCTGCGGGTCGGCGTGCTGGAGCGCCGAGCGCAGGGTGTCGAGCATGTGGGCGGGGGTGGACCAGATCAGGGCGCGGGCGGCCAGTTTCCGGTGCGAGGCGTGCTGGACCTTGTTGTCGAGGATCGGCACCAGCGACGGCACCGCCTCAGGGTCGCCCAGCTCCTCCAGACCTTCCAGGGCGGTATCCACCAACGCCGACCAGTCGCTGACGTCCTCCTTCTGCTGTGGCTCGGCAGTCATCGCCAGGCGCAGCAATGGGTTCAAGGCTGCGGGCGAGCCATGCCGCGCCAGCGCCTTGGCGGCGCGGACGACGACGTCGTCGTGTTCGCTGTCCAGCGCCTGCGTCAGCGCGACCTGGGCGTCGTCGATCACCAGCGCCTCGATGGCGAGTTGACGGATCTCCTTTTCTTGATCGCCGAGCGCGCGGGCGAGCAGCGCCTGGGCCGGCCCGGAGTGTTTCTTGATGAGGCCCTGGACGGCGGAGCGGCGGACATCGACATAGCGCGAGGAGAGGCCGGCGTCCAGCGGTTCGAGTTCCTTCGTCTTCTTGACGGCGAAGGTGAATGCCTCCTCGCGCAGCTTGGGGTCAGGGTCGTTGAGGAATTGCAGCAGCATCGTCCAGGCCCACTTCTCGCTGGCCTGGGCCATGACCTCGGTCAGCACCTCGCGGCGGATGTCGGCATGGACGCTCTGCAGCACGAAGCGCAGCGTGTCGGGCCCGCCGCCGCCGAGCTTCAGGTTCAGCGCCGACTTGAACGCCTCGCTGCGCACCGACGGGAAGCTGTCGTTGAGCGCTCGCACCATCAGCTGCCACGTCGGCTCGTCCTCGTTCTTGGGCTTCTTCTTGCGCGTCTCGCCAATGAGCAGCTGCAGGGCACGGCGGCGGACGTCTTCAAAAGCGGCAGTCAGCCCCGACTCCGCGGCCTCGAGTGGCTTCTCCTCGTGCAGGTGGGCCAGCGCCGTGAAGGCGGCATCGCGGACGGCCGCCTCCTTGTCGAACAGCAGCGAGCGCAACCGCTTGATGCTGCGCGGGTCGTCAAGAGCGGCCATTGCCCGGCAGACCTCGACCCGTGCGGGCGCGTCCTCTTCGCGGCTGAGTTGGAGCAGCAGCCCGAAGGCGCGCGTGTCGTGCAACACCGCCAGGCCACGGGCGCCGCGGAGGCAGGTGTCCAGCGCCCGGCTGGCCGTCGCCTGGAGCAATGGGTCATAATCCCCCTCCGCAAGATCGACCTTGCCGTCAGCCTCATGCTTGGCCTTCTTGCTGACGGCAGTCTCGGGCTGGGCCTTGGCCTCCGCTTGCGGTGCCGGCTCCTTGCCGAACGTCTCCAGTTCGGTCAGCTGCCGGTCCAGTTCGAGGTCGCGCTTGCGAAGCGTGCCGACCAGCTTCGGCCGCGTGTAGAGGGTCAGCAGGAACGCGGTGCGGCGGACGTCCGCGTCGGCGTCCTCCTCGCGCCAGCGGACGATGGCCTGCACCTTCGTGTCGGCGAGCAGCTTGCGCTGGAACAGTCGCACCAGCGCCAGCCGCCGCAGGTCGGCGTGCTTCGATCCCAGGCCGACGAGATCGCCCTCGGGCGAGTCGTCTCCGAAGACGTTCTCCAGGCTCGCCAGCGCCGCCTGCCGCACCTCCCACGTCTTGACGTTGAGCGCCTCGGTCAACCGCGAGAGCGCCTGATCGTCTTTGGTGGAAAGCGTCTCCAGCGCTTGCACCGCCAGCTTGCCGACGTCGGCCTTGTCGACCTTGAGGGCGAGGTCGAGGGGGTTCAGGTCGGTCTCACCAAGGTGCTTGCGGAGGCCCTTGAACGACTCGACTCGCACCGCCTCGTCGTTGTGGGTGAGCCACTTCTCCAGCAGTTTCGGGGCGCGGGGGTGATTGCTCGCGGTCAGCAATTGAGCGCCAAGCAGGCGCAGGCCGTGGTCGGCATCCGTGCCGATCTGCTCGGCGAGCATGTCGATGGACGGCGTGTCGCTGTAGGCGGCCAACTCCTTCAGAGCGGCCTCGCGGCGCGGCACCTCGTCGCGGTTCAGCTCCGACTTCGCCCGCGCGTAGGCGTCCTGCACCTTGACGGTGCTCTCGCCGAACTTGCCCTCGTCATCGACACCGAAGAAACGGATACTGTTGTCATCGCAGACGACCGCGAGTTGGTGCTTCTTGTGCAGGTGGACGAGGGCAAGGGCAACGACCTTGGTGACGCCATCCTTGAGGGTGACGGGCCGCATGTTGCCGGTGCGCGGCCAGCTCTTGACCGTCTTGTCGCGGCTGCCGGTGAAAAAACGATCGGCCGGCCCCCAGATCATCGCCGTGACCTGATCGCTGTGGTTGGCGCCGCGGCCCTTGTCCTCGGGTTCGAGCTTGCCGCGGGCGTGGGTCGACAGCAGTTTGTTGTCCGCCCCCGCGGAGAGGAAGCGGAGGTCTTCCGTCTCGAACAGCAGCGCCGTGACGGCCCCTTCGTGGAGCCGGTCGGTGGCGGACAGCTCGAAGTTCGGCTTGTCCTCGCACTCGAAGACGGCGACGTTGCCCTTGCTGGTGCCGGCGACCAGCCACT
>JACOUH010000441.1 GCA_016177925.1 Planctomycetota bacterium | reverse complement strand
GACAGGACGCTGACGGCGATGAGACCCGCGGTGGCGGGGCGCCGGCGACACCACTTCCAGGCCCGCTCCAGGGCCAATGTCGGCCGCGCCCGAATCGGCTCACCTTCGAGAAAGCGGCGCAGATCCTCCGCCAGGGCGAGGGCGCTGGCATAGCGCTTGCCCGGCTCCTTGTGCAAGCACTTCAGGCAGATCGTCTCCAGGTCGCGCGGCAGCGTCGGCTGCAAACGCGACGGCGGCACCGGCTCGGCGCTGCGCACCTGCTCCAGCGTCTCCAGGACCGTCGCCGCGCGGAAGGGCGGCCGGCCGGTCAGGCACTCGTACAGGATCGCCCCCAGCGCGTACACGTCCGCCGCCCGGGACGATCTGCTGCGTCGCGCCGGCGGCCTGCTCGGGCGCCATGTAGCTGGGGGTGCCCAGGACGGCCCCGGTCTGGGTCTGCCCCGCCGCGCCATCCAGCCGCTTCGCCAGCCCGAAGTCGCTGACCTTAGGCGTTCCATCGGCCGTCAGCAGGATGTTGGCCGGCTTCAGGTCCCGGTGGATGATGCCCTGCTCGTGCGCGAAGTGCATGGCCCGCGCCAGCGTCTCGACCAATTCGGCGGCTGGGCGCGGCGGCAGGGGCGTGCCGTTGAGCTTCTGGGCCAGGCTGCCACCGCCCACGTACTCCATCGCGAAGTAGGGCGAGCCGTCCTGCTCGCCGACCTCGTAGACCTGTACGATGTTGGGGTGCTGCAAGCGGGCCACCGCCTGGGCTTCGCTGCGGAAGCGGAGCAGCTGGTCCGGGCTGGCGTGGTCCCCCGCGAGGATCGCCTTCACGGCGACCGGGCGATCGAGCTTGACTTGCCGGGCGTGGTAGACCACCCCCATGCCGCCGCGGCCGATCTCGCCAAGGACCTCGTAACCCGGCGCGGCCCACCGCCTGATTCCCCCGGCGGGCGTGCTGCCCTCCGACTGGCTATCCCTCGTCGAGGGCGCGCCAGTGAGCAGCTCCGCCAGGGCTTGCAATCCCTGAATGCGTCGCCGGACCTCGGCGGCCAGCAGCGGGTCGCCGCCGCAGAGGTCCTCAGCAGAGGGAGCTTGCCCCTGGGCGCGCAGGTCTTCCCAGCGCCCGAGCACGTCCAGGATTCGCGCGTCGATCGTCATGGGTGTTGTCCTCCTCGAAGGACGTCAGCCCCCGGCAGCGCTCCGCCCATCGCGTCCTGGAGTCGCAGCCGCGCCTCCAGCCAGCGCCGCTTCAGCGTCGCCCGGGAAATGTTCAAGACGGCGGCCGCCTGGGCCTCCGTCAGCCCGTGATACCAGCGGAGGCCGAAGACCTCGCGCAGCTCCACGGGAAGCGCCTCGACGTGCTGATGGAACTCGGTCCACCGGGCCAGGCGCTGCGGCTCGTAGGTGGAGTCTGAGTCGTCTGCCAGCGGGGGCGGCGTGCTGCCCGAACTGTCCTCGTCGGCCCTCGGTTCATTGGGTGCCGTGATCTCCCGGCGTCTCGTGAAAAGACGGGCTAGATCGAGCAGTTCGCGGCGAATCTGCAGGGCGGCCAGGCGAAAGAACTCGGCCACGGAAGTGAGCGGCACCACCTCGAGGGCCCGCAGCAAGCGGAGCACGGCACTGTTCAGGACATCGTCAGTGTCCTCCTGCCGGCGAACGCCGGGAAAGTCGCGCAGCATCTTGCGGGTCAGCCGCCGCAGTCGCTCGCAGGTATGGCCGACGAGTTGCTTTCCGGCGGCGGCATCGCCGCTGTTGATGCGCTCGATCCAGAGCTGAAGTTGCGTGGTGGACGAATCGGCCATCGGTGACTTCCCGTGGAATTGCCCCGGACGGACAGCGACAGCATGCAAGAGGAACGCGACCCGCATTATAGAACCCGGTGCGGAGGGGCCCTAAACATTTTTCGGAAATCCGTGAGCCATTTGTACGAGTTCGTGCGCCAAGCCAGGTAGGGGCCACGACTGGCCCTTGATAGGGAGCCGGCCGCGGCCGGGGGCCCAGGAGGCAGGAACCGCTTCCAGGAAAGCCGCCGAAAAGGTGCTGGCTCCGGGGCCTTTGCCTGGCTCGGGGTCGTTTGGCTCGGGGGCGCTTGCGCTTGAAAAAGGCCAAATGTGAATGCCGTGAACGGTTGGCTCATGCCTGAATAGGCAGCCATTGACCGAAGGAGGTGTCTCATGTTTCACAGGGCAATGTGGGGATTGGCCGTCCTGCTAAGCCTCGGTGGGCTGGCCGGATCGGCAGTGAATGCGCAGGAAGCCTCTGGACTGGAGCGCGAGAGAAAGAGCCTGGAGAACGAGCTTGGTCGGTTCAGAATCCGGGAGAGCGATCTCGCGGCCCAAAAGAAAAGTTTAAACACCGAACAGTCCCAGCTCGCAGCGCAGGCGCAACGGCTAAAGGAACAGGCCGCGGCACTGAAAGCGCAAGACAACCGACTCGCCCAGGAGGGCAACGAGATCGAACGACTGGACGGACAGCTGAGCCAGGACAAAGCAGCGATCGAAGCGGAGCGAGGCCAACTCCGAACCAATGCGGACGTCGAGTACTTCAACCGGAAGGTGCGCGACCATAACGCCCGCCTCGAACGATTGAAGGAGTTCATCGAGGCCTACAACGCGAAGATCAGGGAACTCGTGATGCGCTTTCAAGACCATCGGTCTGGAGTCAGGGACTGGAATCGCCGCGTCGAGGACTGGGAGCGGCGCCGCGATGACTACAACCTCAAGGTCACGAGTCTCGGTGACGACTGGAAGAATCTCGAACGGAAGATTCAGGTCTTCAACCAGAAGTTGCGCGGCGCCACCGTGCGCGGGGCACCGATCAACCTCAACGCCCCGAATGCGGGGGGAGGCAGCGGGGGGGAGCAGCTCTTCATGAATGAGAAACAACCTCGCAAGCAGGACAACGCTCGTAAAGCAAAGCCATAACCGGCTGCGCCCCAAAGACAGGCCAGAGCTGCAAAGGGGAGATTCAAAGGTGACAGGGACCGATAACTATCTGGTTTATCGGTACCTGCCACTTTTAATCGCCAGACTTTGACAGTGGCGATTTTGACTTCCTCAGCGAATCGCAGGGTCACGAAACGATTATCGATCCGGGTGACGCAGCTTCCCGCCGACACGGGGAAATGTGATCACCGCGTCTGCAGGATCTTCACAGGCTTCACACAGGAGAGAACGGCGATGGCACAGACGATCTTGAACCGGGGTGGTGAGTGGCTGGATACCGATGGCCGGGACGTGTATCAACGGGCTGATCGGACGCCCTGTCGGTCGCACTCTGCAGCGCCGGAAACTCCGTCTGACGGCACGCCGGGAGGATTGGCCTGTCTCTTCTGGGCGCTGGGAATGATCGTCGCCAGCAGCGCCCTGTTCCTCACCTGGGTCACCTTGGTGAGTTGCCTGCTCTTTCTCTGGGTGGCTCTGGTGAACTCCTGGAACGCAAGCGACAGATCGAGTCTCGAAGCAGCAGTGGCGGCTTTCGTCGTGGTCGGCGCCGTCTCGTTGTTCGGCCTGAAGGTGGCGGTCGGGGGCTGGCTGCAACTGACGATGGGGGTTACCTTCTCCGATCTGTCGCACAAGTGGGACGAGGCCTCGAACGCGGAGCGCACCCGAATCGCACTGGCTCTCGGGATGGTGTTGATCGCCTTCGCTGGGCTTGTCGTGGCGGCACTGCTGCTGGTCGCCGCCGGATACTGGCAGCCGGGAGACCAAAGGTGAGGGAGACCAAAGGTGCCAGGGGAGACCAGGTGCCAGAAACTGATCCTCTCTGCTTTATCGGTTTCTAACACGTTCTGGCTTGCACCTTTGGTCTCCCGGCATTGAAGTGGGCCTGGAAATGGGCCAGCTGGAAAAGGCCAGGAATCAATCAAGAAGTTGTTCCCGGCCATTCACCACGGAAACCGTGCCCGAAAAAGAAGGAGGCTCCGCACGCCGGTCACACTTTCGGACCCTGACGGCGGTCTTCCTGGGTGCCGTCCTCCGGCGCATCGGAGGAGGTATCCCGTCGCGGTTTCACGCCTGTTCTTCATTCCGTCGTTGTTGGTCTTCGCATGCCGCTCTCGTCGCTCCAGGCGTCCTCTTCTTCCTCCGGCACGAAAGGGATGAGCCCGCGGCGGACAGCCTCCTCCTGGACGTGCCGGGGGGCCCGGCGGATGTCGTAGGGCAGGCCGTCGACCTCGACCAACCAGACCAGCGGGTTGTGTTCCAGCATCTCCTTCGTCGACCAGCGCGGGTCCATGCGGTGGAGGTGCAGGCTGTCGCGGACCACGCGGGCCTTCGCCATCAAGGTGGCGGGGGAGACGCCCACCGCCCTCGCCATGTCCTCTGCCTTCATGTGGTACGGTTGGCTGGGGTCGCCCAGGAAGTTCACCCAGGCCACCGAGTAAATGATGCCCGCGGCCCAGCCCGCCGCCTTGCCCCGGCCGACCGGACAGCCCTCCCGGCACAGCACCACGGCCATCTCGCGGCACAGTTGCTTGAACTCCTCGTCGAGGTGCCTATCACAGAAGCGATCGGTGATCGCCACGATCTCGGCGATCCGGTTTCGCCGCTTGCTCGTCCTCTGCTCGATGGGTTCGTCCATCACGTCGCCCTCGCCGTTACTCTTCCTCGTCCAGGTCGGCGTACTGCAGCGGGCTCTTGCCGACCTTCTTCGTCACCCGGGGGTACTTGCCCCGGGGCAGCTTGTCCTCGATGGCCTCGACGTTGATCTGATGCCACCAGTCATCGCCGAAGTCGAACCAGTAGCCGAAGCGGTCGCCTTCTTTCAGGCCCAGCGAGTTCAGCGTTGTCTGGTCCACGCGGCCCGCCGCCGGTCTTCCTTCCTCGTGGCTCAGGTTGAACGCACTGGGCAGGACGTAGCAGGCCGCCTGGGGGTCCATCGGCCCCTTGCCGCCGAACTGAACCTCGTACATGTGCTCCTCCTCGCGGCCGAAGGCGTCGAAGAGAGCGTCGTGCAGATCCTGAAGCGTCTGGTCGCCGCGCATCGCGATGGCCCGCGACACCACCCGGTTCTTCTTCGCGAACTTCCGGGTGACAGGGCCGCCAATGAGGAAGGCTTCCAAGGTGTAGACCCGTGTCGTCCCCGCCCCCGCGAGGGCCGCCCTCTTCTTTCTTGCCTTCGCTGTGCTGTCGTTCGTCGTCTTGCGTGCCATGGACCAACCTCCTCTCCCCCTTTCCTCGCGTGCCCTCCTTCATTGTCTGGCCGGGCAGGCCATGTTGTCCAGGGGCGGTTGCCTGGAAAAGATTTATCTAGCAAATAAATCGTATTAATCCGTAAATTGTTCTGTCCCAGCACCGTGGTCTTCCACCACAACGGCCGCCTGCTCGCCTCCGGCTCCGCGGACAGCACCGTCCGCGTCTGGGTCCTGTCCAACCTGCCCTGAGCGTGCGCGACCCTTCTCCCTGTCCTAACCCGTGTTGGATGGTCCCTCCGTTTGCGATATGCTGACTGTAATGAGGTCCCAGGCGAGAGCTACCGCTTGCTCACTGCGAAACCTGCTGGTCGCTGAGGAATTCCCATGGCCGTCACTGTGAAGGGGGGAACGCTGCCGCAGGGGGCGACGGTGGCCATCCGCATCGAGATGACCGCCCAGGCCAACATCACCCCCTTCGTCGCGCAACAACAGGTCACCCGGCTGGTCATCACGGAGATCAGCAGCCAGCTGCGCGGCGCGGCGCCCGATCTGCATGTCGGCGAGCGGCTGTGCTGGTCGGTGCCGGTCGAGTTGACTTCTCCTGCCCGTGGCGTCGTTGGCCGCGTTGGGGAGATCCTGGTGGACATCACCACGGGCGAAGTGCTGGCCGACGCGGACACCGTGCGGAGGATCGCCGACGATGCCGAGCGGTTGGCTCAACGTTCCCCACTATAAGCAGGAATTCAACTACTCCTGCATGGCCGCCTGCGTCCGCATGGTGCTGGCCCATCAGGGGCGAAGCCTGTCGGAAGCGGAGCTGAGGCAACTCCTGAACACTCAGCCCTCCGGGACTACGCCCCGTAATCTCACGGCCCTGGGGCCGCTGGGCTTAGACGTGCAACTTGCGGTTTCCAACCTGTCGCAGCTGCGCGACATGCTCGCCGCCGGGCTGCCGCCCCTCGTCTTCGTGGACACCGGCCCTCTCGAATACTGGCAGACCGACTGCGCGCACGTGGCGGTGCTGGTTGGCATGGACGACACCTCGGTCTATCTCAACGACCCGTTCTTCGACAGCGCGCCGCAGCAGTCCTCGCTGGCGAGTTTCCTGCAGGCATGGGCGCTGAACGCACACCTGGCAGCCATTCTCCGCCCACGCCCGTAGGGCGAAGAAAGGTAGCAGGAACCGAGAGCCCTCCTCCTCTCCAACCACTGGGACAACGAGGCCGACGAACCCATCGCCGAACTGGATACGAGCAGGGCGGTGGCCCGCGACCCAGTGCGTGGCGTGGCCACGACGGGGGCGGTGCTGACGACCAACCCGAAGGAACAGGTGCCGACGCAGCCCTTGTCGTTCTTCCTGATCGTTGGCGAGAAGGACCCGATCAAGGAAGCGGTCAAGGCGAGCCAGGACAAGTTGCGCGAGCACCGCTACCCGACGCTCTACCGCGAACCGGCCGAGAAGGGGCACCAGTACTTCGACGACGACAGCAAGAAGACCTTCCAGGAGCTGGTCCGCTGGATCGACTCCCTCGACCGCATCTGAGAGAAAGAGAGGCACGCGACCCCTTTCCCGTTTGCAGGGCAATCCTGTCCGGTTTGCACCCCACACGGCCTGCAAAAAGCCAGGCCCACAGGATCGTGTCAAACCAGTTCGGGGATCGGCTCCGCGTCGATGAGACGGATCGGACGACTGCCCGGGCCCGGCATCATGACGTGATCGAGGTCGATGCCCAGGCCCTTGTAGATCGTCGCCAGCACACGCGGCGGCTCGATCGGGTACTCGTGCGGTTGCGAGCCGATCTTGTCCGTCGAGCCGACCACCTGCCCGCCCTTGATGTTGCCGCCAGCCAGGACGTTCGTCCACGCCGGCGGATAGTGGTCACGCCCACCCCGGCCGTTGATCTTCGGCGTGCGGCCCATCTCCGACAGCGTTGCCACCACCGTTTCCTTCAGCAGCCCGCGTTCTTCCAGGTCGAGGATCAGGGCCGAGTAGGCCTGATCGAGCTGCGGCAGCAGGTGGCGCTCGTAATCCCGTGGCGTCGAGTTCAGAGAGGCGCCGTCAGCATGCATGTCCCAGCAGACGATGTTGAAGACTGTATCGAAGTGATTGATGGTCACGAAGCGGACGCCCCGCTCGATCAGTCGTCGCGCCAGCAGGCACGACTGGCCGAAGGTGTTGCGGCCGTAGCGGTCGCGCACGGAGGGCTTCTCGGCGGAGAGATCGAAGGCCTTTTTCGTCTGCGGCGAGGAGATCAGCGTGAAGGCGCGCTGGTAGGCAGTGTCGTGCGTCGTCGTCGAGGAGTTTTCGACTTTCTGCTGGACGGCGTCGAGTTCGCCAAGCAGCTTGCGCCGCGAGCGGACGCGGAACTCGGTTTGTCCAGGCGGCGGGTTGAGGTTCGCCACCTGGAAGCCGCTGCGGGCGGGGTCGGCCTCGAGGAAGAAGGGCTCGTGCGCGCTGCCGAGATGGCCGGCGGTCTGGTTGCGCGAGGATGGCCCGCCGGTGTTGCCAATCCGGGCGGGCAGGATGATGGATGGCGGCAGGGCACTCTTCTGACCGAAGACACGGGCGATGACCGAGCCGGCGTGCGGATGGGCGGCGCCTGCGCCGAACTCGTGTCCGGTCTGCATCCACTGCTGTCCCGTCTCGTGCGACGGCACGCTGTTGTGGTAGAGGCTGCGAATCAGGGAATAGCGGTTAGCGATCTTCGCCGTCAGCGGCAGGTGCTCGCAGAGGTGGATGCCGGGGATGTTGGTCCGCGTCGCCTTGAAGGGTCCGCGGATGTCGGCGGGGGCGTTGGGCTTAGGGTCGAAGGTGTCGAGGTGGCCGGGGGAGCCAATCAGGAAGAGGGTGATGCAGTTCTTGACGGGCGCCTTGTCCTCGTCGACGGCGCCGGCCGCCTGCATGCGCAGGAAGTCGGGCAGGTTCAGCCCGACCAACCCGGCCGCGCCGGCCTGCAGGAAGCTCCGCCGCGTCGGTCCGCCGCAGGTGGGCACCTTGACCTTTCCGATGTGCAGCATGGCTATCCCCCCTTCACACCAGCCCGACGCGCAAGCAAGGGACAGCAGGCGTCGGGCCAGCGCGTTCAGATGGTGTAGCGGACCTTGTTCGAGATCTCGATGAACTTGCCGTGGTCCTTGACCGTGTACCCTTCGTACTTCCAGAGTTCCAGAACGACCTCGTAGGTGCCCGGGGTTTTGTCGGTGTGCTCGTAGGCGGTCTCGGCGCGGGCTGCCACCGTGGCCACTGGCTTGCCGTCGCGGCTGATCTTCCACTGCAATCGGCTGGCCCAGTCGTTGCTCACCTCGGAGCGGATCACCTTGCGACCCTCCAGCCGGAGCGTCGCTTTCGGCGTGCCTTCAAACACCTGGTCCATGAGTCGGGTCTCCCCCAGAGTAGTCCTCTCGCTCCGCGAGAGGAGCTTTCCCTCCTCTCGCGGAGCGAGAGGACTACTCTCAGCGGTTGAACAAGAAATCTTTCGTGTTGAGCAGCGTCCACAGGAGGTCCTGCGCTGCCTCACTGCGTTTCCCTTCGTAGTCCTTGAAGTGGGCCAGCGCGACCGCTGCCTCCTTCTCGGAAGGCGGACGGCACAGCGTCCACCAGTACAATTCGTCGATCAGTTGCCGATCGCTCAACTTCTGCTTGAGCAGCAGGTCGACGCGCCCGCCCGGCCGGCCCACGCGGTCCAGGACCGATTTGCCGTTGATGAACTCGAGCGCCTGCAGCATGTTCGACTCGTCGCTGCGTTCGCACTCGCAGGCCTCGTTGCGCAGCGGTTTGCCGAGCAGGCTCAGCAACGGGCTCAGGCTGTTGCTGTCGGGCAACTGCACGGCGCGGAACCCGCCCGGGGCGCCGGGAAAGCTCTCCGGCACACCCGTCGCCTGTCCCAGGCAGTCGACCAGCACTTCCGCCTTCAGTCGCCGCGGCACGGCGCGGGCGAAATTGAGCGTATCCCGCGCGTTGCTCGCAGTCGCCTTTCCGGAGCGCTGATAAGTGCGCGAGGCGATGATCGTGCGCATCAGGTGCCGGACGTCAAACTTGTGGGTGACGAAGTCCTTGGTCAGGGCGTCGAGCAGGGCGGGGTTGCTCGGCGGGTTGGTGTTGCGCAGGTCGTCGACCGGGTCGATGATGCCGCGGTGGAAGAAATAGCTCCAGATGCGGTTTGTCAGGCTCCGGGCGAAGAACGGGTTCTCCGGGGCGGTCAGCCAGCGGGCGTAGGCGACGCGGCGGTCCTCATTGGGAGCGAGCTTTGGCTCGCTGCCGCCGAGGAAACGCGGCGGTTGCCCGGCGCTGGTCCGCGGGTTGACCGCATTGCCGGCGGCGAGGTTCAGCACGACGACCTTCGCCCGCGGGTCGCGGGCCGCCAGGACCGGATCGGCCTTGCTCGTCACCTGGTTGAAGAAGCTGGTGAGGCCGTAGTAGTCGGCCTGCGTCCAGTTCTCGAACGGATGGTTGTGGCACTTGGCGCAGAGCATGCGCACACCGCAGAAGACCTGGGTCACGCGCTGCAACGTCTCGTTGGCATCGCTGCTGACGAGGAAGAACGCACTCGCAGGATTGTCGCGTGGGCCGCCCTTGCTGGTCAGCAGCCGGCGCGCGAACTCGTCGAGCGGCAGGTTGGACGCGACCGACGAGCGAATCCACTCGCGGAAGGCCCACATCGCCGGGTCGCTCAGGTGCGAGCGACTGTTCTGCAACAGGTCGCCCCATTTGAGGGCCCAGTAGTCGGCGTACTCCGGCCGGGCGAACAGTGTCTCAACCACCTTGGCTCGTTTGTCCGGAGCCTTGTCGGCGAGGAACTCCTTTGCTTCCCTGGGCGTCGGCTGGATGCCGATCAGGTCGATGAAGACGCGGCGCAGGAACTCGGCATCGTCGCACACCTCCGACGGCGTGATCTTCAGGTCGTTCAGCTTGGCGACGACGTGCTGGTCCACGAGGTTTTCCTTGGGCGGGACGGCGGCGACGAACTGGTGCGTCTTGCCCAGCACGATGAGATTGGACACGGCGAACATCCGCTCGAAGCGGACGACGACGGCTGTCTCGCCGGGGTCGCGGGTGGTGACGACGCCGGCCTCGGTCACGGTCGCGACACTGTCGGCATTGCAGGTGAAAACGCCGAGTCGGGTCACGTCGCGGACGCTGCCGTCGGAGTAGGTGGCGCGCACTTGCAGTTGCTGTTGGGCGCCAT
>JACOUH010000440.1 GCA_016177925.1 Planctomycetota bacterium | reverse complement strand
TACCGCCTGTGGGTCGGCCGGACACTGGGCGCCTCGGACATCGCCGACGTGAACACAGGTGCCGGCCTCGCAGCTGTGGTCAACGGCTTGCCAAGCGATGGCTCCGTCGTTCATGTCCGGCTCCGGTACCAGATCGGCAGAACCTGGTTGAGTACGGATTACACCTTCCGAGCGGTCACCGGGAACGGACGCGGGCTTGCATGGATTGTTGTGGACAGGACAGATCCCCTGGCGCCAGAGGATTCAGACCTGAAGGGTCGACTCGAGCGGCTGGGTTTCGGCGTCGAGGTCGTCACCACGGAGGAAGCCGCGGAGAATCCGATGACAGCCAACGTGGTCGTCATTTCGTCGACGGCCGCGTCCGACCCAGCGCTCGAGGCCGTGCTCCACGACGCTCCCACGCCCATCGTGAGTTGCCAGGTATCGACCTACCACGGTCTCGGGCTCGCCTCGGCAACCACGGGCACGGACCTTGGCCAGACGGAAGCAACCGTTGCCTCGGCGCTCCACGAGATTTCGAACAAGCGCAAGGGAACGCTGACCCTCGCCTGGACGTCACGGGACCTCGCGTGGGCCACACCGGTCGGCGACGCCGTGGTCATTGCGCACAGCCAGAATCCAGACCTCCTGACCTACCCCCCTTTGGAACTGTCCGGTCCTGGCACCTGAGGGGCGGGCCCGACCGAAAAACGGAGGCGAAGGCGAGTAGCTGGGAAGGCGACGTTGGCGGCGTTGAGGCTCTCGCACAGAGCCGCAACGGCGGCGGTGCGATGGGGTGAGCTGAGCGGGGTCAGTCGGACGCGCAGCTCGTTGCCATCGACCTCGATGTCGGCACTGGAGGCGAGAGCGTTCTGGACGAGCGTGCGCCCTTCGTCGTCGACGCGCTTGTAGTGGGGAGCGACGAGTCGGACGAGTTCGCTCTCGGCCTGATAGGCGACCATCTTGATCAGGCTGGCGAGATGCTGGCGTTCGGGAGCGAGTTTGACGACCTCTCCGGATACGACCTTCTGGACTGGGACGTGCGTGGGGATCTTGCTGCGTCGTGCCTCGAGGGTCGCCACTTTCGCGAGCGCCTGACGGATGGCGCGGCCGATCTTGCCGTGGGCGATCTTGAAGCCGCGGGCGGTAGGCCGTTTGCGCTCGGGGTTGTGTAGCGCAGCGAGGCCGTACTCGGCTTCGAGTTCGGCGAGCTCGGCGCGGGCCAGGCGGATCTGGTTGTCGATGTCGCGCCTGGCGGGATTGGGCACTTCGCGCAGGGGGTTGGCGGGTTCGACGTCGTACTCCAGGAGCGCGTCGAGAGCGTACTCCTCGCGCAGGTACTTGAAGAAGTTCTCCTGCTTCCAGCGGTCGAACATGCGCGTGGCGACCTCGACGGGGCCGAGGTCACGGCGCGAGGTGATGATGGGAGTCTGGTGGTCTCCGTCGTCGGCCAGGCGGGTGACTTGGCGCAGGGCCAGTCGCTTACGCCCCGGCAGTCGAAGACGCACGTCTTGGTCGGCGAGCAGATAGCGCTCGCGACGTTCGGCCGGGCCGATCTCGTAGGTCTGGAAGCGCTCCCTGGCGACTCGTGGGAAGGGCCCCTTGCGATAGGTGAGGATGTCGAAGCCGGAGGCGATGATCTTCTCGAACAGTTGAGGGCTCCAGCCCCCGCGGTCGAAGACGACCGTGATGCGGCGTTCGCCGACGAGTGGGCGCGCCTCGGCCAGGATCTTGGGCAGCATCTCGACCAGGCCGGCGTTGGCCTCGGCGGTGACCAGGAAGAGCGGTTCGCCGGCGTCGTCGGCGACCCAGTAGTCGGTGGTGGCGGGCATGGAGATGCGCATGCGTGCCACGTGGGCCTTGGGGATCGGGTGTTTGCCGTGGTAGGCGCGGACGTGCCCATCGACATAGAGGAAGCCCAGGGCCGCTCCGCGTGAGGCGAGCCGGTGCTGGGCCAGGGCGCGTCCGAACTCGGTGGCGCGACCGAGGGCGGCCAGACGCCGGAGCTTGCGGCGCAAGGTCTTGACCTCGGGGGCACGATCGAGGCCGAGCGCGCGGCCCAGATCGTCGGGAGGATGTTCCTTGAGCCCTTCGGGGCGCTTGATCCGCAGCAGGGCCATCAGGACCAAGGTCACGATCGTGGTGCGCAAGCCGTAGAAGGCGGGCGCGAGGCTGCCGTAGACCTCCCGCGCCACCTCGATCACGCCGCTCTCGACCAGGGCAGGTAGGGCGAGCAACACCCCAGCCCCCGGCACACGCGTGCCCGGTCGGAACAGGGGTGCCGCGTCGTCGAGCAGCCCAAGATGCGCGAACAGGCGATCGATCTGCCGATTGGCAGGGTCGGTGTCGAAGGAGAACGGCAAGGGCTCCTCCTCATGCCCCGCCGACTCGCTTGTCGCCGCGGAGAACGCTGGCGCTGCCTCAGGCAGGGCGACCGAAGCGGACAGGTTTGGGTCCGCACCCGCGCCCGCCTCTTCCGCGTCGTTACCCGCGCCGGACCCGTCCTGGCGCGAAGCCACCGTCAGCCCAGCGGACAGGTTTGGGTCCGCACCTGCGCCCGCCTCCTCCGCGTCGTTGCCCGCGTCGGACCCGTCCTGGCGCGAAGCCACCGTCAGCCCAGCGGACAGGGGGTCCGCACCCGAACCCCCTCCCGGCAAGGCCGGCTGCTGCCCATCTCCGGCTTCCGGCTCCTCCAACAAGGACGTCTGCTCGGGTTCCCGCTCGCTCCAGCCCAGCCGCCAAAGGCGCTTGCGGATCGCCTTCTCGCTCACCCCTTGCCGCTGCGCGATCACCCGGTTCGACAAGCCTTGAGCCTTGAGCTGCAGCAAGGCTCGCGCTCGTGACGAGCGCAGGCGAGTGCGACCGCTCGGGTAGCCTCCTCCGCGCCCCAACGCGGCCAAGCCGCCCGCCGCCAGCCGCTCCTGGTAGCGCCGAACCGTACGTGTGCTGCGGCCGAAGGCCCGCGCCACGGACACCTGCTCCGCGTAGCCCTGGTCCACCAGGTTCACCATCGCCAGCGCCTCGGCCATCCGGTCACCCTTGGCGTACTGCGCAACCACCATGCCTCTCACGACCACCAGCCGTCGGTCGTCGCGGCTGCGAACCTGGCAATGCTCGTTGATCACGACCAACCGCTCGCTCTCGGGCGGGCGCTCGAAGAGCTCGGCCTGCCGATCGACATCGCCCATCCGGCGATGTTCGGACACTTCCGCCCGCGCAGAAAAGCGGACAGGTCTGGGTCCGCACCCCCGCAGCCGTCCGATCCAGCAGCTATGCGGGTTTGCCCCCCCCTATGTCAGGAGGTCTGGATTCGTGGCACTTCGAGAATACGCCCTACATCTGGGGCTCGGCCACATCGGGCACCATCGGGATCCGCGGCCTGCCCGAACTCAAGGTGGAGTCCTCCTTTTCCGACACACTCAGCAAGTTCGACTTCGGGTTCCTGATGCGGCTCGAGGGACGCAAGAACCGGTTCGGCTTCGCGACCGACTTCATCTACCTGAATCTGGGTATCCCGCTGGCCGAGAACCAGCCGGTCATCTTGATCCTCGGTCCGGAGGTGGACCTCAGGCAGGTCATGGGGGAGGGGATCGGCTTCTACCGTCTGGCGCGGGACGCGAAGCGCCCGGACAGCGCCTGGTTCGACCTCCTCGCAGGTACGCGCTACACACATGCCCGCACGGAAATG
>JACOUH010000439.1 GCA_016177925.1 Planctomycetota bacterium | reverse complement strand
GCACCTGGAAACGGGCGGCACCAACGAGGCCCATGTAGTTGACCGTGATCGCGGCCTCGCCCGGCACCTCCCCGGTGCGGACCCGGCCCTGCCGATCGACCTCCGCGACCAGGGGAGCGTTGCTGTGATACGAGGCGGACGCCGTCACGTCGCGCCGGCTGCCGTCGGAGAAGACAGCCGTCGTAAGGATTTGCTGGCTGGCCTGGGTGGCAAGCACGCGGTCGGCCGGGCGGAGGCGCAGGGCGACGACATGTGGGGCATCGGCACGGCCGGCCGGCATGCCCTGCTCGATCCAGTGCAGCAGCAACTCGTAGTCAGGCGAGCCGGCCTCGATGCGCCGGCCGCCGCCGTGGGCCATCCGGCCCGTGGGCTTGAGCAGCAGGAGACTCTGTTCCGGGCTGGCGGGGAAGACACGCCGGCCGCGGGCCTCCTTGACGAGGGCGTTGTAATCAGCCTCTGGGTCGAACCCGAACACGGACAGCTTGAAACCGTTCTGACCCGACGCCTTGCCGTGGCAGGCGGCACTGTTGCAGCCCAGCTTGGAGAAGAGCGGTACGACGTCGTTGGCGAAATGGACGGCCGGGAACCCGGCGAAGTCGACGACGCGGACAGCGGCGCGGGCCTCCAGGGCGCCGGCCTTGACGCGCAGTACCGCGGTGCCGTCGGCCACACCCTGAACCACCGTACCGGAGACACGCGCCACCTCGGGCTTGTCGGTGCTCCATTCACAGGCGTGCGTCAGGTCGATGAGCTTGCCGTCTGCGGTCCGGCCCGTGACGAGGACGTGCTGCTGCCGGTTGGCGCCACGCAATTCCAGGGACGGGGGCTCGATGGTCAACGACTGCACGGCAGACGGCGGGGCGCCGGCAGCGGGGTAGGCCAGGACGAGCGCCGCGACGAAGGCCAGCACGCCGAGCGCCGCGCGCACGGTCTGACGCGTTTGGAGACGTGTTTTCTCCACATCGGAATCGAGCGGCCGTCGCATACAGCCCCCAGGAAAGTGTCGGTGAGCCGATTCGGCGGTTGGTGGGGCCGTCCGGGACCGGGCAGGACGGCCGGTGGGATTCTCAACTCGATCAATCATACGGGGGCCTGCGTGGCAACGCAAGTTCCCCCGCGCCCCCGGGTGCAGTCGCGTTGTTGCGGAGGCCGTGTTTCTCCGCGTTTAGCCCGACGCGCCAGCGAGGAAGGAGGAAAGACCTCGCTGGCGCGTCGGGCTAAACGCAGGTCCGGGACGCAACAACGCGACTGCACCCCGCGCCCCCTTCGTTGTAGGAATCGACGGTGATTCTTCAATGAAGGTCCAAACAGTTCGTCTGTCGCGGGATGACGAGTCCGTTTAGAATAGGCCGATCAGGTTGTCGAAACGCACTTCAACGATCGATCGCCGTCCCCAACGAGCAGGTATCGCAATGACCACCGGCAATGACACCACGCAGTCACAACGGACCGGCCCGTCGCCTGTCGGCGGGAGAGCGCGCCAGCCTCTGCGCTTGCTGCCCATACGTGGGGCAGAGCATTTCGCTGGCGGTGGCCCTGGGCGCCGCGGGGGCGGCCCTGGCGGTGCTGCTCTGGCTCCCGTTGTCGAATAAGGAAGACGAGAACGCCCGCCCCGGCTCCTCGGCCGCGGAAGACGTGGTCCACCTGGCCGGCCCGCGGCGGATCGCCATCAAACCCGGCGGTCCGCTTGGCAAGAAGCTGGCCGTGGCCACTGCCGAGAGTGAGAGCCTTTCCGCCCCGCTGCTGCTCGTGACCTGGGCTTCGGGACCTTGCAGCACCAGTTTCCGCTGCCCACGGGGCGCGTCGGCGTTCAACCATTGCCAGCTTCCCTTGCAGATCCAGGCATCGGGGTTAAAGTCGCGGCGGTTATAGAATTCCGAGGAGTAGCACCAGTGGTGGTTCTTGGTTTCAGGCAGGAGGGTAATCCAGTCGTCCTGGAAGTCGCCGTTGCGCAGGAGCGTGCCTGGTGTTTGGGCCCCTACCGAAGAGATCAAAAAGCCGAAAAGACCCCAGGTCAGGAAGTAACGGTTCATATTGTTCTCCTGCAATGACGAGTTCAAGACCCGTGGCGTTCCCCAGATCAACAGGACCTACAAACCTGACAATACCTATGCAGACCCAGAGTAAGACAACTTCGGTCCGTTTGCACTTGGTATTTGAGTTACGCATGAGGGAATGCGCGGTGGCGTTCATGGTCAGGCTAAGGTTGGTGTCGCGCGGGCGATGTAGCTAATAGGATTGTGACTGCGGCCCCCGTGCTTTTTATGGACCAGTTCCGTGTAGCGATGCATGAGAGGCAGGCCACGGCTAATCTGGCCATCGTGTGAATAGTAATCGTACAAAGCTTCATTAATTCCCCGGACTGCCCCTAAACAGGAAAGACGCAATAACAGATCCCAATCTTCTGCTACTGGAAGTGACTCGTCGTATCCTCCGATTTGGGCGATCACCGTCCGGCGCATGATGACACTGGCGCAACACAAGTAATTCCCAGCCAGGTAGCGGGCGCGGTCGAACTCGCCGGGCCGAACGACGCGGTTGTAGGGCATCAAGCGATAGTCGGTATAGCAAAAGACCAAGTGCGGACTTTGCCGCATCATTTCTACCTGAAGGGACAGTTTGTCGGGATGGTAAGTATCATCACTATCCAGGAGGGCAACGAACTCGCCGAAGGCGAGGGCGATACCGCGATTGCGCGCCCGCGCAGGGCCGCCTCGCGCTTGGTAGGCGTAACGCAAAGAGAAGGGGGCTTGCCGAGTCCATTGCTCGATCAGGCGGGAGGTATCGTCACTGGAACCGTCATCGCAAACGATCGTTTCAAAATCGAGAAACGTTTGCCGGGCTAGACTGCGCAAGGCCCGTTCCAGTAATGGACGGCGATTGTAGGTCGGGATAATGACGCTGACGGCGGGAGAATCACACATAGATGGGACGTGCATTGTCGGCATCCTCCAGTAAACAGGGTCGCCACGCGTTGGCTGCAGCATCCTTGACAAACACCTTCAGTCGTCCCTGGTCGGTCCACCCGCCCTGGATCTTCTGGCTGGGAAGACGTAGGACCGTTGAAGTGGGCAGTGCCCCGGCCACGTGCCGGCAGGCGGTGCCATCGACCTCACAAGTATAAACGCTGGTACGATCACCTCGGGGAGAAAGACTCTGGACGGCAATGCGCCGGCCGTCTGGAGAAACAAAACAGCGGCCTTTCCAGTGAAATAGGTCTTCCGGCGTCAGAACACCTTGGCGGATTACCGGATAATAGCAAGAGCGCACGCGCGCTTGGTCGGTCACCTGAACCAAGAAAAGAAGATTCAACGCACCCTGGCCATTGCCTAGAACATAGGGGTGGGTGTCCCTTTTTACCAGGACCAATTGTTTGGACTTGGTCCAGTAAGCGAATTCGGTGATTCCCGGTCGGCCGATCCGGCAATTAGAAATCACCGTTTCTTTCCGGGGGTCCACCACCGTGGAAGGAAGCAAATAGAACTCGTCCACGGCTGCCAGCGCATATATGGTCCCCCGGGACTCGGCCGGTTGAACTAGCAAGTCCAGGGCGTTAGGTGCCGAACTCGGCGTAACAGAGTTGCTCAGATCCTTGGTATCCAGTTTCCACTTTCCTTCTTCCGGATCAAACCTTCGCGGCAAAGAAGGAATTGGGAAAGGAAGAGAGAGGGATTTGACTTGGGTCGAGTCCGTGCCGTACCGGAGGGCCCGGATTTGTAAATCCGCCGCGACCGGCAAGGCTTCCAGATAGGACCCCCTTTCCTCGACAAGCAAGGGAAAAGGAGATAATCCCTCGGCAGGAACGGCTGATGGTTGCTCCAGGTCCGTCGTCCGTTCTTCGTGTGGGGGGACGCCTCTTGCCAGTTCCGTTCTCTTGGCCAACAGCACTTGGACTGTTTCGGCCAGATGCTGCAAGTGCCCCTCCAGCGGCGGCGTCAACGCGTCCAGCCAGTGAGCGGAGCTCAGAAAAAACTCCAGGGGTCCGGATGGCGCCACGTTTTCCACCCGAAAGGGCAAAACGATTACTTTCTTGTTGACCGCCCGTTCCACCTCACGGACGACCGGCTCGGATATGTTGGCATGCGAGGAAAACACCACCACCATCACCAGACTGTCCCCGATGGCCTGGACAATGGCTTCCCCCCAGTTGGTCCCTGGCAAGATATCTCGAGGGGCGATCCAGCAGCGAACGCCCTGGCTCTCCAGCTTGGCACATACGGCGTCGGCCACGGCTTTGTCTTCCGACGAATGACTGATAAAAACATCGTGATGTATGGATGCCATGGGTTGGACACCTGCTTATTCCCGAGGGGATGCCTGGAAAGAGGTGGCAGGGAAGATTACCTCCATGAAAAACACCGATTACCCCAAGCCCCTCCTTACACCCGTCAATGGGCGCCAAGTTCCCCGTTGCCGCTCCCTCGTTTAGAACACGGCCATCCCCCACCGTCAAGCAGCGTGGCGCACGGTCGGCCGTTTTTTCCTTGACCGCAGGGTGGCTATCTGTGCATTCGTCAATCAACAAACCCTTCCCTTTCTCGCAAGGAAGACACCCAGGAACGGCGACCCCACCCCCCGACCAACACCGCCCGCGTCCCCTCCACCGCCGACTCCGCCCCGGCTGCTCGACCCGCTGCGGCAGACCGCAAGGCAGCGCGGCCACCCCGAACAGAGCGTGGCTGCCTTCGCCGACTGGAGCTGCCGGTTCCTCCTCTTCCACGGCAAGCGTCCCCCGCGCGAGATGGGCGCCGCGGATCGTCATTCGTAGCGAAGGGCCTCGATGGGGTCGAGGCGCGACGCTTTCCACGCCGGGTAGTAGCCGAAGATCACGCCGACCACGACCGACACCGCCACCGACGCGGCAATCGCCGGCAGCGATGGCTCCGTCTGCCAGTTCAGGATGACGCGCACCAGGTACGAGCCGCCGCGTCCGAGCAGGATGCCCAGTGCCCCGCCCAGCACGCACAACAGGATCGCCTCGACGAGGAACTGCCGCAGGATGTCCTTCGCCCGGGCACCGACCGCCATGCGCAGACCGATCTCCTTGGTCCGCTCGGTCACCGAGACCAGCATGATGTTCATGATGCCGACGCCGCCGACCACCAGCGAGATGAATGCCACGACCAGCAGCAGAGCGCTCATCAACTCCGACGTCGAGCCCATTGCCTTGGAAAGCTCGGTCATGTCGCGCAGGTTGAAGTCGTCGGGCTGGCCGGCGCGAAGGTGATGCCGCTCACGCAGCACCGCGCTGAGTTCCGAGATCGCCTGCTTGATCTCCCCCTCGGTCGCGACGCGCACCAGGATCTGATCGACGTTGACCGGCAACAGCGGCGGCGGGTTATTGAGTGCCTGGCTCTGCGTCTGCGCCGGCAGCGTGTTCGTCGACGTGTTTGGGTAGGCCTGCTTCGTCAGGATGACCTGCTGCGAAGGGTCCTGCTGGACGACGGCGCTCTGGTTGGCCGTTGTCGCCGAGGTGCCCGATACCTTCGACTTGATGGTCCGCCACGGTGCCAGCAGGATGTCGTCCTGATCCATGCCCATCATGTTGGCGCCTTTGTAGCTCAGCACCCCGATCACGCGCATCGGGTGGTTGTTGACGCGGACGATCTCGTCGATCGGCGACTCCTCGCCGAACAGTTCGCGGACCAGCGTCTGGCCGAGGATGCAGACGTCGGCGCCGCCGGCGACCTCGGCGTCGGTGAACTCGCGGCCGTCGGCCAGGTCCCACTCGCGGACATCGAGGAACTCCGACGTGGTGCCGTACAGGTACAGCGGCACCCAGTTCTTGTTGCCGTAGACGACCTGGGTGCGGGCGCGAACGATCGGGGCCACGCTGACAATGCGCGGCTGGCAGTCGCGGGCGATGGCCTCGGCGTCGCCGGGCGTCAGCGTCAGCACGCTGCCCGAGCCGAAGGTAACGCCGCCCGACGACGCCGCCCCCGACTGAATGAGCAGGTTGTTGGCGCCCATGCTCTGGATCGTCTGGGCAACCGCCTTCTTGGAGCCCTCGCCGATCTCGACCATGGCAATGACCGCCGCCACGCCGATGACGATGCCCAACGTCGTCAGCGCCGAGCGCATGACATTGCGCCGCAGCGCGTTGCCGGCCATCTTGATCGTGCGGAGGAGGTAAAACATGACAATTCCCCTGTCTATTCGATCATTCGGCGAGCGACGCGGCGATCAGACCCGTGGAGCGCTCGGGCTTCACCTCGCCGTCGGCCCCGCCGAACAGCCCGCTCTCGATCAGACCATCACGCATGCGGATGACGCGGCGGGCGTGCCGGGCCACGCCGGCATCGTGCGTCACCAGCACGATGGTGATGCCCTGCTCGACGTTGAGTTGCTGGAACATGCGCAGGATCTCCTCGCTGGTGTGCGAGTCGAGGTTCCCCGTCGGCTCGTCGGCGAACAACAGCGGCGGGTTGTTGATCAGCGCCCGCGCGATGGCGACGCGCTGCTGTTGCCCGCCGGATAGCTGCGACGGATGGTGATCGAGGCGGTCGCCCAGGCTGACGCGCTCGAGCACGCGTCGGGCTCGCTCGCGGCTGTCGCGGTCGGAGAGACTGCTGGCGGTGTAGGCCAACGGCATCATCACGTTCTCCAGGGCACTGGTGCGAGCCAGCAAATTGAAGCTTTGGAAGACGAAGCCGATCTTTTTATTGCGGATCATCGCCCGCCCGTCGGCGGACAGCTGCGAGATCTCCTCGCCGTCGAGCCAGTAGCGGCCCGACGTCGGCCGATCGAGACAGCCCAGGATGTTCATCAGCGTCGTCTTGCCCGAGCCGGAGGCACCCGTCAGGGCGACCATCTCGCCGCGGTCGATCGTCAGCGACACGCCCTTGAGCACCGGCACGTCGATCTCGCCGAGGTGATACGTCTTGTGGAGGTCTTCGAGCTTGATCAGTTCCATGGCGTTCCCCTGTGCGGGCCGGGCGAGCGGGGGGTGTGAACCCCCCGGTAAGTCGAAGTACCGGGGGGTTCACACCCCCCGCTCGCCGGATACAGACCCCGGGATCACTTGCGACCACTGAACGGTTGCGGAGCGAACGGGTTGGTGGCCTTGTCGCCGCCACCCTTGACCTGCTCGGCGACGACGAGCTGTGACTCGTTCTCGACCAACTCGCCCTTGATCACCTTGACGATCTCCGTGATCGTGCCGTCGGTCAGCCCCGTCTGCACGAGCACGGGCCGCACGAAGCCGTTCTCCTCGACCCAGACCATGCCGCGGTTGCGCTCCTTGCGGAGAGGAGGAGCGCCGCCGGCCTTGGCTGCCTCGCGGTTCCGCTGTGCCTGCTCGTACTCGCTGCGATAGTCCGGGGCCACCTGCTGCGGCTGCGGCCGCCAGCGGAGGGCGGCGTTGGGCACCAGCAGCACGTTCTTGCGCTCGTCCACCTGGAACTGGGCGTTGGCGGTCTGGTACGGCACGAGCACCAGTTCGCCGTCCTTCCCGACGGGGTTATCGGTCAGCACCTCGACCGTGTAGGTGACGACGTTCTGGCTCATGGTGGCGTCCTTGCGGATGCGGTCGACCGTCCCCTCGAAGACATCGTGCGGGTAAGCGTCGACGGTGAATTTGACCTTCTGGCCGGCGCGGACCGAGCCCAGGTCAGCCTCATTGACCGACACCCAGACCTTGAGGCGCTTCAGGTCGCGGGCCAGAAAGAACAGGCTCGGCGCATTGAAACTCGACTGTACCGTCTGGCCCAGGGTAACGCGGCGGGCGATGACCACGCCCTTGATCGGCGAACGGATGGTCGTGTAGTCGAGGTTCTGCTGATCCTGCTTGAGGGCGGCCTCGGCATCCTTGACGGCGGCCTGGGCGTCCTCGACTCCGGCCTTGGCGTCGATCACCCCGGCTTTGGCCTGGACCAGGGCCGCCTTCGACACGCCGACCGACGCCTTGGCGGTGGCGTAGGCCGCCTGCGCTGCATCAAAGTCGGTCGGGGCGACGGCCTGCGTCCCGCGCAGGTTCTGCATGCGTTCCCAGTCGCGATCGGCCTGAACGTACTTGGCCTCGTTGAGCTTCAGGTCGGCCTCGGCCCGCTTGACGTTGGCGTCAGCCTGATCGACCTTCGCCTTGGCCTGGTCAACCTTGCGATTGGCCGAATTGACCCGGGCCTGCGACTGCTCGACGCGGGCCTGGTAGATCCGATCATCGATCTGGGCCAGCACGTCGCCGGGCTCGACCTCGCTGTTGAAGTCGACAGGCTTTCTCTGGTCGGCGAGAGCGGCAACCGCGCCCGCGCCAGCGACGGCACCAGCGACCTTACGCTGCTTGCCTCGGTTCAGGAGACCGGGGGTGCGGTCGATGCCAAACTTCTCGATCTGGCCGGCAACCTGGGCACCGACGTCGACGACGTCCTCGGGCTGGATGGTGCCGGTGGCGCTGATGGTCGCCTGCAAGTCGCCGCGGCGCAGCTCCACGACGCGGAACTGCCCGGCACTGCCGTTGCTCCGGTAGACGTACCAGAAGCCGAGCCCGCCGACCGCCAGGGCGATGATGAACAGGAGGATCACGAACTTCTTCATGACAAACCCTCGTCGCAGCGGGCGGGGGACCAT
>JACOUH010000438.1 GCA_016177925.1 Planctomycetota bacterium | reverse complement strand
ATGAGGAAGGTGCCGGGCTCGCCGGCGGCGGGCCGATGCGTCAGGGCGGTCAGACCGACGTCCCTGGCGCCGAGTTGATAGTAGAGCTGGAAGTCGCGGTCGAGGACGGCCTGGTTGTGACTGAAGCGGGCCTCGACCAGGTGGTCGGTGGTGCGCTTGACGGTGATCGAGTGCGTCGGCGAGTAGACGTTCTGCACACCGTGCTGGCTCTTGATGGTGACGTCGACGGAGAAGGCCTCGAGGGTGGCGGTTCCCTTGCTGTCCGTCTTCAAGGGATAGACATACTCGACCAGTCCGCTCTCGCGCGGCGTGACGCTAGTGAAGCGGACGGCGACCTTCTGATCGGAGCGGGCGGCGATGGGGAAAACGCGCAGGCGCAGCAGGTTGTTGCCCAGGTGCTCCAGCAGGCCGGGGTCCTGGGTACGGCGGACGATGCTGGTGTAGATCTCGCGGGCCTTGTTGGCCTCGACGAGTTCGCCCTTCACTTCCTTGCCCGCGACCCACAGGACGAAGCTATTGACGCTGGCGCCCGGGGGCACGGGGAAAACGTAGGTGGCCTCGAGGGCGCGGTCGGTGTGGTTGCGAAAGGTCTGTTCGACGCGAGTGACCGCCGCCTGGTCCTCGATGGCGACGGTCACCTTGTGATTGAGCATCGCCAGCGGCGGGAGGTTGCGGTCTTCGGGGATGAGCAGGCCGTTGGCGTGAACCCCGCCTGCCCAGAGAAGGAGAAGGGAGAGGACGGGCAAAGGATGGCGCATGGAAACACCCCTTTTACAAGGCATCCTTCTTCCCCACCTCGATTATGGCAGCACGGCCGCGAAGATGCGAGAAGAAAATCGGCTGCGCTCCGCGCTTCGGCGCAACTTGCCGTTGCGACCGTGCGCGGTTTCCTGCTACCCTCTCCCGCCCACTCCATCCCTTCTCTCAAGACCGCAAGGAGGCCGTCGTGCGGGAGGCAGAACATGCACTCGAACGGGCGCCGACGATTTTCTTCAGTGCCGGCGAGCCCAGCGGCGACCTGCACGGGGCGAACCTGATCGACGCCCTCCGCGAGCGCTGCCCCGGCGTCCGCTGCGAGGGCTTCGGCGGCGAGCGCATGGAGGCGGCCGGCTGTCGTCTGCTCTATTCACTCTCCCGATTATCGCTAATTGGTCTCTTCCAGGTCGCCGTCCACTTGCCGGTGTTCGTCCGGCTCGTGCGGCAGGCGACGCAGCACTTCCGCGAGCGGCGCTCCGACGCGGTCGTGCTGATCGACTATCCCGGTTTCAACTGGTGGATTGCCCGGCGCGCCCACGCCCTCGGCATTCCCGTCTTCTACTTTGTACCTCCGCAAATCTGGGGCTGGGCCACCTGGCGCGTGCGCAAGATGCGGCGCTGGGTCGATCACGTCCTGTGTACGCTGCCGTTCGAGCGTCCCTGGTTCGAGTCGCGCGGCGTCGCGGCCCGCTACATCGGCCATCCCTACTTCGACGACCTGCGCCGCCAGCGCCTTGACGCGGACTTCCTGGCCCGGCAGCGGGCGCGGCCAGGGACGGTCGTTGGCCTGCTGCCCGGCTCGCGGCGGCAGGAACTGGAGAACAACCTCGCGACGCAGCTCCGCGCCGCCGCTCACGTCCACCGCCGGCGGCCCGACACACGTTTCCTTATCGCCTGCTTCCGGGAGGAACACGCCGACCGGGTCGTCCGGCAGCTGCGCGAACGCTTTCCCGGTGGCGAGGTCGTCGGCAGTTATGAGGAGGGATTACGTGGCGGGTGGGAACTGCCGGTCGAAGTGTGCGTCGGTCGAACGCCGGAGATTATCGAGCTGTCTCACAGCTGCGTAACGGTGTCCGGCTCGGTCAGCCTGGAACTGCTCTTCCGCGCCAAACCCGCTGTCGTCCTCTACCGCGTCCACCGCCCGATGCTGCTGGCGTACTATCTTCTCAAGCGCGTGCCGTTCATCACCCTGGTCAACCTGCTCGCCGGCCGCATGTTGTTCCCCGAGTTCGTGACGCACCGCTGCGAGTCGGCCGCCATCGGCGATCACGTCCTGCGCTGGCTCGAAAACAGGGACGCTTACGAAGAGTTGTGCAGGGAGTTGAGGGAACTGCGTGAACAGGTTGCCGAGCCGGGCGCATGCACCCGGGCGGCAGCGCACATCCTGCAAGTGCTCGGCTGGGTGCCACCGCTTGCGGCGTAGAGCGCGAACAATGGCGAGCGGGGGGTGTCAACCCCCCGGTCAGACGATGGAGCGGGGGGTTGACACCCCCCGCTCGCCTTCTCGTCGGTCAGTTAGTAACGCACGCCCAGGTTGATCATCAGGTTGGTGGTGAGCACATCGGACTTGTTTTGGACCTGCAAAATGTCGGACCAGGTGTAGTCGAACTCCCCCCGGAAGCCGACCTGGAAGATGCAGCAGCCGCACGGGATGTCGAGGTCGGTGTGGCCGGCCACGTACACGGCGGCGATGGTGTCGGTACGGTGCTTGATCTCGAAGAAGTCCACCTTGGCCGTGCCCCAGCGGCCGCCGCCGTCGATGCCGATGCGCCAGCTTGTCGGGTTCGGCGTGTCGCGCGTCCCGGCCGCTCCGCCAAGCAGATACCACTCGCGGCCGCCACCCAGGTTGACGTAGGTGCGGTTCAGCGACCGCACGGTCGCCTGCACCGAGGGGACGACCGTCGTTGTCTGCGTCGTCGGGTCGAACGTCGGGATGTTCATCAGCGTCACCGTCGCCGGGGCATCGTCGGCCACGTTGTGGATGTTGGTCAGGCCAAGATCGACCGTCCAGGCGGCGTCACCGGCGTGGTTGAAGAACAACTCGCGCCCCCCTCCCTGGATTGCCCAGCCCACGTCAAGCGAGTCCCCGAGCGGCCCGTTGCCAGTGGGAATCGCGACACCCGAACGGAGATACAGTTCGGTCCGCATCGGGTTGCGGTCGCTGAGCGGCCCACAGCAATCGGGACGGTCGGGGCCGATCAACCACGGCGACAGGCCAGCGGGCCCGTGGAACGAGCCGAGGACCGGGGGAGCCCCGCCCCCCGCCGCATCTGGCACCATTGCTCCGCCCGCGTCGCCGGGCGGGCCGGCGGGACTCTGAGCGTGAACGCCCCCCCGACCGAGGAGGGCCAGGACCAGGGAGGCCAGAATGACTTTCTTCTCCAGGCTCATGTCGTCCCTCGCCAAATCAAGACCGGGCCGGAAAAGGTCGCCCGGGCCCGCGCCGGCACGCTCGCCACCGCGCCCTTGTCGGCGGATCACTTCTCTTATCGACCGCAGCCTTTGCCGGAATTGAGGAGAATTCTGTTTGCGTCGACTTTGACGGGTTCGCCGGACTTGCGGCGGCCCGCGTCTGGCAAGCGCCCCTTTTCGCGCTCTTTCATGCAGGACCTCAGAATCGATCGGTGAGAAAAAATCGGAATGTGAATTGTCCTCGTCCCAATCAGTGTCTTATGATTGAGAAAACCCGTTCAGGTTCGATACCTGTACCAACTGACACCAACCGTATTCCGGTCGCGTGCGGTCTCGGCAAGTTCCGAGACCACCCGCCCTGCCCGATCATGTTGCCCCGGGGCACCCGCGTCAGCGGGTCGCGGCGTCTCGGGGCACCCGCGTCAGCGGGTCGGGCTTCCCACCTTGCGCGACCTCGAGAGAACCTCAGCATGAGACGTCGTATCCCTCGTCGAGCAGTCCAACAAGCGTTCCGGCCCGTGCGGGCCCGGCTGACCATCGAACTCCTTGAGGATCGGAGCCTGCTCGACGCGAGCGGCCTGCTGCCGGCCTCCCCGATCGGCGACATCCTGGTCGGCTACCATACCGGAGGGACCGACGTCGTCAAGACCGTCATGCTCCCCCCCGGCACCTCCGTCGACGAGGCCCTCGCCGCTTACCGGGCCGATCCAAGCGTTGCCTTTGCCGAGCCCGACTACCAGGTCCGTGCTGCCGTCCTCCCCAACGACACCTATTTCGGCTACCTGTACGGGCTGAACAACACCGGGCAGACGGGAGGCACGTCCGATGCCGACATCGATGCCCCGGAAGCCTGGAACATCACCACCGGCAGCACCAAAACGGTCGTCGGCGTCATCGACACGGGCATCGACTACACGCACATCGACCTGTTCCAGAACGTCTGGGTCAACCAGGGCGAGATTCCCTCGGCCATCCGGGCCAAGCTCATCGATGTCGACGGCGATGGCCTGATCACCTTCCGCGACCTCAACAACTCGACCAACCAGGGGGCCGGCAAGATCACCGACCTCGACAGTGATGGCCGCATCACCGCCGCCGACCTCCTCAAACCGGCCAGCCAGGGCGGCTGGGCCGACGGCACCGACGCCGACGGCAATGGCTACACGGACGATCTCGTCGGGTGGAATTTCGTCAACAATACCAACAATCCCTTCGACGACAACGGCCACGGTACCCATGTCTCGGGCACCATCGGCGCCATGGGCAACAACGGCGTGGGCGTGGTCGGGGTCAACTGGAACGTGGAGATCGCGGCCCTGAAGTTCCTCGACTCCAGCGGCAGCGGCAACCTCAGCGCCGCCATCAGTGCCCTGAACTACGCGGTCGCCAAGGGCTTCCGCGTCACCAACAATAGCTGGGGCGGCGGCGGCTACAGCAGCGCCCTGTACAGCGCGATCAGCAACGCCCAGGCCCACGGCGACCTCTTCGTTGCTGCGGCCGGTAACGGCGATGCCAATGGCAATGGCATCAACAACGACAGCACGCCCAACTACCCGGCCAGCTATAACCTCGCCAACATCATCGCCGTTGCCGCCACCGACGCCAACGACAAGCTGGCGAGTTTCTCCAACTACGGCGCCACCTCCGTCGACATCGCCGCTCCGGGCGTCAGCATCCTCAGCACGACGCCGCACACCAGCACCTCGCCCAACGGCACCTACAGCTACTTCAGCGGCACATCGATGGCGACGCCGCACGTCACCGGCGTCATCGCCCTGGTGCTGAGCCAGCATCCTGACTGGTCCTACTCGCAGATCGTGAGCCAGGTGCTGAACAACGCCGACCCGGTCGCCGGCCTGTCGGGCAAGGACGCCACGGGCGGACGCCTCAACGCCTACAACGCGGTCAGCAAGGGGACCGTCGATACCACCGGCCCGCGCATCGTCTCGGCATCGCCCAATGCCACGGGGGCCAAACCCGTCTCCAGCGTGCGCGTCACCTTCAGCGAGGCCATCGCCCCGTCCACGTTCACTACCGCCGACATCACCAATTTCGTCGGGCCGAACAACGCGGCGCTGAATCCGAGCGGGGTAAGCGTCGTTGCCGGCTCGGGCAACAAGCAGTTCGACATCACCTTCGCCACGCAGTCAACGCCCGGCACCTACCGGCTGACCATCGGGCCGAACATCAACGACACCGCCGGCAACGCGATGGACCAGAACCAGAATGGCGTCAACGGCGAGTCCAGCGACACCTACACCGTTTCGTTCAGCATCAACACGCTGTCCACCTTCACCAACAGCACGGTCACGGCTATCAGGGACGTCTCCGTCAACACCTCGACCATCACGATCAACCAGGACCTCACCATCGCCGACCTGAATGTCAAGCTCAACATCAGCCACACCTACGACTCCGACCTGTACATCCACCTGAAGGGGCCCGACGGCACCGACGTCCTGCTGGTCAATCGTCGCGGCGGTTCGGGCGACAACTTTACCAACACGGTCCTGGACGACCAGGCGTCCACGTCGATCGCCAGCGGCGTCGCACCGTTCAGCGCCTCGTTCCGGCCCGAGGGACTGCTGTCGACTTTTAACAACAAGAACGCCCGCGGCACCTGGACGCTCTACGTCGAAGATCGCGCCTACTACGACACCGGCACGATCAATTCCTGGTCGCTGGTCATCGAGGGGAAGGTCAGCGCGTCGGCGCGATCGATCGGCGAACGTGCCGAATCCAGACAGCAAATAGCTTCCGAACCGGGGAGCACCCCGGCCACGGCCGAGCTGTTCGTCTCGCCCGCCGGCCAGGCGATGACCGTGACCAGCGCACCCGCCGTGGGGCGGTCGCTCTCGACCCAGCAGCACGACGTTACGGCAGCGTTCCTGCTGGGCGGGTCGCGCGAAGAGGTCGCGCCGGCCGGGCAGGCGGTGTCCCGCGACAGCGGCGCCCGGGCTGCCACCGCCGGCGCGGACGGACTCGCGGCCCCAACACGCCAGCAGGACAGAGACGAGCCGCTGTTCGCCGGCGAGTCAGGCGGGAGCGAATGGGCGGCCGACGGCGATGGGATGTCCGCCGATGCACTGATGGCGTTCTTCGCCAGCGACCCCGGCGACGGTGGTTGGTAGCGAAGGAAAGGCAGGACGGATTGGAAAGGCCGTCCTGCATCCTTGTCCCTCCGGATAAACCGTCCTCGTCGAGGATTGCCATGCCGCGTTTCGTCATTCTGGAGCACGATCACCCGGAACGGCACTGGGACCTGATGCTGGAAGCGGACGGAGTGCTGCGAACCTGGCGGCTGCACGCGCCGCCAGGACCGGGCAGCGCCGTTGCCGCGACGCCGTCGTTCGACCATCGCCTCGCCTATCTCGATTACGAAGGGCCCGTCAGCGGGGGGCGCGGCACCGTCCAGCGCTGGGACGCCGGGACCTTCGAGTGGGATGCGGAGACGGACGATCAAAAGACGTTTTGTCTCCGCGGGGCCCGACTTCAAGGGCGAGCCCGCCTCTCTCGCACGGGAGAAGTGTGGAGTTTTGTCTGCGAGCCGGAAGGGGCGGAGTCGCAGGCCGGGCACGCTCTCCCCCGAAACGGGGAAGAGGGGAGCAACCATTGCAGGAAGGACCGCGATTCGTGAGGATGGAACAGGCACGGGTAGAGGCTGACCATCCCCAGCGAGAAGACGCCGAGGTCCATCAGCACGGTCAAACTCAGGTGCAGGACGACGCCGAGCGGCAGGTACAGCAGCCGCAGGTCCCAGCGGGCGAGCAGGCGCCGCAGCCGTCCCCGGCCGGGTTGGTCCGGATGCCGCCGCAGGAAGAGATTGACCCCAACCAGAAAGGACGTGATCTCCCACCACTTCGACACGAACGTCCCGACCTGCGTCAGCGGGTAAACCCACGCTGCCCAGTCCCCCGGCCAGCGCGCAATGCCCGGCAGGTTCAGCGCCAGGTACAGTGCGCTCCAGCCACCCAGCGCCGACCATGTCGAGCCGATCTTGTACAGCCCCGTCGAGACGTAAACCACCGTCAACTGGAAGAGGAACAGGCGCCGTGGCCAGCGCGGCACGTCGGCCCGGCCCTTGCCCCGCCAGCGAGCGTCGAGGCTCCAGGCGGCACCGGCGGGGGACAGCACCATCAGATAGAGGAAAACGCGGAAAACGTTGTCGCCGCCGAAGGCGAACAGGTCCATGCGGTCGTAGAGGGTGACCTGGAGCACGAAGCAGACGAGCGCCGCCAGCCGCGTCCAGAGTCCGACGAGCAGCAAGACCGCTGCCAGCATCTGCCCCCAGACCAGCAGGAAGACCGCCAGGGCCGTCGGCCGCAGGAACGGGAGGCGGAACAGCGACAACCCACTTTCGGGACGCTGGAAGATGCCGCCCTGCTCGGGCAGGGCGTAGAACTCGCGGACATTGCCGGCGATCAGCTGCTCTAGCAGGTTTGCGATCAGGGCAATGCTGAAGGTGATGCGCAAGAGAGCCAGCGAGTCGGGCGCCTCGCGCTCTCCCCAGAAGGCGGCGTAGCGCTGCCAGCAGCGTCTCATGGCCGCTCCCACACGAAGGGATCGGCGAGCCGCTCGGGCCGGCGGTCCGACTCGCCATGCCGCACTTGCTCGGGCGAAGGCGTGTGCAGTCGCTCGTAGGAGAGCCGAACGCGCCGTGCCGGACGGTCGGGGTGCTTCTCGTCCCAGCGCCGCGCCCAGTAAGCGGCGTACGCGGCCCAGTCGCTCGCGCTGCTGCGATAGCTGAGCAACTCGTGCGTCTTGCGATGGCGGAAATTCATCGCCGCCGAGTCGGCGGTACCCCAATGCAGGTCCTGAAAGAGGACATAGTCGACCTCGCCCCGCGGCTGCACCTCGACCACGAAGACCAGCGGGAAGCGCGGCGGGGTACCGCCGAACATGTGCCAGCTCTGCGTGCTCCCGGCGGTTTCGAGATACGGCTCGACGACGGCACGCAGCCGGTCCATGAAACGAGTGTAGGCCAGCACCACACGGAGCACGTCGTCGCGCATCTGCTCAGGCGTATCGCGCCAGGGAATCACCTTGTGCAAGGCGCCGAAGCCCTGGTCCATCTCGGCCTTGACCTCGGGGTGCTCGAGGATGTCCTGGTCGAGCACGGGCGGACGCGGCAGGGCGTAAATGAGGACACAGGCCACATGAAACGTGACAAAAAGGGCGGCAGCGTGGGCCCGCCAGGTCAGAGGCGGGCACGAGGGAACGTCCGGCGGCGGGACAGCAGCAAGCATGACGACCAGCAAAGGTGGCAACGTGGTCCGATTCGTGACAGCCAGTTGGAAACCAGCCGCCCCATGTACCCCGGTCAGGATAGGGCTGTCGGAAAGAAGAGCAAGGCGGTACGCCTCGACAACGAGGCGTACCGCCTTCTTGTGCAGTCGATAGCGAACGGGTTCAGGCCGGGGTCACCCCTTGAGGAGACTTCTCTCAACGCTCCGCGAGGCGGCGGGCGAGGCGTTTGGAAGCAGCGTCGGCCTCCTCGGTCGTGCGAGCGGCGGGCAGTCCGCTGGCGAGTTTCTGCAGGGCTCGCAGTGCCTCGCGGTTGCCGATCCTCTCCAGCGCCTTGTGCAGCGCCGCGACGGCGCCCTCGCCCAGCTGTTCCAACTCTGCGGCCGCCTTCTTCCGCATGGCGAAGGTCTTGCTGTCGAGGTCAGCGACGAGGCGGGCGGCCCGCTGCGGGTCGGCCGCGAAGGCCGGGTGCAGCCGCTTCGCCAGGAACGGAACCGAGTCCTTCGGGACTGCTGCCAGCCACCAGACCGCATCGAAGGCCTTCGGTGCGTCCGTCTCCGCCAGGGCCGACCAGCGCAATTCAAGGTCTTTTTCGGTGACCTTCTCTGGCCGCGTGCCGGCCAGGCCGGTGACATCCCAGACCAGGGCGGTCGTGTCGAAGCTAGCCGTGGCGAGGCGCCGACCGTCACGCGACAGGGCCACCGTGCGCACGACGCCCTGATGTCCCTCGAAGACGCGCCGCTGCTGTCCCGTCGATACCTCCCACAATCGGGCGGTCCGGTCGCCGCTGGAGGCGAGCGTCTTGCCGTCGGCGGAGAAGACCAGGGAACTGCTCCCGCCCTTGTGGCCCTTGAAGCGGCGCACCTCCTTGCCCGTTGCGACGTCCCACAGGTGGATGGGCACCTCCAGTTGATGCACCTGCATATCGAACATGGCCCCCGCCAGGAACCGGCCATCGGGCGAGAAGACCAGGGCAGAGGCAAGGTGCGGGTTCCCCTGAAAGCGGCGGACCTCCTTGCCAGTGGCGACGTCCCAGAGGATGACCGTGCCGTCCTTCGCCTCGAAGTCGGAGCCGCAGGCGATGCACTTGCTGTCGGGCGAGAAGGTCACGGTGGGTGAGTAGGAGCCGAGCAGCCGGAACGTCCGCACCTCGCGGCCCGTCGCCCGTTCGTACAGACGGAACGTGCCGTCGAACGGAACTCGCACCACCCACTTGCCGTCGGGCGACGCGGCCTTGCCGATGCCGCCCTTGCGGTCTTCGCTCAACTTCCTGCCAGTCGTGACCTCCCAGCTCCGCCCCTCCCCCCACCAGCTCCCGACGGTGAGCACCTTCCCGTCGGGCGAGAAGGAGAGGCGGTCCATCCACCCGTGCCCGTCTCCGTCGAGACGGCGAAGCTCCTTGCCGGTGTTGGGGTCCCACAGGCGCGTGTTGTCATGCTCGGCCCCGGTGGCGAGCACCTTGCCATCGGGACTGAAGGCGATGCTCGACAACCTCTGCTGATGGCCCGGCTGGGCGCGCACTTCCTTGCCGGTGGCAAGGTCCCACAGCCGCACCGTACCGTCAAACCCCGCCGAGGCAAGCAGCCTGTTATCCGAAGAGACGGCGATCCCATTGACAGGCCCGCGGTGGCCCTTGAACGTGCGCAGCCGCTTGCCGGTCCTTGCGTCCCACAACCGTATCGAGTGATCCCAGCTCCCCGAGACGAGGGTGCGGCCATCACCCAGGAAAGCCAGGGTCGAGACGGTGGTATCGTGCCCCTTCCAGGCGGAGACCTCCTTGCCGCTAGCCGTGTCGTGGACGCTCATGTTCCAATCCCAGCCGCCGATGGCGAGCAGCCGCCCGTCGGGGGAGAGGGCGACCGACACCTGCTTCTCGCGCCGCGTGACCCGGAGCAGCTCCTTGCCGGAGGCGGTATCCCACAGGCGGGCCGTCTTGTCGCTGGACGCCGAGGCCAGTCGCTTGCCGTCGGCCGAGAAGGTGATCGCTTCGATCACCTCGGTGTGTCCCTGGCACGCGCGTAGTTTCCGTCCCGTCTCCGCATCCCACAGGACAATCTCGGTGAGATCCGATGAGGCGACCAACTTCCCATCCGGAGAGAAGGCCACGGAGCCGATGCGCTGCTGCTTTTCCCGGAGGCACCACAGCTCCTTGCCCGTTGCCGTGTCCCAGAGGACAAGGTGCGACGGACCATTGGACGTCCCGGCAAGCAGCCGCTTGCCATCCGGCGAGAAGGCGATCGAGACGACCCACGTCCCCTCGTAGTTGGGAACGCCGACAAAACGACGCAGCTCTTTGCCGGTGGCAAGGTCCCAAAGGCGAACCGCGTTGTCCTGGCCACCTGTTGCCAGCGTCTTGCGGTCGGGCGAGAACGCCACGCTGGTGACGGAGTAACCGTGACGGAGTCGCACCGTCCCCATGCGAGCGACCGCACCGCGCGGCAGCGGGTCGCCGTGGAGGTCGGTCTTCGGCGGTCGGCCGTCGGTTGTCGGCTTCCGGCTATCGGCCGCTGGCGGTTTGCCTTCGTCTGTGGGCCGATGGCCGAACGCCGAGAGCTGATAGCCGATCAGCACACTCAGCACGATGAGCAGGGAAAGACAGACCTTCCCCCGGCCTGCCCTGGTGCCGGCGAGCACCGCTTCGACCAGGGAAGCCACGGGCGGGGCACCCGCGAGAGCGGGTCGGGCTCCGTTTGAGAGCGCCCGTGTGACCGACTCGACCAGGGCCACGGGGACGGCGGCGCCGGCGGTCTTCTGCGACAATGCGGAGACGAGAAGTGCGGACGAGAGAGACAGACCGCGGTGGGCCAGGCCGGTGCGCAGCAGGACAAGGCCGCGGGCCAGGCGTCGCTTGAGCGTCCGCGTCGACCAGCCCAGGCGGCGAGCGGCCTCGTCACGCGTCAGCCCCTCGAGGTAGCACAGCAACAGCGGTGCCCGGCAGTCATCGGGCAGTCGCCGCAGTTCCTCGTCGAGGGCAGCGCACAGTTCGCGACTGCCGGTATCGGGACGGGCCTTCGCCTCGATCATGGTCGCTTGCCGCCTCTCCTGTGCCTGCCGCCGCGACCGCTCGGCCCTCGCCTTGAGGGCGATGCGATGGGCGACCTCGTGGAGCCAGCCGCCGACCGACTCACGCCACGGCAGCGCCGCCGCCTTGCGCGCCAGGACGAGAAACGTTGCCTGGAAGGCGTCCTCGGCGTCGGCCTCGTTGTGCAGGACTTGCTCGCAGACGCCGAGCACCAATCCGCCGTAGCGCCGCACCAGGACGGCGAAGGCGGTCTCGTCGTTCGCGGCGGTGAAGCGCTGCAACAACTGCCGGTCGCTGGGCCCCTCGGGGCCACCGGCGATTCGGTGCAGCCGTCGGACAAGCGTTTGCAACTGTCCCTGGACCATCGGTCGACCCTCCCCTCGAATGGTTCATCTGCTCTATAATGCCGTCGATCGGGTGGACTGGGCCAACATTTTCGCCGACCGATTCGCCCGACGCGCTAGCGAGGGACATAGCCAACCTCGCTCGCGCGTCGGGCTAATAAGAGAACCTCGCTCGCGCATCGGGCTAAGGGAGGGACGCCGTCATGAGAGCGTGGATCGCACTGGGCCTCTTCTTCGGGCTGGTTGCCGTCGTCCTGCTCGTGCAGAAGCCCGACGGGCCGCGACGGAAGACGGAGATATCCATCCACGGCGATGCCTTCCACATCAACGGCCGGCCGACCTACGCCGGACGCAAGTGGCAAGGGCACCGCGTCGAAGGGCTCCTTTTCAACGCTCGCATGGTGCAGGGCATCTTCGACGACCTCAACCCGCAGACACGCAAGCAGTGGGCTTACCCCGACACGGGACGCTGGGACGCGGAGCGCAACACGCGCGAGTTCCTCGCCGCGATGCCGGAGTGGCGACGCCACGGACTGCTGGCGTTCACGATCAACTTGCAGGGCGGCAACCCGAAGGACTACACCAAGGAACAACCGTGGCACAATTCGACGATCACGAAGACCGGCGAACTGCGGTCCGACTACCTGGCGCGATTGCAGCGCGTCCTCGACCTCGCCGACGACCTGGGCATGGTCGTGATCCTCGGCGTCTTCTACTTCGGGCAGGACAAGTCGATCGACGACGAGGCGGCGCTCAAGCGGGCCCTGGACGCTGCCGTCGACTGGGTCCTCGACCACGGCTACCGCAACGTGCTGCTCGAGGTCAACAACGAATGCAACGTCCGCTATCACCACAACATCCTGAAGCCCGACCGCGTCCACGAACTGATCGAACGCGTCAAGGCCCGGCAGCGCGACGGCCGTCGCCTGCTGGTGAGCACGAGCTACGGCGGCGGGACGATTCCGGGTGAGAACGTCGTGCGGGCGGCGGACTTCCTGCTCTTGCACGGCAACGGCGTCAGCGATCCGAAGAAGATCGCTGAAATGGTCGACAAGACGCGCAAGCTGCCGGGCTATCGGCCGATGCCGATCCTGTTCAACGAGGACGACCACTTCGACTTCGAGAAACCGAGCAACAACATGGTGGCAGCGCTGGGGACCTACTGCTCGTGGGGCTACTTCGATCCGGGCAACGGCAACTACCGCGACGGCTACCAGAGTCCGCCAGTCAACTGGGGCCTTAGCACGGAGCGCAAGCGGACGTTCTTCGAGAAGGTCAAGGAGATTACCGGGGAATCCGACCACTGAATCTCGGATAGCCTCCGTCCGGGCCCGCCGGTATGATGAGCGGTCGAATGATCCAGGTCGCACCGCCCCTTTGACGCGAGAAAAGTTCTCTCTCATGAGCACAATCAATACGCAGACCGCACGCCCGGTCGTCGAGTACCCAGAAAGCGACGGCAAGCCGATGGCAGACAACACCGTGCAGTTCCGCTGCATCGTCATGATCCAAGGTGGCCTCGACGTCCTCTATTGGGACGACCCCGACGTCTTCGTCGCCGGAGACCTGTTCTGGTATCCCATCCAGGGCGACAACAAGACGAGGGCCGCTCCTGACGTGCTCGTAGTCTTCGGCCGGCCCAAAGGTGACCGCGGCTCTTACCTTCAGTGGCTCGAGGGCAACATCGCCCCGCAGGTAGTATTCGAGGTATTGTCGCCGGGAAACCGCCATGCCGAGCTGATCCGGAAGTTCCGCTTCTACGAGCGCTTCGGCGTCGAAGAGTATTACATCTACGACCCGGATGACGCGGAACTGGCGGGTTATCGCCGGGTGGGAACGGAGTTGCAGGAGATCGAGGAGATCAACGGCTGGGTGAGCCCGCGTCTGAAAGTGAAGCTGGAACTGGTCAATGGCGAGCTTCGCCTGACGGATCCCGATGGCCGTCCCTTCGCCACCTATGTCGAGTTGGCGCGGCAGCGCGAGCAGGAACGGCAAGAGAAGGAGAAGGAGAAGACACGGGCCGACCGCCTCGCGGCTCAGTTGCGAGCGCAGGGCATCGAGCCAGAGGCCTAATCTGCTTGACAGTGTCGGCAGACCGGGAGGGCGAGGCTCCTGCCGAGCCCTTCGTCTGTGGCTCGGCAGGAGCCTCGCCCTCCCGGACTTGACAGTGTCCTCCCGTTGTCGCT
>JACOUH010000190.1 GCA_016177925.1 Planctomycetota bacterium | reverse complement strand
ACCTTATCACCCCGCTTGCCGCCTATAACCGTCTGAAGGCGTTCCTCGCGGACCTCGCCATCGGCGCCGAGCCGGAGCGGATCGAGCCAGAACATGAATAACCGCATACCCGGATTCCCGCACCACGCACGGATACCAAGCACGGAATCGCACGGAAAGCCGTGCAATCCGTGCGAAGAATAAGGAGTTACGTCAAGCGGCCTTCCGACACGGAATCGCCGCTCCCGGGCCGGGGACAAAAAGCCGCTCCCGGATGCTTGATGCAAGGCGATGCTAGCTAAGGAGTTATACATGGCCGACCCGCCGGATGATTCGCTCCAATCCCCGTCACGGGACGAACTGAAACGGGCCCTGAAGGCCTTCAAGAAGCGGCTGAAGCTGACGCGCCTCGATGCCGAATCGAGCCTCGGCGGCGGGCCGCTCAGCAGCGGCCGGCGCTCGGAGATCGTCGCGATCACGCCGCCCAACGACTACCCGCAGGCGGTCTGGGACGAACTTGTCCGCCAGGGCAAGCTCAAGAAGGCCGGCCGCGGCACCTACGAGTTGGCGGAAGGGTGACAGCCCACTGTCCCGCGCGAGGTTGTAGGACGGATTTGCAATCCGTCCGTGCATGAAGCCCGGACGGATTGGAAATCCGTCCTACAGCTTGCCCTCGCCCGCCGGTGAGTTAGAATGCATGCGGTCTGACACCCGGCGGCGATCAGCGGGACGTGGGATGTCTTCCGAGGGCTCCATCACTGAACGCCCGACCGTGCTGCAAGAGGGCAACGCCTCGGTTGCCCCCAACGCGGCATTGCCCTCAACATGCCGGCCCGGATTCACCGGGGCCACGGTCGGCGATTACGAGTTGCTGGGCAAGCTCGGCCAGGGCGGCACGGGCGTCGTTTACCGAGCCCGGCAACGGAGCCTCAACCGCATCGTCGCCCTGAAGATGGTCCTTGCCGGCGTCCACGCCGATCCGAAGTTGCTGGCCCGCTTCAAGGCCGAGGCCGAGGTGGTGGCGCGGCTGGTCCACCCGAACATCGTCCAGGTCCATGAGGTTGGCGAACTCGATGGCGTGCCCTTCTTCTCGCTGGAGTACGTCGAGGGCGGCACGCTCGCCCAGCAGACGGCGGGCGCCCCCCAACCGCCCCGCCGCGCCGCCGAACTGGTCGAGACGCTAGCCCGCGCGGTTCACCATGCCCATCAGCAGGGAATCCTGCACCGCGACCTCAAGCCGAGCAACATCCTGCTGACCGCCGATGGAGCGCCGAAAGTCGCCGACTTCGGTCTCGCCAAGCGCCTGCCCGACGGCCCCGCCACTCCGCCCGGCCTCACCACCGAAACCGGCGCCGTCCTGGGCACGCCGTCGTACATGGCGCCGGAGCAAGCCCTTCCCAGCGGATGGGAGCAGGTCGGCCCCGCGGCCGACGTCTACAGCCTGGGGGCGATTCTCTACGAACTGCTCGCCGGCCGCCCGCCCTTCCAGGCGCCCACGCCGTTCGACATCATGCAGCAGGTGCTGGGGGACGAGCCGGTGTCGCTGGGTCGACTGCGCCCGCAGGTGCCGCCCGACCTGGAGATCATCACGCACAAGTGCCTGCGTAAGGAACCGAAGCAGCGCTACGCCAGCGCCCTCGAACTGGCTGAGGACCTGCATCGTTTCCTCACCGGCGACCCCGTCCGCGCCCGCCCGCCGTCGCTCTTGTACCGCGGCGGCAAGTTCGTCCGGCGCAACAAGGCCCTCGTCGCCGGACTGGCCGGCGTCCTGACTGCCCTGCTGCTGGGGACCGCCGTGTCACTCCTGTTCGCCCTGCGTGAGGCGAGACAGCGGACCGTGGCGGAGGAGGCGCGACACGCGGCCCGCCGTGAGGCCTACCAGGGACGGCTGGCAGCGGCCGTGGCCGCCCTGACCAACCACGACGTTGTCGAGGCCGCCCGCCAGCTCGACGCCGCCCCGGAAGGCCTGCGTGGCTGGGAGTGGCATCACCTGCACGCCCGCCTCGACGACAGCCTCGTCTCCGCTGGCTCGCAGGAGCTGGACCGGCTTCAGGGACTCTGGCCGGTCGTCACGGTCCGGGGCTCCCGCTTGCCTCTCCTGCCAACCGTCAACCATCGCAGTTTGAAATCCCTACCCGACCGGACCTTCGTCCATCTCGCCCGGACGCGGCAAGGCCCGCTCGTCTTCGTCGATCACAGGGGACAGCCTCTCTGCCTGGAGGATGAAACCGGGACGACCCGCTCGCGCGGGTACCCCGGCCTCCGTTTCTCCCCGAAGCAGGGAGAAACCCGGACCGTGTCGGTCACGCCCGACGGCAGCCGGCTCGCCGCCCAGTTCGAGGAGACGCCGGGCCATTTCCGCCTCCGGATTTTCGCCCTGCCTTCCGGCAAGGAACTGTTTCAGTTACCGGGATCGGCCGGGGCGCGCAGCCTGGCGATCAGTCCGGAGGGGGAGCGACTCGCCGTCGTTGGCGAGGCGGGCAAGGCCGTTCTGTGGCGGCTCGGGATGGAGAGAGGGCCGGTTCGCCTTGTCGGCCACACGGGGGCCGTCAACTGTGTGACCTTCAGTCCTGACGGCGCGCGGCTGCTGACCGTCGCCGAGGACCGTACCCTCCGCCAGTGGGACGGCCGGACCGGACAGCTTCTCGACGTCCGGCATGGGCACCTCGACGAGGTGATCGCCGCAACCTACAGTCCGGATGGCCGCTGGCTCGCCTCCGCCAGTCGTGATTGCACGGTGCGTCTGTGGCCCGTGGCGGGCGGCGAGGCGACCGCCGTCTTCCGGGGACACACAACTCCGATCACCCAGCTCGCCTTCAGTCCCGATGGCAACAACCTCGCCTCGTCCGCTGGCGATGGGGTCCGTGTCTGGGACGTCGGGAGCCGTAGCGATCCGCGCGTGCTGCGACACGGCAGCTACGTCTACCCGGTCGTCTTCAGTCCGGACGGCCGCTGGTTCGCCTCCGCCGGCTGGGACAACGTCGTGCGGCTGTGGGATGCCGTGACGGGGAAGCCGCGTCGCGTCCTCGCCGGACACAAGGGCTGGGTGGCGGCGCTGGCGGTCAGCCCCGACAGCAAGGTGCTGGTGTCGCGCGGCTGCGACGGCACGCTGCGCGTCTGGGACGTTGCGAGCGGAGCACAGCGGCACATCCTGCCGGCCGGGAAAATCCACCTGGCCGGCTGGGTTTACCAGGTGGCCATCAGCCCGGACGGGGCCTGGCTGGTGGCGGGAGAAGGAGAGCGCCTTCGACGCTGGGAACTGGCAACAGGACGAGAGACGGAGCCGTTCCGCGTGCCGGGGGTCAGCCTGCGCCTGGTGACGTTCAGCCCGGACGGGAACTGTCTGGCCGTCGCGGGCCCTGATGGCGCTGGAGGCTGGGAAGAGGCGGACTCAGCCATCCACCTGCTCGACGCACGCACGGGTCGCGAGCAGGCGGTGCTCCGCGGTCCCAAGACCGTCCTCCACGCCCTCGCCTTTGACAGGGAGGGACGCCGCCTCGTCTCCGCCGGCGTCGACCACATCGTACGCGTCTGGGACGTCCGGGGCAGCCGCGACAGCCGGCCGGGCGACGAGTTGATGACCCTCTCGGGACACACCGAGGAGGTCTTTGCAGCGGCGTTCCACCCGGACGGCGCGCGACTGGTGACCGCAGGTCGCGACCGTGTGATCCGCGTCTGGGATACCGAGACGGGCGAGCAGCTGGTCGGGCTGAGCGGGCACACCAACTACGTCTTTTCGTTGGCCTTCAGCCCCGATGGACGGACGTTGGTGTCCGGCTCGGGCGACAACACGGTGCGCCTGTGGGACACCTTCCCGCTGGCCCGCCGCCTGCGGTGAACCTCGAAGGGGACGCGCTTTTCGGCGGGGGCTCGCTTGGCCCGGACGATGCGCTGGGCGACCGTCGGCTCCGAGACGAGGAACGCTCGCGCGATCTCCTCGGTCGTCAGACCACCGAGCAAGCGGAGCGTGAGCGCAACGCGCGCCTCGGTGGAGAGAACCGGATGACAGGCCATGAACACGAGGCGCAAGAGGTCATCGCCGATGTCTTCAAGGGCCGCGTCGAGATCCGGCACGGCCGCCTCTCGCTCGGTCTCGAGCTGTTGAGCGAGTTCCTCGTGCTTGCGCTCGAGCCGCTTGTTCCGGCGCAACAGATCGATCGCGCGATGTTTTGCGGTGGCCATGAGCCAGGCGCCCGGGTTGTGCGGGACGCCCGACTCCGGCCACTGCTCCAGCGCGGCGACGAGAGCATCCTGGGCGAGGTCCTCGGCAAGGCCGACATCGCGCACGATCCGCACCAGACCGGCGATGAGCCTTGGCGACTCGATCCTCCAGACCGCTTCGATCGCGCGATGGGTATCGGAAGCCGTCATGACTACCGATCAAACCATCTGCAATTCGCCGGTGCAAGCCGAGGCGCGCCGCGACGACGGCGTCACGATCCCCTACGCTTGAATCAACCAGTAGCCACCGATCACCTCCTTCGCCTCGGTGAAAGGCCCGTCGGTCACTTTGGGCTTCCCTCCGGAGAACGAGATGCGCGCGCCCTTCGAGGTCGGGTGGAGCCCGTCGAGCGCGAGCAGCACGCCGGCCTTCGCCAGCTCTTCGTTGTACTTCATCATTGCAGCGACGATCTGCGCGTCCGGAAGAACGTCTGCCTCTGCCCTCTCGTCCGGGTACATGAGCATCATGAATCGCATGGTCGTGTCTCCTTCGGGTTTCAGGTTCGGAGTTGGGCTCCCGCATGGTCTCGACCGGATGGCGAGCCCTGGCTCCTATTGTGACGACGAACGAAGGTCCGCGAGATCGACACGTCGAACAATCTTTTTCCCACAAAGCGGCGAAGTGCTTGAAATACTCGGACATCGGACCGTTTTTTCCCGGCACGAGGTCTTCGCCGCCCGCCCGCATTCCCGGACGCCGGCGCGGGGGCGGATTTGACGGGGCGCCCCGGTTCGTGTTCTTACCTGCTACCGACCGTGTTCTCCGAACTTGACCTGGAGAAGCTCACCGGCCGCATCGAGTCGGCCCGCGACAAGGCACAGTGGCTGGTACGGCGGATGATCGAGGACCGCAGGGCATCACAAGCGAGACGGACTTGACACCGAGGGGAATAGCGATCACACTGCACGAAGGGCAGGACGTAGAGGCTTCCGGCATGCTGCTGGGCTTCTCCCTTGAGCGGGCTCGATTCCGTCTCCACCAGCGAACGGACAGGAGGGAAGTTGGCCCCGTTCTTCTAAAGCTAGTGCTGGAGTGGCTGTCGAAGCAACATGCAACCAGCACAGCCCTATCGTGTGAACCTCGGTGGTGAGGGAGAGGCAGCGGGAACGCTGAACCAACAGGGTCCCTGGGCGCTGCAGCCAGGTTGGGCCTCCAGTCGCACGGGGCAAACGCTTGATCAACTCGCCGCCGCAGGGCACGAGTTCCTGATCTGCGATAACCTGACGGTCCCGCTGCCGGATGGCTGCGCCGACGAAGTGCTCACCAACTCGGTTCCGGTTGATACGACCACCTGGCTTGGACCGGGCGTACAATCGAGCGAAATTCGACGTATCCTGAGGTCGGGCGGCATTTGGATCCTGAACGGTCACCCCCACTACACCAAGCCATGACTACTTTCTATGACTTTTCTCAGGCGCTCACCTCCTCGGGACAGCGGGAGGACTCCCTTGGCCTCAGCCAGAAGAATCTCGATGCCCGGTTCTCCTCCGTCGTCTCCACGAGCCCGTTCCGACTCTGGTCTCCGGGTAACCCGATCCCTGCGAAGGGGAAGCGACTGTTGATCGGCGTAGCCACTTGGTCCGCTTACGACATGAAACTGCTCGACGCTGTTTCTCAAGCGCTTCCAAGGCCCCCCGTCGACCTCACGGTCGAAGTGTTCAATGTCGCGGACTGTTCCTCGCCGGAAGCGTTCGACCGATACGTGCCCGACATCGGCAGAGTGTTCCAAACTCCCATCGTGGGTCTTTGGTCCGATGGCCAATTGGTGGACAAAGCAACCGGCAGAGCGGGGCGCGAACTCGTTGCAAGGGTTTCTGGGTTGGATTCGTTGGAGCTGGACCGCCTCCTCGCGACGGGCAATCCTCCCCATTGACCAGACGGGGGAAGCGAGTGGGACGCCCGTGCGATGCGGATTCGCAACGCTCCCGAAGCAGAGCAGTACCTCGGCCGCGACTCCCGCAAGGGCTGGAAGCTCGCGTGAGCCCCCAGCCCGACGGACACGATAGCAGGTAGTCATGCTACCAAGTGCCGTCGGCCTGTTGGCCGGAGACGGCGGGCTCCAAAAAGGGGACATTCAACTTTTAGGTCTCTTCAAAATGATGAATGTCCCCTTTTCCCTTTTCCTCCCACTGACGATCAACGTTTGCCGCTGCGGTCGGGTGCAACGCCGAGTTCGGCGGTGGTGCGGTGCAGGGTATAAGAGAAGGCCCCGAGGAGGTCGCCGCGCTCGCCGCCGTGGCAGCCCATACATTGTTTCACACTGCGGATCGAGCCAAGCATCCGCATACTACCGGGCGCCTCTGTAAAGAGCAAATCCTCGCCGTGACGCAGCCTCTCCAGCGCGGACGCCTCGAACGGGTCCAGGGAGCGGGTTGGCGCCTCGCCCAGTTCATCCATACGCGGCAGGTGTTCGGTAACGTAGGCGACGGGCTTTTCGTGCAAGAGCAGGCCCACCAACTCCAGCCGCCGAACCTCCCACCGCTCTGCCGGCTCAGGCGCCTGGCTGAACTGGTGGGGCTGGAAGCCGGCGACGTGGCGGCGGTCCTTGAAGAAGCCAAACCCGTCCGGGTCGGCGAAATCCAAGATGGCAAATTGGTGCAGGCTATAGAGACCTTCGCCCACCCAGACCTTGGGCTCCGGGGCCGTCTCGCCGCCCGACACGGGCGCGTACGCGAGCGGGCTCGGCTGAGGGACGGGCTCCCGGAGCTTTAACGTGAGCCCGCTTTCGGAAGGGCGTAACATTCGCGCGGCGCCGAAGCCGGAGCTGTTCACGAAGAGCCGAACCCGCTCCTCGTGGAGGATTCGCAGCTCCTCAGCCCGACTCGAAAACCCCGAACTGAATCCCATCTCGTACTCCAGATCAGTCAGACGCTTGCTGGTACGGTTCGGGAGCGGACCCAGCTCGACCCGCGACGAGGGCTTGGGGAGCCGGTCCTCCATCGACTCGTAGGGGAACCGCTCGCGCAGGCGGGCGTACTCCGACTGCTCTTGCAGAACGAAACACACCGCGACGCCGTAGGGGGCCGCCGTCGCCGCAAGGGAGAGCATCAGAAAGAACGCGAGCCCGCGCTGGCCCGCCCACCAGAGAAACAAGGCGGCGGACAGGAGGAGAAACTGCACGGCTGCTACCGTGGGGAGAAAGACTTGCGAGAGGACCGGCAAGCCGATCAGACCCAGGCCGCAGGCGGAGAAGACCGCCACTGGGAGCCCGGGGCGACTGGCAGATTTGGCAATCCTCAGCGCGGAGACGTTGGCGCCCACGAGGAGGATAGCCGAAAAGACCAGCGAGATGTAAAGCATGGTCAATCCTCCGGCTGAATCGGATGCGACGGACCCACCGAACGACCCGGCTTGGCAGCCGGCTCTTGAGCTAACCTCCCGGTGTCTCGATCAGGACACGCAGCCGATCCGCCAGTACCACCGGGTAGTGCTGCAACCAACTGTCATCGATCAGCCCGACCTCCAACAGGTCCCGCAGGTGGGTTCGATCCTTGTCCCGGTAGGCCGTCAACTTGATCTGGACCAGCGCCCGCAAGGCCAGCACCCGGTACTCCCCGCCTGCCTCGGACTCCGTGACTGCAGGGTTCGGCAGTGGTTCCCCTGGCCGGACCGTCTCGCCTTCAAAGATCAGGTGGACCCCGTCTCGGGCCTTGCCGCTGGGGCCGTCCAGGAACAGATCGATGCCGGCGACATGGCGATACTCGAAGCCGGCGGCAGCCAGTGCCGTCCGGATCGCGTCGAGGTCTGCCCGCCGCACGAGCAGATCGACGTCGCTCGTGTTGCGGACTGCCGAGACGTCGATCCGAGAAACCCACAGGGCGACGGCGTTCCCACCCGCGACGGCATAGGGAATGCCGGCCGCCTCAAGGGCGGCGGTCGCTCGCAACAATCGCTGACGGACTAATTCCACAGCCTGTACCACCCGGTCGAGGGAGAAAGGTCTCAAAATCGGTGTCATCGTATCCCCACCCTTCCCCCTGCTCCACCAAAGCAAACGTCAACCCGAGCGAAGGGCGAAGCAAAGAGGCCATATCAGGGTTCAGCGCGACCAGACGCACCCACACTACCACTCGAACCAAGCCAGCACCTCGTTGTCTGAGAAGTCGCGTGGAGACCGCTGCCGATACGCATCGTAGAACTCGTTCCACCGCTCGCGGGGCTGCAACGATCCGACCGACCGTTGCCCTTGTGCGTCGTAGTCGGTGTGGAGACCAACCTTCTCCCGGAAAAGCTCATGCCACCGCAACTCCTCGGCACGCTGCTCCGCTGAGAGGCGCAGGACCACGAACCGCCGATTCCACTCCTCAGCATCGTCCTCGCTCTCCGCGATCACCTCAAACCAGCACTCCTCTGCGCGGTACAGGAGCATGCCCGACCGCGGACCATCCCAGTAGCCGGAGTGCCAGAGAAGCCGGATCTCGGAGCTATCAATGCGCGGCACATTGTGGAGGCTGCCCGGGTCAGTGATGTCTACCAGTGTCAGCACACCTCGCGTCTCCATCTCCATCGCTGCGCTTATTATTCGAGCGCGCAGGCGCAACCTAATCCACTGTCTAGGCCGCGCCCGCGCGCTTGCACACAATCATTCCAGCCCCCCGAACCACGCAGGTCAAGCAGAATCAGGACCACCTTGCTGCGTTGGTTGATGATCGAGGATCGCTCCCAGCCATTTTCTCCTTGGCAACCTGTTTCGCGGCTCCGTAGAATCAAAGGCAGACTCGCCCGGGTCGGGCCCGCTGCCATCCGACCGAGCACCCTCCCGCCTGTGAGGTTCCTTCCGCGCAGGTTGTCCGCTACTTGCCCACCGCTCGGCGGTTTCATGCTTGGATGACGAACCGCGCAACGTGAGAATTCCCTCCATGCCCGCCGGCAAGGCTCGTGTACTCCTGACCCTGATCGCGCTTGCGTCCTTCCCCATGAGGGCGCCGGCGGGTGACTGGCCGATGTGGCGCCACGACGCCGGCCGCAGCGCCGCGTCCCCGCACGCCCTGCCGGCTCGCCTCCACCTGCAATGGGTGCGATCCCTTCCACCGCTGAAGCCCGCCTGGCCCGATCAGCCGAAATTGCAGGTCGACACCGTCTACGAGCCCGTCGTCCTCGGCAAGCGGATCTTCGTCGGCTCGTCCTGCTTCGATACCGTCTCTGCCTACGACACCGACTCCGGCAAGGAGGAGTGGCGATTCCACACCGACGGGCCCGTCCGCTATCCTCCCGCGGCCTGGGAGAACAAAGTCTATTTCACCTCCGATGATGGCTATCTCTATTGTGTCGATGCCGTCAGGGGCGCCCTGCTGTGGAAGTTTCGCGGCGGCCCTTCCGACAGGAAGGTACTCGGCAACGGGCGATTGATCTCTGCCTGGCCGGCGCGTGGCGGTCCGGTCGTCGCGGACGGGACGGTCTACTTTGCCGCCGGCATCTGGCCGTTCATGGGCATCTTCCTGCACGCGCTGGACGCCCGCACGGGCCGGGTCGTCTGGACCAACGACGGCGATGGCTCCCTCTACATCAAGCAGCCGCACAACGCCGATGCCTTCGCCGGCGTTGCCCCGCAGGGTGCCCTCGTTGTCTCCGGCGACAGGCTGCTTGTGCCCGGCGGCCGCTCGGTGCCGGCCTGCTTCGACCGCCACACCGGCAAGCTGCTCTATTTCCGGCTCGGAGAGAACGGCAAACGTGGCGGCGGCTCGCTCGTCTCGGCGAACGACCACCTCCTCTTCAACGGCGGCGCCTGCTTCGAGCTGGAGGCCGGCAAGTTCAACGGCTCGACGCCCGGCCGGCTCGCGCTGACCGACCGAATGCTCTACGCCGCCGACAGCGAGGCCCTGCGAGCGTTCGACCTGACCACCGCGACCCTCAAGACGATTGAGACAGTCGACCGCAAGGGGAAGAAGACGAAGGAATCGAAGTGGAGCGTCGAGCAGACCGGCGCCGTCGACGCCGACGAGCTGACCGCCCTGATTAAGGCAGGCGACCGCCTCTATGGGGGAGCCGAAGAGGAGGTATTCAGCGTCGAACTGCCGCTAAGGGGACGCGGCGACCCTGTCTCCTGGCGGGCGAGAGTTGACGGCACGGTCGCGAGTCTGCTGGCCGCCGATGATAAACTCTTCGCCGTCACGCGCGAGGGACGTGTCTACTGCTTCGGCGAGAGACGGGCCCAGCCTCGGACGCACGCGCTGTCGGGTGCGGTGCCGTCGGTGGCTCACGATGCCTGGGGCGAGCGGGTGCGCGGCCTGGTCGAGAAGACGGGCGTCCACGATGGCTACTGCGTCGCGTGGGGCGTCGGTAGCGGCCGGCTGATCGCGGAGTTGGTCCGGCAAACCGCGCTGGACCTCATCGTCATCGATCCCGACGTCCGCCAGGTGCAAGCGCTGCGCGAGCACCTCCAGGCAGCGGGCGTGCCGTGTGAGCGCGTCGACGTCCTCCACGGCGATCCGCTCACCATCTCGCTGCCGCCGTACCTCGCCAGCCTGATGGTCGCCGAGAGCTGCCCGTCGCGATCGGCCCCTCTGCGGAGCGTGTTTATCCACAAGGCGTTTGACTCGCTGCGTCCCTTTGGCGGCGTCGCCTGCTTCCCCAACGGCGACGGCCGGCAGCAGACCGTCGCCCGGCTGGCGAGCCAGGAGAACCTCAGCGGAGCCACGGTTGGTGCGTCGGTCGAGTGGGTCTTCCTCGAACGCAAGGGACCACTGCTGGGCTCCGCAAACTGGACGCACGAGCACGGCGACGCGGCCAACACGCGCGTCTCGCACGACCGCCTCGTCAAGGCGCCTCTCGGCATCCTCTGGTTCGGCGGCCCGTCGCACGATGGCATCCTGCCGCGCCACGGCCACGGCCCGCAGCCGCAGGTCGTCGACGGCCGGTTGTTCATCGAGGGCGTCGACATGCTGCGCTGCATGGATTGCTACACTGGCCGCATCCTCTGGGAGGCGAACTTGCCCGGCGTCGGCGCCTTCTACAACAACCTCGCCCACCAACCGGGCGCCAACTCCAGCGGCACGAATTACATCGCGCTGCCCGACGGCATCTATGTCGCTTACGGCACGTCCTGTGTTCGCCTCGACCCTGCCACGGGGCGGAAACTCGCCGAGTTCAAGATGCTGCCCGTGGGGCAGGCTTCCAGCCTGCCAGGCAATGGCAGGCTGGAAGCCTGCCCCACCTGGGGATACCTCAACGTCGCGGGAGATTATCTCGTCGGCGGGGCTGACCCCATGTTCGACGCGAACATCGCCAGGGAGTCGAAGCCGAAGGGCGACAAGAACGGTACCGACGCGGACGACCCGATCAGCAAACTGGCGGTCAAGGCGGCGAAGGCAACCAATGACAACTTCTCCTCGAGCAAACGCCTCGTGGTGATGGACCGCCACACGGGGAAGGTGCGCTGGAGCGTCACGGCCGAGAGCGGATTTCGGCACAACGCGATCTGCATTGGCGGCGGGAGGCTCTACTGCATCGACCGCCTGTCCGGCCCGCAACTGGCGCGGCTGAAACGCCGTGGCGAGGAGCCGAAGAACAAGCCGCGCCTACTCGTCTTCGACCTGAAGACCGGCCGCGAGTTGTGGAGGACCGAAACCTCCGTGTTCGGGACGTGGCTCAGCTACTCGACGGATCGTGATATTCTGATTGAGGCGGGGCGCGTGGCGCGCGACACGATTTCCGACGAGCCCAAGGGGATGCGCGCCTACGAGGCGCGGACGGGGCGCATCCTGTGGTTCGAGGGCAAGCACGCCGGGCCGGCGATGATCCACGGCGACACGATTCTGATGGCTGGCAACGCCTGCGACCTGCGCACCGGCAAACGGAAGATGCGCATGGACCCGCTGACCGGCGAAGAGACCGAGTGGACATGGACGCGCGGCTACGGCTGCAACACGCCGTTGGCGTCGGAGTATCTGCTGACATTCCGTTCCGGCGCCGCCGGCTACTACGACCTGTGCAACGACGGCGGCACCGGCAATCTCGGCGGCTTCCGCTCCAGCTGCACGAACAACCTCATCGTCGCGGCGGGCCTGCTGAATGCTCCCGACTACACGCGGACCTGCGTTTGCAATTATCAGAACCAGGCGTCGCTGGCGCTGATCCATATGCCCGAGGCGGAGATGTGGACCTACTTCGGCGCCAAGGGCGGCAAGGGGCCCGTCCGCCGCGTTGGCATCAACTTCGGCGCCCCCGGCGACCGCCGCGCCGAGGACGGCACCCTCTGGATCGAGTACCCGAGTACGGGTGGACTGTCCCCCGCGGTTCCGATCACGACGCAACCGGCGAAGCCCGACTACATCCGCCACCACTCCTCGCAGATCGAGAGCGAGGGGCCGAAGTGGGTGGGCGCGTCGGCCGTCAAGGGACTGAACCGGGTGACGCTCGACCTCGGCGGGACACCCCGCATGGAGCGGCGCTTCACAGTCCGCCTGCACTTTGCCGAGCTGGAGGCGGAGCGGCCGGGGGAGCGCGTCTTCGACGTGGCGCTGCAAGGGCAGACCGTCTTGAAGGCGTTCGATATCCTGAAAGAAGCGGGCGGCCGCAACCGTCCGCTCCTCAGGGAGTTCAAGGGTGTCCGCGTGACGAAGGAACTGGTGCTGACCTTCAGCGCGTCCCCCGAGGTGAAGTATCCGGCCTCGCTGCTGAACGGTATCGAGGTGATGGAGGAGGGACGATAGAGCATGAACTGCCGCGGCTGCTCTTGCTCCTGTCGCCTCGGCGTGACCGCGCTGTTGCTCTGCGCCGCCCCGCTCGCGGCCTGCAACGTGCCCGTGTTCCGCTTTGCCCTGGACCGCTGGCGGCCGCCGTCCTACGAGGTCGTCGTCTTCCACAAGGGACCGCTTGGCGCAAAGGCGAAAGCGGCGTTGCGGGCGCTCGATCAGACGCCAGCCAACCTCGACGTGAAAGTGCTCGACCTGGACGGGGCGTTGAACGAGCCCGCTCGCCAGCTATTCGCCGAGCAGGACAGCCCGGTCCTGCCCTGGATGGTCGTTCGCGCCAACGAGGTCGACCGGAAAGAGGTCACGGTATGGACGGGGCGGCTCGGTGAGGACACCGTGAAGAGCCTGCTCGATTCGCCCCTGCGCCGCGAAGTCGTCCAGCGCATCCTGGCAGGTGAGACAGCAGTCTGGATTCTGCTGGAGAGCGGGGACCGCACAAAGGACAACGCGGCGGTCGACCGTCTTCAAGGCGAGTTGAAACGCCTGACGCCGCGCCTGAAGCTACCGAAACTGACCGCCTCTCCTGACGACCGGCTGTCAGCCCAGGGCCCGCCGCTGCGTATCGCTTTCTCGGTGGTGCGATTGAAGCGCGACGACCCGGCCGAGCGGATGCTCGTGTCGATGCTGCTGGCGAGCGAGGAGGACCTGCCCGAACGTAAGGACCCAATGGCGTTCGCGGTGTTCGGTCGCGGTCACTGCCTGGCCGCGTTGGTCGGGGCGGGCGTGAACGCGGAGCGCGTCCGCAAGTGCTGCTCGGACCTCCTTGCTCCCTGCACCTGCGACGTCCAGGGCGACCTGGCGCGGTTCGCGCTGCTCACGCAGGTCGACTGGAAGGAAGCCCTGGCGGCAGGCGTCGAGCCGGCTGCGGAGGAAGCCGTCTCGACGCCGGGGGAGAACGTCGCCCTGCCGCAGCCGAAGCCCCGGCCGGCCGCGACCGTTGCGCCCACGTCGTCCGAGGTGATGGACCGCGAGGACGCCAGTCCTCTGTTCTCGCGCCGGGTGCTGCTGCCTGCGGCCGGCCTGGCCGCGCTCCTCGTTGTCGTCACGGGTGCCTGGGCCCTGCTCTCGGGCCGACGCAAACTCGACTGAACCTCACGATTCATCCCCGCGGTCCCACGATGCTGCTCCGGTCGAAACGCTCTGGTCAGGTCAACGGCGCCTGGCTTGCTTTCCTCGCCTCGGTCGTCCTGCTGTTGGTCCTGATCGGCCTGCTGATGTGGAACCCGCGCTCGAGGGACCGGCGCCCGCTGTTCGTCTACTGCGCCGCCGGACTCAAGCCACCCATCGAGGAGATCGCGCACACGTACGAGGAAGAATACGGCGTGCAAATCCAGTTGACCTACGGCGGCTCGGAGACGCTGCTGGCCAACCTGGACATCAGCCAGCGGGGCGACCTGTACATCCCGGCAGACGAGAGCTACATCGAAAAAGCTCGTGCCAAGGGCCTGCTCGACGAGGACATCGCGCTGGCCCGCATGACGCCCGTCCTTGCCGTCCGCAAGGGGAACCCGAAAAACCTCCGTTCTCTGAACGACCTGCTCCAGAGGAAGGACGTGCTTCTTGCCCAGGCGGAGCCGGGGGCCGCCGCCGTCGGCCTGCTGACGAGGAAGGCCCTGGAAAAGACCGGCCGCTGGGAGGCACTGCGGAAGCGGACCCAGGTCTTCAAGCCGACGGTCACCGATGTCGCCAATGACGTCAAGCTAGGCACTGTCGACGCGGGCATCGTCTGGGACGCCACGGTGGCGCAGTGCGGGGGCGACCTGGAAAAGGTCACGCTGTCCGAACTGAAGAGCGTCCGCGGCGATGTCTGCGTGGGCGTGTTGCGCAGCTGCAACCGCCCGGCGTCCGCCCTGCACTTCGCCCGCTACCTGGCGGCGAACGACAAGGGCCTGCGCGTCTTCGCGGACAAGGGCTACGAGCCGGTCGACGGCGACCTGTGGGAGAACGGCGAGCCGGTGCTGACCCTCTATGCCGGCGCCATGCTACGGCCCGCCATCGAGGAGACGATCGACGCCTTCGCCGAGCGCGAAGGGATTCCGCGCAGCAACATCCGCTGCGTCTACAATGGCTGCGGCATCCTCGTCTCGCAGATGAAGACCGGCCAGCGCCCCGACGCCTACTTCGCCTGCGACGCCACCTTCCTGAAGGAGGTAAAAGACCTCTTTCTCGACGATATTACCGTGTCCACCAACCAACTTGTCCTCCTCGTCCACAAGGGCAACCCCAAGGACATCCGGTCGATCCGCGACCTGAAACGTCCGGGCATGCGCATCGGGATCGGCAACGAGCACCAGTGCGCGATGGGGCTGCTGACCCAGGAAACCTTCCGGCAGGCCGGCCTGAAGGAGGACGTACAGAAGGCGGTCGTCGTGGAGGCCGCCACCGGCGACGCCCTGGTCAACCAGATGCTCGCCGCCCCGGACAGCCTCGACGCCGTCGTCGCTTACATCAGCAATGCCAACAAGGCGAGCGACCGCCTGGAGGCAATCGCCATCGACCTGCCCTGTGCGGTCGCCGCCCAGCCGCTCGCGGTCGGCAGGGAGTCGACCTGCAAACACCTGGCCGGACGGCTGAAGCGGGCGATCCTGTCGCGCACCTCGCGCGAGCGCTTCGAGGAGAACGGCTTCAAGTGGAAGGCGTCCCAACCGTGAGCAGTCGCCGCCGGGGTACGACGCCCTCGACCGGGCGCTCCGACGTCCCGTTCCTGGTGGCGCTGGGCGTCATGGGCGGCTTCTACGTGCTGCTCATCGTAGGCATGCTCGTGGCGGATGTCCTGTCGACCACGCCCGGCCACCTGTGGGCCCTTTTGAAGAACCGGGACATCCGCTATTCCATCAAGCTGAGCCTCATCTCCTGCACGATCACGGCAATCCTGTCGGTGTGGGTGGCGGTGCCGCTGGGCTACCTGCTCTCGCGCTACCAGTTCCGCGGCAAGGCGCTGCTGGATGTCCTGCTCGACATTCCGATCGTGCTGCCGCCGCTGGTCATCGGGCTGTGCCTGCTGATCCTCTTCTCGACGCCGCCCGGCCGGGGGGTTCAGCAGTTCGTCCAGGTCACTTACGCGATCCCAAGTGTGATCATTGCCCAGTTCGCGGTGGCGGCGGCGTTCGCGGTGCGGACCATGCGCGTGGCGTTCGACCAGATCTCGCCGCGGCAGGAGCAGGTGGCGCTGACCTTGGGGTGCAGTCGCAGTCAAGCGTTCTGGCGTGTAGTCTTGCCGCAAGCACGGCAAGGCGTGCTGACGGCGGGAACCGTCGCCTGGGCGCGGGCGATGGGCGAGTTCGGGCCGGTACTTGTCTTTTCGGGCACGACGCGCGGCTACACGGAGGTACTGCCGACGACGGTGTTCCTCGAGCTGAGCACGTACAGTCTGGAGGGAGCCGTCGCGGTGTCGGTGCTGATGGTGATCGTCGCCCTCGTTGTGCTGCTGATCGTGCGGGTGTATGGTATGGGAAGCGCCCCGGTCGGCGGTCGCTGAGGCGCGGCGGGGAGGAGCGTAGGATAACAACGCTTGCAGCTGAGGAAATTCTGCTCCCGTTGTTGACCGTGTAGCGCCGGGCCAGCATGATCCGTGTGCGCGACCTCACCATCCGCGTCGGCTCCTTTGCCCTGGAGGGCGTCTCGTTCACGGTCGCCGCGGGACGTTACGCCGTTCTCATGGGCAAGACCGGCTCGGGCAAGAGCACGCTCCTCGAGGCGATCACCGGGCTGAGGCCGATCGAGGCGGGCAGCGTCGAGCTTCTCGGCCGTGACGTGACGCGGCTGAAGCCGGCCGACCGCGGCGTCGGCTACGTGCCGCAGGACCTCGCCCTGTTCCCGACCATGACGGTGCGGGAGCACCTCGCCTTCGCCCAGGCAATCCGCGGCTGGGATCGTACTCCCACCGAGCAGCGCGTCGCGGAGCTGGCCGACCTGCTCGGCATCGACCACCTGCTCGACCGCCAGCCCCAGGGGCTCAGCGGCGGCGAGGCCCAGCGGACCGCCCTGGGACGGGCGCTGTCGTTCCGCCCGCGCGTGCTGCTGCTCGACGAGCCGCTCAGCGCGCTGGACGAGGAGACACGCGAGGGGATGTACGACCTTCTCCGCACCGTCCATCGCGAGACCGGCGTGACCGTCCTGCACGTGACGCACAGCCTTACCGAGGCGAAAAAGCTGGGCGACTGCATTTTCCGGCTCGCAGACGGCAAGATCGGCGAGATGGCGTGAGTCCCCCACCAGCCCGCGCCAGCGCGGGGTTGTAGGACGGTTTTTCAAACCGTCCCAGCTTCATGCCCGGACGGATTGGAAATCCGTCCTACAACCCCGCTAGCCCGTCGGACTGCTGTCGAACGAGCCAGCGAGGGACATTCCTTGATCTCTATCCGCGTCCGCTACGTGGCCCAACTGAAGCAGGCTGCAGGGGTCGCCGTCGAGGAGGTCGAACTGTCCTCCTCTAGCTCCGTGCGCGACCTGCTGCTCTTGCTCGCCGACCGCCACGGCGCGCCGCTGGGGAACCTCCTCCTTGGCGAAGACGGATCTCCCCAGTCAACCATTCTCGTGTTCGTCCGCGACGAGCAGATCGTCCCTTCCGATGGCTCTCTCCTTAAGGACGGCGATGTCGTGACGCTCCTCTCTCCGATGGCGGGCGGGTAGCCGATGAGCACGCCAGACCAATCCCTGACCAACGACGACCGCGCGATCTACGAGTGGCAGCTATCGGTGTCCGGCTTTGGCGAAGACGGGCAGCGTCGCCTGAAGAACGCCAGCGTCCTCGTCTCACGTGTCGGCGGCGTCGGCGGGACAGTTGCCTACGAACTGGCCGCCGCGGGCGTCGGTCGCCTCATCCTCGCCCACGCCGGCAACGTCCGTCCCGACGATCTCAACCGCCAGTTGCTGATGACGCACGACTGGATCGGCCGGCCGCGCATGGATCTTGCCCCACGCCGCCTCCGCGAGCTGAACCCCACGCTCGAAGTCCTGGCCGTTGCCGAGAACGTCTCTGAGGAGAATGTCGAGCGATTGGTGTGTGAGGCCGATCTCGTCGTCAGCTGCGCCCCGCTGTTCAGCGAGCGGCTGCTGATGAATCGCGAAGCGGTGCGGCAGGGCAAGCCGCTGGTCGACTGCGCCATGTACGAACTGGAGGGACAGCTGACGACCGTCATCCCGGGCCGCACGCCCTGCCTGGCCTGCCTCTATCCGTCCGAGCCGCGGGCGTGGGCACGTCGCTTTCCCGTCTTGGGCACCGTGGCGGGGACGGTCGCCTCGCTGGGGGCGATGGAGGCGATCAAGGTCCTGGCGGGACTGGGCGAGCCGCTTCTCGGACAACTCTTGATATTTGACCTCCGCGACATGACTTTTCGTAAGGCGTCGATCCGGCGCCGGCCCGACTGTATCGTCTGCAGCCGTTGTTGAGGATCAGATGTCCCCCTCGCCGACGTAAGGATTGGTGCGCGCCTCGTACCCGATCGTCGTTACGGGGCCGTGGCCGGGGTAGACGACCGTGTCGTCAGGAAGGGCGAACAGCTTCTCACGGATGCCGTGGAACAGCAGTTCGCCATCGCTGCCCGGGAAGTCGTAACGGCCGATGCCGCCCCGGAAGAGCACGTCGCCTCCAAAGACCAGCGTCGGCTCAGAGGGATGGACAAAGACGACGTGACCCGGTGAGTGGCCGGGGATGTCGAGCACTTCCAGACGGATGCCGGCGTACTCCAGCACGTCGCCCTCGCGCACGGTCCGATCGGCGGGTGGGCTGACGATCGGAAAACCGAACGGCGCACTCAGGTTGGCGTTGCTGTCCGTCAGCAGATGTTTCTCGTTCTCACCGATGACGAGCGGAGCTGCGGGATAGGCGCGCTTGATCGCCTGGTTGCCACCGATGTGATCGCCGTGGCCATGCGTGTTGAGGATCGCCGCGACGGTCAGGCCCTCGTCGCGCAGCAACTCCGTCAGAGGTTCCAGGTCCAGGCCGAGGTCGATGCCGGGATCGATCACGAGCGCTTCCCTCCCTCCCGGTCGCCAGACGACGTAGGTGTTCTCCCCGAACCACGAGTTGAGAAGCGTGCGGATGTTCAGCGCGGTGGACATGACCGGGCCCTCGACGAGGGAGGAGGGCGAAAGGCTGCGGGCGGAAACGACTGGGACGGTGCCGGGGTGGACTTCCCGGTAGTTTCCTGTGCCGTCCGACGTCGGGCGTTCAAACCGTCGTGTAAATTGTACAGAGCGGCCCCGGCACGGGCCGTGCTGGAGTACCGTTCAGAGACGAACAACTCTTTGCCGGGCAAGTTGTTGTGAACGTTCGGTTGCGCCACCTCCTTGCACGCATGGCGGCGGTACGGGAGTTGCTCCCGGTTGCCAGGCGCCTTCGAGTTCCCATCGCGAGCAGGCAGACGGTCCCCCTTCTCCCATCCCGTCACGAGAGGCGGCCTCTGCGGCCTGGCCTTTGCGAGGAGCGTGTGCATGTCGATGTTGCGACGGCGGCTTGTTTTCCCCGGCGGTCTGTTCTCTCTCGCCGCACTGGGCCTGCTTGGGTTCGGACTGGTGAACGGTTTCTTCGCGCCGGCGGATACGGCAGCGACCCAGGTGCCCGGCGTCCCCCAGCCGATGACCGAGGGAGCGCCTCCGCCGGCGAGCGCCCACCCGCTCGACGAACCGCTGCGGCTGATCGCTCGCGCCAAGCAAGTCTTCGGCGGCGTTCGCGACTACACCTGCACGCTGATCAAGCAGGAGCGCCTCAGCGGGCAGTTGACCCCGGTCCATGTGATTACCATGATGGTCCGGAACGAGCCGTTCAGCGTCTATCTGAAGTGGCACCAGCCCAAGGCGCAGGTTGGTCAGGAGGCCTGTTACGTCGCCGGCCGCAACGGCGGACAGATGCGGGCCAAGTCGCCGGGGCTGCTCGGCACCGTCGGCTTCGTGTCGGTCGACCCGGCCGACCCGCGCGCCCGCAAGACGAGCAACCACCTGATCACCGAAGCTGGCATCGGCAACCTGCTGAAACGCTTCGAGGGCCGCTGGAAGAACGAGTATCCGTTGAACAAGACGCAGGTTCGCATCGGCGAGTATGAGTACAACCAGCGCCGCTGCACCCGTGTCGAGACGATCCACCCCGAGAACATCCCGGGAGTGTTTGTCTGCTATCGCAGCGTGCTCTACTTTGACAAACAGTTGCAGATCCCGATCCGCGTCGAGTGCTATGACTGGCCGCATCCAGGCGGTCCCCCTGGCGGCGACCTCATCGAGGTCTACAGTTACACCAATCTGCGCCTTAACGTCGGCCTGCCCGGCAGCGTGTTCAACAAGTAAGCGACTGTTTCAAGAAACCCCTCCCCCTCTCCGCTTCGGGGAGGGGGCCGGGGGGAGGGGTTTCCAAGGGGCTGCCGCTATCAGGGATGTCTCTTGGGGTAATAGGGCTGCGTGGGTGGGTCCTTGAGGCCGCTGCTGGGCCGCACCACGCCGCCGAGGCCGAGCGCCTCGGGGTGGCGGGCCAGCTTGTCCGCGAAGGTTTCGAGGTCGCGCAGCACCCGGTCAAGCCGCGGGATGATCCGCGTTAGCATGAGGGCGGTGTCGTCCAGGTGGTTGTACAGTGACGGGTCGGTGAGAAAGCGCCGCAACGTCCCGTCGCTTTGGGCGGACGCCCGCAGCAGTTCGTGCAGATCGGCCAGGGTGCGGTTGAACCGCGTTGCCCCTTCCTCGAACTCCTTCAGGGTGCCGCGCCCCTGCTGTCCCGGCTTGCCGCCGCGCAACTGATCGAGCACGTCGTCGGCGCGGCGGAGCGTCTCGCGGAAAGACGACTGCGTGTCGCGGCCCTCCCGGAAGAACTCCTCGGTTTGCCGCGTCACGGCCGGGAAACGCTTGGAACTCTCGGCGAGGTTGCGCAGGATCGTCACCACGTCATTGAGGTTGTCCTGCTTGAGCAACTCGGCCAGCCCGACCATCACCTTGTCAAGGTTCTTGACGATGCTGTTGATCTGGTCCTCGTTGGTGCGCAAGAGCACGTTGACGCGCTCGCCGACCTGGCCCCAGTTACGGCTGGCGACGGTGAATTCATCCAGCGCCTTGCGGGCCATCGGGAAGGTGTCGTTGGTGTTCTTGATCAGCTTTTGCAGCTCCTTGTTGGTCTCGCGCAGGTCGGGGATGGTCTCGCGGATGGCCTTGGCGAGGTCGCGGTACTCGCGCAGCGTTTCCTCGCTCGCGGGCACGAGGCGTTCCATCCGTTCCAGCGATTTCTGCATCTTCTGCAGACTTTCCTGAACCGTCGGCGGTGGCGGCGCGGCAGCGACGAGCAGCTTGCCGGCCCGAGCCGTTCCCTCGGCCCGCACCAGGCGCACCGCCCGGGGCGGGACACTCACTATGCCATCCTGAGTCGGATCACCGAGGACGGCAACAGAATGAGGACGATCGGCAAGACCCCACCAGGCGGACAGGCAGCGGCCAGCCAGGACTCCTCCGCCCAGCAGGCCGCACGCCGCCAGGACATAAAGGGCGGTACGATAGCGCATCGTCTTGTCGCTCATGGTGCAGGCCTCCCGTGGTGCTTCCGGCGAGCGGGGGGCGTGAGCCCCCTGATGGCGCCGACGAATCAGGGGGCTCACGCCCCCCGCCCGCCGAGTTGTCAGCGACCCTGGCGGGTCAGTTCAAGGAGGCGGTCGCGGGCCTCGCCCTCGACGAACTGGCGGACGCGCTCATCGCGACACGCTTGCAACTCCTGCGGCGATCCCTGGAACAGCACCTGGGACTCGCCGGGGCGCAGCCGCGCCAGGGGGTAGAGCATCACGAGGCGATCGGCCACTTTCAGGGCCGTCTTCATGTCATGGGTGACGACGAGGCTCGTCACCGGACGTCGCCGCCGGGTCTGCTGGATCAACTCATGGATGACATCCGTCATGATCGGGTCGAGGCCGGTCGTCGGTTCGTCGTAAAGCATCACCTCGGGGTCGAGGGCGAGGGCGCGGGCCAATCCAACCCTTTTTTTCATGCCGCCGGACAATTCCGCCGGTCTCTTGACGGCGACCGCTGCCGGCAGACCGACCTCCTGCAGCCGCTGGACGACGCGCTCGCGGAGGGCGGCTTCGGACAGCCGCACCTGGGCCCGCAATCCGTACGCAATGTTATCGAAGACGCTGAGGCTGTCGAAGAGCGCGGCCCCCTGGAAGAGGTAGCCGAAGCGCAGCCGCTGCCGGTTCAACTCCCGCTCGGGCAGGTCGGCCAGGACACGGCCGTCGAAAGTGATGCGCCCGCTGGTCGGCCGCAGCAAGCCGATGATCAGCTTGAGCAGCACCGTCTTGCCGCAGCCGCTCTCGCCGATAACGACGAGCGTCTCGCTTTTCGCGATACTCAGGTTGACGTTGCGCAGGACCGCCTGCCCGCCGAACTGCATCGACACTTTTTCCAGCGTGAGGATCGGCTTCCTCACCTCCGCTGCAGCGTCCGCTGGTCGCGTGTCGAGGATCATTGCGGTTGCCCTTCTCGCGCTTGCCACCCGTTGGGGTCGAGATGGACGGGCAGGGTTGACAGATCAACCTCTATTCCAGACCGGAGACCTTATGAATAGTGTATCGGAAACGGCGGCTCAACCGCTACCCGTGATCGGCGTGGCGTCGTAGGCAGGCCGGATAGTGCGGGTTGTGCGGGTTGTGGCAGTTGCGGGACCTGGAAAAGCTGTGAGAAGTGCGCGACCCTCTTCAGCCGCCCTGACGAAATGAGACAATGGACGAGAAACAGACGCCGTGTTCCGTCGCAATCACAGGACCATCCCCATGCAGCGATCCCTCCTTCGACTAACCGTCCTGGCCGCGTTGTGGAGCATCCCCGGCGCGGGGCGTGCCGACTCGCTGCCGCCTCCGCGGCCGGTGGCGACCCCGGTCGCACCGCCGGTCGTCTTGTTGCCGCCGCCCTCGGCCTACTACCGCGTCAGCGCTTACGCGCACTGGCAGAACTACGGCGTCGACCGCCAGGGCTACTTCCGCCCGCTCGTGGTCTACGAGCCCGGTTACGGCGCGTACTACCGTTACAACGGTCAGCCCTATCCCTGGCTGACGACCAACTCCCTCAACATCCAGCCCGTCTCCGTCGGCACGCCTTACCGCAGCTACATGCCCTACGCGCAGGACTAAATAGCTGCAAGGAAAGGGGAAAGTGGTCCGGGGTGTGCCATGCTTGGGCGGCCCTCTGCGGCTTGGCCTTTGCCCCCGACAGCGCGGGCCGCCCAAGCATGCCACGCAACCGCGAAGGGACCACTTTCCCTAATCTGAGGAGCTGCTCTGAAAATAAGGGCCGCCGATGAGCACAAGTTCACATGCGGCCCCATTTTCATGGTCTCTGGGTGAACCAGCGTTCATGACGACTATTTAGACTTCGACACGAAAACGCAAGACGTAATCCGCTGCTCGCCTGACCCGATCGTGGCCAGCGACGAGGATCTGGAATCCCAAAGCGGAGAGCCTCGGTGGCGGGATTGCCCAGGACCTCATTCGGAGGTAGAGTGATCCCATGGCTAATCCTTCCGTCAATCCTCAAGAGGTTTTCCGTTCCAACCTTCCTGTCGGCACCTCACTGCTTGTGCTCTTTGTTCCAAGCAAGGATCGGGACGGAAACCCGATCGACCAGGAGTTCTGGGTAGACGAAGTCCTGACGGCGCTGGGCCGCTTGTTCCGAGGGGCGACCGCCTACCCCCGCGGCCGAGGCATTTGGCGCGATGACGAGCGGGGAGGAGTCCTCCTGAAAGAGGAGCCCGTCATCGTTTTCTCCTACGTTGCCCAAGAGGCTCTGACCAGCGCAGCCCTGGGCGAACTCTATCGCACGCTGAGCCGCATGGGCCGGGAAGCCAACCAGGGCGAAATTGGGGTGGTGATCGACGGACAGTATTACGGGATCACAGAGTACGCTGCGGAGTGACCCATGCTCACGATTCAGGAGATCCAGCAGGCCCTTCATGCTCGCTGTGCCGTGCCCCTCCCACCGGGCAACTATCACGGCCCCCTGGGATTGGAGCGCCTGGCCGCCGTGATAGCGCAGCTCGGCGAAGCCGGTGGTTCTGTGGCCGCTGGGGACCGAGTGCGGCGGGCCATCGAACTCGACGTGAAAACCTGGGAGAAGCTCGACCGACTGGCGCGCTCGACAGGCCAGACGGCCGCGCGACGGGTGAGTGCCTCGGAGGTCGCTGCCGCCATCATCGAACAATTCGTGGCAGCGACCTCCGAAGCGCCGTGAGCCACCACGCCCGCCCGCGAATCGGACGGGTTGTTCTACTCCATGTGCGACCGGGGAGTATGAAGTGTCTACCGCATTAGCGATTGTTGGTGGCGTCTTGGCCTGGGTCGGTATCGTGGTGATCGCTGCCGAGTTCTGGAAACGTGATCGGACGACTGGCATCCTGGCCTTTTTCTTCTGGCCGCATGGGGTGTTCTTAGCGCTCAGAGAGCCACGGCGGTTCTGGCTGGGATTGGTGGCGTTCTTCGTTGGGATGGTTCTGGCCTACAGTGGACTTGCGCTGGAAAGCCAAGGCCGCTGATCGCGCCGAACCCGAGCCCGCAACCCGCATCACTACTTTTCAGAGGAAGCGTTCGAGGAGGCGGCGGCTGGTGGCGTCGAACTGGCGCAGTCAAGGCCGCTCCGGCTCAGCGAGTTCCGCAGCCGTGAAGACCTCTGCCGGCCGGATCGCCCGCAAACACTCCTCGAGGACGCGCGGGTCGGCGCCCTGCACCGGCATCCCCAACTCCGCCGCTTCCCCGACGCCCAGCCGAAACCGGAAGACCTTGCCGGCGGCCGGGTCCGCGAAGTGATACCAGACGCTCTTCCCGACCAGGCCCATCACGCCCATGCGGCGGCCGTGTACTACGAGCGCCGACTTCTCGTCGATGCCGACGCCGATCTGGTCGGGGCGCTGCAACACCGCTCGGGCCACCCGATTCGCACGCTCGCGCCCCGAGAAATGGGAATCGACGATCGCCCGGGGGTACAGCCGGAACCCCTGGCCGAACTCGATCGGGTCGTAGCCGCGGCAGATCATGACGTCCGACATGATCGCAGCGCCGCAAGACGTGCCGGAGACGATGCCGCCCCGCCCCAGCACGCGGTGGATGGCCGGGACGACCTCGGTGTTCAGGAACAATTCCGCGAGCCGGATCTGGCTCCCGCCACCGATCCAGACGCCAGTAACGCCGTTCAGCGGCTCGGTGAACTCCCTCCTCTCCACAACGGCGCGGTCGTAGGTGTGCAGGAACCCGAACGACGCGGGGTTCTGCTCGTAGAACTCGTTGTAATACTCGCGCAGGTCGGGGATCTCTTCAAACGTGATCGTCGCCGAGGGGATGTGGATCACCCGGGCCCTTGGGCCCCCGGCGATCCGAAAGAACTCGTCGTACATCACCTGCGGCGTCACCCCGCCGCCAAGGATAAAAAGAGTTCCGACCCCTTCCCGAACGGGAAAAGGCACCGGCAAAGTGCCGGGTTCGCGCGGGGCGCTAATGGTGCGGCTTTCCATAGATCGCATGTCCAGGGAACTTGAGGTGGGTGGTTGCCCACGGCGGGAGCGAGGGACAGCAAGCAGGAGGGATTCTATCGGCGCCGGCGTGCCTCGTGTAGGGATCCCGCCGGCGGATGTTGCCCGCGCTCAGAGGAAGCGTTCGAGGAGGCGGCGGCTGGTGGCGTCCAGTTCGCGCAAGTCCGGGATCAGGTAACGGATACCGTTGGCGTCGGTCACCAGGGCGCGGTGGTCGTCCAGCGGACAGACGTCGTCCTCGCTCTTGAGCAGAAAACGTGTCGGCCCGCGGTCCGTCTCGACGCGCCACTCCGACGGCTCCACGGCCGTGACGGAGAGGACTCGTCGTAACACCGGCACGAACTCCCGCCGCGTCAACTCGTCCTCCAGGACCTTCCGCACGCTGACGGGCAGGTCGTCGAGGTCGTCGATCCAGAATAGTTCACGACCCTCCGCGTCGCAGACGCTGACGCCGTGTCGCGGTGACGACAACGGGAAGGCACGCACCGGCTCGACGCCGGCGTGCTCCCGCCCCGACACATCGGTCAGCACCAGCCGGCCCCAGGCGTCGTGGTGAAGGGTGAAGCCCGGGCCGGTGTCGCGGCCGTTGGGGCCGCTCTCAGATCGCATGGCCTTGCATCACTTCCATCTGAGCCCGGTGGAGCCGGGCGTAGGTGCCGTTGGCGCGCAACAATTCGTCGTGGCTGCCGATCTCCACGATGAGGCCCCGCTCCAGCACGACCAGGCGATCGGCCCGGCGCAAAGTGCTCAGCCGATGCGCAATCGCCAGCGTGGTGCGGTCCTTGACCAGGTTCTCCAGCGCCGCCTGGATCTTGCGCTCCGTCTCCGTGTCGATCGACGACGTCGCCTCGTCGAGGATCAGGATACGCGGGTCGGTCAGCAGCGCCCGCGCGATGCTGATACGCTGTCTCTCTCCACCCGAGAGCGATTGCCCGCGCTCGCCGACCAGTGAATCGTAGCCATTGGGCAAGCGCAGGATGAACTCGTGCGCCCGCGCCGCTCGCGCCGCCGCCACGACCTGCTCGCGCGTGGCGCCGGGCCGTCCGTAGGCGATATTCTCCGCAATCGTGCCGTAGAACAAAAAAGGGTCCTGCAACACGATGCCGATGTTCTTGCGGTACTCCTCCACCGGGAAGGAACGGATGTCCGTGCTGTCGACGAGGATCGCCCCCACGGCGACATCGTAGAAGCGACAGATCAGGTTGATCAGCGTGCTCTTGCCCGCCCCCGTCGGCCCGACGATGCCAATCATCTCGCCCGGCTCGATCTTCAAATCCAGGCCGTGCAGCACCTCGCGGACTCCGTACTTGAAACGGACCGCGCGCAGGTCGATGCTGCCCTGCAGCCGACCCGGCGCGACCGGCCGCACCGGCTCCGGCACGCTCGGCACTCGGTCGAGGATCTCGAAAATCCGCTGAGCGCTCGCCGCCGCCCGCTGCGTCGCCGACGCCATGCGGATCATCGACTCGATGCGTGAGTAGAAGCGGGTGATGTACGCGATAACCACCGTCAGCACGCCGACGGTCACGGGGTGATGGAAGGCTCGCCAGCACGCGAACGACCAGACGATCAGCAGACCGCTGGTCGTCATCAGCGTCACCGTTGGGCTGAACACCGCCCAGACGCGGTTGAGCCGGTCGTTGGCGTAAAAGACGCGGTCGTTGCTGTGATCGAAGCGCTCGATCTCGCGCTGCTCCTGGGCGAACGCCTTGACGACGCGAATGCCGGGGATGGTGTCGGCCAACACGCTGGTCATGGCGCTCCAGGCGACACCCGCCTGGCGGTAGCCGCGTAACAGCCGGCCGCGCACTCGGTAGACCATCCAGGCGATCACCGGGAACGGGCACAGGGCGGCCGCGGCCAGCAGTGGGTCCATTGTCAGCAGGATGGTCGCCGTCATGACGATCATCAGGATGTCCGTGGCGAAGTCAACGAGGTTGATCGACAGGAAATTGCACAGCCGGTCACTGTCGTTGCTGATGCGGGCCATCAGGTCTCCGGTGCGTTTGCCGCCGAAGAACTCCAGCGACAGCCGCTGCAGATGGGCGTAGGTTTTCGAGCGCAGGTCGGCGCTGACGCGCTCACTGGCGCGCGCCAGCGTATAGACGCGGCCCCAGTCAAGCAGCCAGGCGAGCAGCGCCGCCCCTACCATGCCCGACAGATACCACGGGACGAGACCGAAGTCCGCTGGCTTTTCGTTCTGGTGCGGGATCAGAACCTTGTCCAGGAGCGGCTGGGTCAGGTAGATCGGGATCAAGCTGGCCGTCGTGCTGGCGAAGGTCAGCAGGAAACCGAATACGATCAGCCGGGCGTGCGGGCGTGTGAACCTGAACAGGCGTAGCAGCCCTGAAACCGAGGGGGTGGTCGGCTCCGGGCTGCAGGCGAGACAGCGGCCGTCCTCGGGGCTGATCGGCGCTCCGCAGCTGGGACAGACGGAGTCGACTGGCGGCGGGGCACCGTCCTGGCTGGCCCGCAGCAGGGCGAACTGCTGCAACATCCGCTGTGCCTCGGGGCCACGGCCAGCGGTGAAACGCCAGTGACCGAGACGTCCTTCTGGCCCGACCAGTTCGAGGACGCCCGCCCCGCCATACTCCTGGGCCTTCAAGGTGGTGTCTGGCCCGAGCGGCCACGCCTGCCAGCGCAACGCTCCCGCACCAGGACGCCCGTCCTCATCGGCGGCCAACACACGACGGTCGGTCAGTAGGACTAGCCCCCGCGCAAAGAAAAGCCGCTGATCGAGGTCCGGCTCGAAGGTGGCCAGGATTCTCTCCCCGTGTTCCAGGCGAGACTGCGCGTCGCGCTGCCACTCGGGGGGAAGCGCCTTGCCGTTTTGCGTTGTTCCGTTCAAGGATGAACCGCCTTGCCGGTCTGTGAGGTGATGAGGATCATAAGGGAATCCCTTCCTTTCCAAAGAACAATTATAGGCGCGCGAGCACGTTTTCCGAGTCGGCCGCCTGGGTTGGGACGGGGAATTGCTCCATTTCGCCTCTTGAGGAAGCCGGCACAGGAATTGCCGCCTGGAAGGTCCCATGTTGAGTACACGTGGAGAGGTTTCAGCATTGGAGTCCCCCACGAGGAACAAACCTCCCCCTAAAATCACTTGAGGACTGACTGGCGTGCAATCCGGACGCCGGGGCGCAGGTTTTTTGCGCCGAGCCGGTGAGCGGCGGAGCGGAAGCCCGCCGGTGCGCCACAGCGGCGGCCTCACGCCCCGCCGCTCAAAATGGCGCGGGGTTGGCCGCTCCGACGGTGAGATTCTTCGGGGGGGACAGTCGCCGGCAATCGTCCCGCGCCTGTCCTCCTGCCCCCTGATGTCCAGTCAGGCTATTCGCCTGGAATCGTCCGGAGTTCTGCATTCCCGCCCGGCACGACGGTCTGCAGGAGGCAGCGGCGGAGAACGCCACGGATTGGCAGGGCAGAGAACCTGCCGGGCCCCTTGCGGCGGAGTCGGACGTGAGCGAGGAAACGCAAATGGATTTCCGGAAAGTGCTGGCACTTCGCGGTCCGAATACCTGGGCACATTTCCCCGTCCTGGAAGCCTGGGTCGACCTGGGCGAATACAAGGACTGCTCCTCCGATGAGGTGCCGGGCTTCAACGACCGACTCATGGCCTGGCTGCCGACCCTAATCGAGCACCGCTGCAGCGTCGGCGAGCGCGGCGGGTTCTTCCAGCGCCTGCGCCGTGGCACTTACCCGGCCCACATCCTCGAGCACATCACTCTCGAACTACAATCGCTGGCGGGCGTGGCCGTCGGCTACGGCAAGGCCCGCGAGACGTCCGAGGTGGGCGTTTATCGCTTCGTCGTCGAATACGAGGACGAGGACCTTGCCAAGGCCTGTCTTCAATGCGCCCGCGAACTCTTCCTCGCCGCCTTCCACGATCGGCCGTTCGACGTGCAGGCCGAGGTCGCAAAACTCCGGGACCTCGCCCGCAGTCTGCTGCCCGACCCGGCCACGGAAGCGATCCTGAAGGCCGCCCGCAAGCGCAAGGTGCCGGTGCGGAGTTTCGGCCGCGGGGCGCCGGTCCAGCTCGGCTACGGAGTGCAGCAGCGCCGTGTCCTTGGCTGTCAAACTGACCGCACCGGGGCGCTGGCCGGCTCGATCGCCCGCGACAACGAGTTGACCCGCACGCTCCTCAAGGCCGCCGGCGTGGCCGTTCCCGAGGGCCGCCCCGTCCACGACGCCGCCGACGCCTGGAGCGCCGCCCAGGAGCTGGGCCTGCCGGTGATCGTCAAGCCGCGTTACGGCCGTCGCCGCATGGGAACGGGCCGCAACCTCTTGACCCGCGAGGAGGTACACGCCGCCTACGCGGTCGCCACCGCGGAGACGTCGAACCTTCTCGTCGAGCGCTATGCCGCGGGGCGGGAGTGGCGTTTGCTCGTCGTCGGCAACAGCATGGCGGCGGCTGCTCTCCGCGAGGCCGGGGAAGGGGTCGATGTGACCGATCGCGTTCACCCCGAGATCGCCGACCGGGCCGTCGAGGCGGCGCGAGTAGTCGGGCTCGACGTGTGCGGCATCGACCTGATCGCCGCCGACATCGGCCGCCCGCTCGAGGAGCAGGGCGGCGTCGTGGTCGGCGTGACCGACAACCCGGGGCTGCGCCTGCATCCGGGTGAGTCAAGGGACCGGGCCGGCGAGGCGATCGTCGCCAGGCTGTTCCCCGGCGCGGAGCGAGGCCGCATCCCGATCGTGGCGGTGACGGGCGTCAACGGCAAGACGACGACGACACGGTTGATCGCTCACATCGTGGCTCGGCGCCATCGCTGCGTCGGCATGACCTGCACGGAGGGCATCTATGTCGGCGGGCGACGTATCGACACCGGCGACTGCAGCGGTCCGCAGAGTGCTCGCACCGTGTTGCAGAACCCGCTCGTCGAGGCGGCAGTGCTGGAGACGGCGCGCGGTGGCATCCTCCGTGCCGGCCTCGGCTTCGACCGCTGCGACGTGGCCGTGGTCACCAACATCGACGGCGGCGACCACCTCGGCAGCGGCGGCATCGACACGCCGGAGCAGCTGGCGAAGGTCAAACGCGTGATCGTCGAGGCAGTGTCGCGAGACGGCACTGCCGTGCTGAAGGCCGACGACCCGCTCGTGGCCGCGATGGCGGAGCACTGCCCCGGCACGGTCGTCTTATTCTGCCGCGACGCCGCGCATCCCGTTCTGACGGCTCACCGAGCAAAGAAGGGGCGGGTCGCCTTCGTCCGGGCGAACCAGGTCCTCCTCGCCGAGGGCGAGCAGGAGATCCCACTCATCCGGCTGGACAACGTGCCGCTGACGCACGGCGGGCGCATTTCCTTCCAGGTCGAGAACGTGCTGGCCGCCGCGGCCGCGGCGTGGAGCCTCCGCGTGCCGTGTGAGGCGATCCGCGTGGCACTGGAGACGTTCGGCGCCGACCTCGACTCGCTGCCGGGACGCTTCAACCTTTTTGAGGTGCGCGGGGCGACGGTGGTACTCGATTACGGACACAACCCCTCGTCTTTGGAGCGTCTGCTCGAGGTCCTCAAGGAGATGCCGCATCATCGTCGCTCCGCAGTCTACTCGACGGCGGGCGACCGTCGCGACTGCGACCTGGTGCGCCAGGGTGAGCTGCTCGGCCAGCATTTTGACCGCATCTTCCTGTTCGAGGACCACTACCTCCGCGGCCGCCAGCAGGGCGAGATCATTGCCCTGTTCCGCCAGGGGGCGTCCGGCGGCAAGCGCGTCCAGGAGATCCGGGACATTCAGGGAGCCGTGCCGGCAATGGAAGCGGCACTGGCGGCGGTCCGGCCGGGAGAGCTGCTGCTGATCCAGGCCGACACCGTCGACGAGTCGGTCGACTTCATGCGCAACTTCGTTGCAACCCGCGGTGAGGCACGGGAGATCACCTTCGAGGAAGCGGTGCGGCTCGCCCGATACAGCGAGGCCCTCCTGCGCACGCCGGCAGTTGCCGAGGTCTGGTGAGCGTTCGGGAAGAGCGATAAAACAGGCGGTGAGGGGCACGCCAATCGGCGTGCCCCTCACCGCCGTTGTTTTACCCCGACGCGCAAGCGAGGAACACGTCGAACCCTTAGCCCGACGCGCCAGCGAGGTCCACTGGTTTCCTCGCTGGCGCGTCGGGCTAAGGGGGAGGGACATCATGGAGTTCCGCAAGGTCTGGATCCTGCGCGGGCCGAACCTCTGGGCCCGCGTTCCCGTGTTCGAGGTCGAGTGCGACCTCACCGGCGCCCCGGCGCTGGAGACGGTCCCTGGCTTTCAGGATCGCCTCCACTCCTGGCTGACTCTCGCCAGCGATTCCTTTCCCACGGCGGCCCACGCTCTCCAGCACGCCGCCCTGAACCTGCAACTCCTCGCCGGCAGTCCTGTTTCGTTCGGCCTGACACGCGAGTCAGCACAGCCCGGCCTGTTTCGTGTCGTCGTCGAGTACGAGGAGGAGGCCCTCGGCCGCGCCTGCCTCGACGCCGCCCGCGAACTCTGCCTGGCTGCCCTGCACGACCAGCCCTTCGACGCGGCCAGCAAGCTTGGTGAGCTGCGCGAACTGGCCCACGACGTGCGACTGGGACCGAGCACGGCGGCAATCGTCCGGGCCGCCAGGCACCGCGGCATCCCGGCGCGGCGGCTCAACGAGGGCAGCCTGGTGCAACTCGGTCAGGGCGTCCGCGCCCGTCGGATCTGCACCGCCGAGACCGACTCGACCGGCGCCATTGCCGAGGCCATTGCCCAGGACAAGGAGTTGACGCGGGCCCTGTTGCGGGCGGTCGGCGTTCCGGTGCCGGAGGGCCGGCCCGTTTCGTCTGCCGAGGACGCCTGGGAGGCAGCCGAGGAACTGGGCCTGCCGGTGGTCGTCAAGCCGCAGTTCGGCAACCACGGCCGCGGCGTTGCCACCAACCTGACGACGCGCGAACAGGTGCAGAAAGCGTATCTGGCGGCCCTTGAGGAAGACGAGCACGTCCTCGTCGAAACCTATGCGCCGGGAGCCGACCATCGGCTGTTGGTTATCGGCGACCGGCTGGTGGCAGCGGCCCTGCGCGAGCCGGCGCAGGTCGTCGGCGACGGTCGCTCGACGATCACCGAACTGGTCGCCGAGGTCAACCGCGACCCGCGCCGCAGCGATGGCCACGCCACCGTGCTCAGCTTCATCAAGCTGGACGCGGTCTCCCTGTCCGTGCTGGCCGAACAGGGATACGCGCCGGACAGTGTTCCGTCGCAGGGGCAGCGTGTGTTGATCCGCCGCAACGGCAACCTGAGCACCGGCGGCACGGCGACGGACGTCACCGACCAGGTCCATCCAGAGGTGGCGGCGCGGGCCGTCGAGGCGGCCCGCGCGATCGGACTGGACATCGCCGGTGTGGACGTGGTTGTACTCGACATCGGCCGGCCCCTGGAGGAGCAGAAGGCCGCCGTCGTCGAAGTCAACGCGGGGCCGGGACTGCGTATGCATCTGGAGCCGTCCGCCGGTAAGCCGCGGCCCGTTGGCGAGGCGATCGTCGGCATGCTGTTCCCGGACGGCCACCCGGGCCGCATCCCGATCGTGGCCGTGACGGGTGTCAACGGCAAGACGACGACGACACGGCTGATCGCCCATCTGCTGCGCTCGGCGGGGCGCCACGTCGGCATGACCTGCACCGATGGCAGCTATGTCAACGACCGCCGCATCGAGTCACGCGATTGCAGCGGGCCGCGCAGCGCCCGGGCGGTGCTGCTGAACCCGCGTGTCGACGCTGCGGTGCTCGAGACGGCACGCGGCGGCATTCTGCGCGAGGGACTCGGCTTCGACGCCTGCGATGTGGCAGTCGTGACGAACATCGGCAAGGGCGATCACGTCGGCCTGCGCGGCATCGAGACCATCGAGGAACTGGCGCGCGTCAAGCGTGTGGTCGTCGAGGCCGTTGCCCCGCCCGGTAGCCCCTGGCGTCCGCCGGGTGGCGCCGCTGTGCTGAACGCCGAGGACCCGCTCGTTGCGGCGATGGCGGTGTACTGCCCCGCCTCGGTGCTATACTTCGCCCGTGATGCCGGACACCCGGTCGTCGTGGCTCACCGCGCCACGGGAGGGCGGGCCCTCCTCGTGCGCGGCGGAGACATCGTCCTGGCCGAAGGCGAACGGGAGGAGGTCCTGCTCGCGCTGGCGCGGGTGCCGCTGACACACCAGGGCAACGTCACCTTCCAGGTCGAGAACGTGCTGGCCGCGACGGGGGCAGCATGGGCGCTGGGCCTGGCGCCTGGTGCCCTCCGGACCGGCCTGGAATCGTTCAGCGGCGACGCACGACAGGTGCCGGGCCGCTTCAACGTCCACCGCGTCCGCGGCGCCACCGTCGTCGTCGACTACGCTCACAACCCCTCGGCACTGGCGGCCCTGGTCGGTGCGCTCGATTGCCTCTCCAGCGAGGCGGGAAGCCGGACCATCGTCTTCGCCGCCGGCAATCGGCGCGACCACGAGATCATCGAGATGGGGGAGATCGTCGGCACTGCTTTCGACCGCGTCGTGCTGTACGCGGATCAGGACGTCAACGACCGGGCCGGCGGCGAGTTGAACGCCCTGTTGCGGCGCGGGTTGGCCGCAGGCCGGCGTATTTCGGAGACTTTCGAGACCGCCAGCGAGCGTGAAGCAATCGCAACGGGCTTCCGCGACCTACGTCCTGGTGACCTGTTGGTTGTTGGCGTTGAGGCGATCGAGGAGGCGCTGGCCTGTGTCCAGGCCCATCTTGACGGGACCACCCTGTCGACCGTTCCACCGAGCCCTTCTGCCGAAGCCGTGAAGAGGGGGAAAGGAATGGCTTGCCCAGGGCCAGATTGTTCACGGTGAGGAATGTCGTTTCCTGGAAAGCCGGTCGCGACCTGACGGCGTTGTTGCGAGGCCGGTCGGCCGTCTTTATCATCAGAGAAGACGCCGAGGCGCCCGAGAGACCGAGTCATGCCGTTGTACCGCTTTGCCCCGCTCGTCACGATCCTCCTCTGTACCGCGTGTCTGTTCCCTGCGAGCGCACGGCCGGGCAAGGCAGGTCGGGGACAGGAACCCGCGGACAAACCCGCAGCGCCGGTGCCGAGGAAGGCCACGCTCCAGGAAGATCGCATCTCACTGAGCAAGGCGCTCCAGGCGTTCGCCGTACAGACGAAATGCCCCGCCCGCACCGCGCTCGACGACGATCCCCCTCTGCAATTGAACCTGAAGGACGCCGGCTACTGGCAGGCGCTGGACACGATTGCACGGGCGGCGGGGGCACGGGTCAACCTCTACGGCGGCGACGGAGCGCCCGTCCTGGTGAAGGATACGAAAACCAACAAGGACCCGAAGCAGCCGGTCAGCCACAGCGGCATCTTCCGAATAGCGATGCAGCGCCTCAACGCGACGCTCGACTACGAGACGGGCATGAGCAGCTACCGAGCCTCCGTCGAGGTCGCCTGGGAGCCGCACTTCCTGTCGTACTTCCTCGAGACAAGGGCCGAGAACCTCGTCATGCACGACGCGAACGGTAACCCCGTCAGGATGCCGCCGCCGGGCGGGAGTTGGGTTCCTGTCGAGGGACGGAAAGCCTTCGTCGTCGACCTGACGTTGCCCGCGCTGCCGCGTGCCGCCGACCGCATCGGACTGCTCAAGGGGGCGTTCGCCGTTCGCGGGACGAGCAGGATGCTGGAGTTCGAGTTCGATACGCTCGACAAGCTGAAGGCAGACGCGAACCGTCGTTCCAAGAAGGCGGCTGGCGTCACGGTTTCCGTGGGCGAGCCGAACCTCGGCACGCGTGTGTGGAAGATCGAGGTCACGACGTTGCTTCCCGACGGCAGCGCCGACTTTGACAGCCATCAGTTCTGGGATGTCGGCAATCAGATCTATCTGCGCCACCGCGACGGCAAGACACGCTTGCGGAGCACCGGCTACAACCGGAATCGGGCGACGTCGCGGAAAGTGGTCCTGGAGTATTTCTTCGAGGACACACCGCAGCAGAAGCGCGGCGACTATACCAACTGGCGGCTCGTCTACCGCGCCCCGGCGGGGTTCGTCGAGGTGCCCGTTCCGTTCGAGTTCAAAAACGTCCGGCTCCCGTAGCGACGGGAATGACTCTTCCGCTTGCGGCTTCGCGCGAGCGCGAAGCCGCAAGCGGAAAACAGGTCGACGTGTTTGTTATGACTTCGATAGCGCGGCGCGAGTGCGCTCCAGCAAGCCGGTGTCGCGGCCGCCCGAGCCGCGCAGGTTGAACATGCTCGTCGCCAGGAATCGCTCGCGCCAGCCTGGCGTGACATGGTAATAGTCCTCCAGCGCCGCCGAGCTGAACTTGTAGTCGTGCGCGTCGTTGCCCTTGGCGAACACCAGGCGCCGCGCCTCCTTCATCAGCACGTCCGCCGTCAGCCCCGGCACCGTCAGCGCCGCCAACGTTTTCTTCGCCGCCGACAGCCGCTCGCGGCTCACCTCGCGGAAGAGGTCCTTGATCGCGTCCTCTTTGGTGCCGTCCTTCGCGACCTCGCCCTTTTCGAGCCGGTCGACGCGCAAGTCGGAGAGCGTGCCGCGGCCCTCCATCGCCTTGCGGAACATGGGCAGGAATGCCGCCGCCTGCAACAGCATCAGCCGCCGGGTCTCGTCGTTGCCGGTAGCCTGGTAGGCGTAGTGCAGCGCGTTCACCGTCGTCACGCAGTGCAGACCGACGATCCCCGGTTGCCGCATCAGCAGTTCGCCGGCCGTCAGGAACATCGCGTCCCACACCGACGCCGGGTCGACCTTCTTGTTGAGGATGTCGACGAGCTGATCGCAGGCCTCACTGGGCGAGGCCTTGCGCTGGTTGGACAGTATGTCGGTCGTGGCGTCGCTGTTGATCGTGCCGCGCTGCCAGTCGCCGCGAATACGGCGGGCGCGTTTCCGGTTGTCACGGAAGGGAACATCGGGCTCAGCATCGCGCTTGGCGGGGTTGTCGCCCTCGTGGGCGAGCAGGGCGTAGGCGAGCGAGCGCATGATCGGCTCGGCGTGGCGCCAGCCGATCGCCTGCAGGGCGCGCCAGGCATTGGCGACGTAAATCGCCTTGTGGCCGATGCTGCGGAAGTCGCGGGCGCCATAGCGCCAGAACAGTTCGATCACCTCGGCAGCACCTGCCGAGCGGACCAGCGAGGCGACGGCGACGTCGGCGGCCTCCTCGTTCCAGTCGTCCATCGCCTCGACGAAGCGCTGGCGGGCCTGGTGGGCGCGCGGCACCTTGGCCTCGTTGACGGGCGCCATGTGCCAGTCGCCCTGCTGCTCGTTGGCGGCCTGGCTGCCCTTGAAGTTGTCCAGCGCCCAGAACAGCGGCAGCCAGCGGTCGTTGTCGGTGGCGGCGAGGCTGGCGAGGTACGCCGAGTTGACGACCAGCACGGCATGGAACTTGAACCCGACCGGCCGCGGCTGGATGCCGCGCACGCCCGCCAGGAACAGGGCGCCGAGCAGTTGCTGATAGCTCGTGCCGGCGTGAATGCGGTCGGCGATGGATTCCAGGAGTTTGCTGCGATCGGTGTCCTCGATCAGGCGGACGAGTGGCTCGATGTCGGCTTCGAGCGGGACGAGTTGGGCTTTCGCATCCTTGGCATCGACGCGGGGCAGTGACTGCAGGAAGGCGAACTCGGCGAGTGTGGCAGCGGCGCCGGCGGTCACGGTGCCGGCAACGAACCCTCGACGGGTAATGGGTCTGAACATGGACGCTCTCCCTGCCCCCCGGCCGGGACGAGACCGGCGGACGCTTGTTCGGCCAGTGCCTTCCGCTTCAGTCCCTGATAGACCATGAAGCCGACGGTCCCGAGCAACAGGTACGGCATGCCCACCATGAGATAGATGCTGTAATTGTAAGCCTGGGCTTCCTTGAACGGGTCGTTCTCGTCGGGCAGGTCCTCCGAACCGGAGGAGGCCGCGATGGCTTCCTGTCAGGAAGGGCAGGCGTAGGCCGCTCGCGGTGAAGCGAACAGCACGAGCAAGGCGAACAATCCCAGGGACCAGCGAAACCAGCTCATTGAACGTTCCTGTAGGCAAGATGCCTGCCCCACTTCCGGCAGGCAAGATGCCTGCCCCACTTCCGGCAGGCAAGATGCCTGCCCCACTTCCGGCAGGCAAGATGCCTGCCCCACTTCCGGCAGGCAAGATGCCTGCCCCACTGATTCTAGTCTCCCGTCACGGCGACGGATAGAGGCGATACAGCATCCAGTAGACGACGACGCCCGTCACCGACACGTACAGCCACACCGGCAGCAGCCAGCGCGCCAGTCGCACGTGCCGCTCGATGCGGTTGCGCAGCCCCAGATAGCTGACGTACAGAGCCACCGGCACGACGATCGCCGCCAGGACGATGTGCGAGTCCAGGATGACGTAGTAGATCGTCCTCACCCAGGACGGGGCCTCCGGGGCGCGCTCCGAGAAGTGTGTCGGCCGGCCGTGCTGGATCGCCAGGTGATAATAGAGATAGCAAGCGAGGAAGAGACCTGAAACGACCAGCGCCGTCAGCATCGACGCCTTGTGCAGGGCGATGCGCCGGCGCTTGACTGCGAGGTAGCCAAGGATCAACAGCACACCCGCAGCGGCGTTCAGCGAGGCGTTGAGCAGGGGAAAGTCGATCGGCCCCAAGGAGAGTTGCCGCACCGTTTCGCGCAGCTTGCGCATGTCTTCCTCGAAGACATACTCGCCGGCCGCGCCTCCGTCGGTGGGTACCAGACCCCAGAAGTAGCTGCGGATGTTGCCGTCCCGGTCGACGACGACGAGGTGCGTGGAGTGGTCGAACTCGTCGCCGGGCTTGCGCTCGCCAGCAGGTTTCTCCCGGACGCCGACCTTGAAGCCCTCGATAAGCAGGCGGTGAATGTCCTCCTTCTTGCCGGTCAAAAAGAGCCATTTCTCGGCATCGGCCTGGAAGTGGCGGGCGTAGTCCTGCAGTTCCTTGGGCTGGTCGCGCTCCGGGTCGACGGTGAAGGTGACCAGGCGGAGGTCATTGCGGCGGGCGAGGTTCAGCTCCTTCTGGAGGCGTGCCATCGTCGCGGTGACCTGCGGGCAGGGGCCGGTGCAGCGCGTGAACACGAACGACGCGATCCAGACCTTGCCGCGCAGCGTGGCGTCGGAAATGCTTTGACCACTGCGCTCGGTCAACTCGAAGGGGGGGACCTTGCCGAACACGTCGGGCGCCGTCGGCCGGCACGAGAGCCCGCCGAACAGGACAAGCCCGGCCACGCCAGCGAGCAACAGGAATCGCGCCACGGGACAGCACATGACCGATTACACCCAGGCGAGGACAATGTCCGGCAGCAGAACCATCATCAGCATGGAACCGAGGATGAAGGCCGGGATGATGAGGAAGTAGAGCCTGCCCCAGTCCCATCTCAGATGCATGAAGATCATCGCCACGAGCGTCGCCTTGATGACGGCAACGAGCATGATGATCGTGGCGCCGGTATGATTGCCGGCGCCGAAGAGCGCGTTCACCAGGAACGACAGCAGGGTGAACACCGACAGAGCGGCGAAGATGATCAGGTAGAGCCGGAAGTCCGGCCCTGCGTGGGCCACCGGTTCGTGCGTGTCGGCCATGAAACCAGACTCCTTCAGACCGGCGAGCGGGGGTGTGAACCCCCCGGTACGTTGACTTACCGGGGGGTTCACACCCCCGCTCGCCAGGTTGGTCGCGTCATACCAGGTAGAGCAGCGGAAACAGGAAGATCCACACGATGTCGACAAAGTGCCAGTACAGCCCGGTCAGCTCGACCATGCCCTCATGCTGCGGGCCGAACTTGCCGCGCGCCGCCATCAGCAGCATGATCACGAAGACCACGAGCCCGCCGAAGACGTGCAGCGCGTGGAAGCCTGTCATGGCGAAATAGCACGACGCCCACATGTTGCCGAACGGGATCGTCGGCGACAGGTGCAACGGCTTGCCTTCCTTCTCTGCTTTCTCGATCAGTTCGTTCGCCTTCTGGCCGATCTCCGGTATCGACATCGCCCGGGGCGGCGGTTCGGCCAGCGGCTTCGCGACGTCGGCCTTGCCCGCCTCAGTGGTCTGCTGTTGGCCGCGGATGTCGTCGAGCAGCTGCTTGCACTCCTTGAGGAGGCCCGAGTCGGCGTCGAGGCTCGCCTTCGTCGGGTCGTCGGTGATCTCCTCGAGCCGCGCCCGCAGGCGGTTGATGTACTTCTGCGACGTCGGAAAGTAGGTCTTCTCTGTCGCCAGGGAGATGCCGGGCAGCGTTTCTCCCATGTGTCCCGGCAAGATGTCGTGATCGATCTTGCTCTTGTACTCGAATGCCTTGATGACGAGGAAGGTCGTGCCCAGGGCGAGCGTGGCGGCGACATACTGGATGGCGCGTTTCGTGTTGCGCTTGTGCAGTGAGTAGTGGGCGAGCACGACAGTCACGCTGGAGCAGATCAGCACAAACGTGTTGATGGCGCCGATCGACTCGATGAGGTGGACGTCGTGCGGCTTGGGCCAGGCCAGCCGCTCCTTCTTGACGTTGCCGGCCTCGTCCTTGACCTCGCGCGGGATCGACGCCGAGGAGTTGCGGAGCAGGAGGTAGGTCCCGATCAGCGCCGTGAAGAACATGATTTCCGTGACCAGGAACAGCCACACGGCCAGCTTGCCGTGGGGCAGCGGCAGGCCCATGTGAACCTTCGAGTCGTGAGCGGGATGAATGCTCATGTCGGTGATCCGTGGTCAAGGTTAGGGGTTGACGAACGTCCTCACGCCGGACAGGCTGTCCAGCAGCAGCAGGCCGAGCAGGCCAGGCAGGTAGACCAGCGAGGCCCGCAGCACGCGGCGGGCCCGCGCGACCGAGGGACAACGAGCGAAGCCGGCCGCGCTGCCCAAAAAGCCGAGCCCCAGCGCCAGCGCCCCGAGCAGATAGACCGGCCCCGCCGAGCCTTGCAGCACTGGAGCGAAACTGGCGGGAACCAGCGCCAGCGCATAGACGACCATGTGCCGGCCGGTGGCGGCGCCGTCGCGGTCGGCGACCGGCAGCATGCACAGGCCGGCGCGGGCGTAATCGTCGCGGTAGATCCAGGCGATCGCCAAAAAGTGCGGCACCTGCCAGAGGAAGACGACAGCGAACAGCGCCCACGCCTGCGGGTCGATGCTGCCGCGAACCGCCGTCCAGCCGATCACCGGCGGCAGGGCGCCGGGGACCGCCCCGACCAGGGTGTTCAGCGACGTCCGACTTTTCAGAGGCGTGTAGATGCCGACGTAGGCGGCGAACGTGAAGGTGGCCACCAGCGGCGTGACGGCCTGGTGCAGGGCCACGGCGAGGTAGGCCACGCCAAGGAGGCCCAGCCCCGCGCCAAACACCCATACCTCCCGGGGCTGCAGCCGGCCGGCGGGAAGGGGGCGGTTCTCGGTACGCCGCATGAGGGCGTCGCTGTTGCGTTCAAGGAGCTGGTTGAGGGCGCTGGCCCCGCCGGCGACGAGGGCCGTGCCGAAGACGGTGTGGAACAGCAGCAGCAGGTCGACGCCCCGCCCGGCGGCGAGCAGCACGCCGGCACCGACGGTGAATAGGACGAGGATCGCCACGCGCGGCTTGGTCAGCGCAAGGTAGTCGGCCAGGCGCGAGGCGGCCAGGACGGCCGGCTCGGGGAGGGTGGCGGCATCGGCTTTCATGCGGCCTCCTCCAGACGCGGCGTCGGCACGGGCTGGTGCCCAGCGGGCTGGGCGAGGCCGCGGAACGCGTACAGGGTCATCGACACCACCAGGGCAAAGAGCAGCGCCCCGACCAGGAAGTGCAGCGAGCGCACGAAGCCGGGGTCGGTGAAGACCGCCCGGAAGAAGCCCGCCCAGCCTCCCTCGCCGAGCGTCGCGCCCCGCGACGCCAGCAGCGGCCGCACCTCGATCCGGTTCGGGTAAGCGGTCCGGAACCGCGCCAGCCACGCCTCGCTGCCGAGGAAAAGCTGTCCGCCCAGCAAGACGACAAGGACCGCCGCAGCCCGCGTCAGCAACCGCCGCCCGCGATGGGAGGCATAAACTGAGCGCACGAGCAGCATCAGAAGAGCGGTCACCACGAAGGCGACGAGCAGGTGCAGTCGCGGCGCCGTCTGCGTCTCCTTCCGCCGCACCAGGGCGCCGAGGACAATCTGGAGATAAAGGAGCCCGACCGCCAGCAGACATAACCAGCGGAGGGAGCGGGCCTCCGTCGCCGTCGGGGCGGAGGAGGTGATGCCCCATGATCGCGATGTGACCAGGGCGAGGCTGACGAGCAGGGCGAACGCGATCTGGGCAAAGCAGCCGTGGACGAGGGCCAGCTCCGGGCCGAAGCGGGCGTTGAGCTGGACGCGGAATCCACCGAGCAGTCCCTGGACGCTGACCGCGGCCAACACTGTGATGCCCAGCCCGCCGACCCAGCGGCGCGGGTCGAGCCGCCACAGGCCGATCGCCATCACGATGCAGGAGAAACCGACGACGAACCCCGCCAGGCGGTGCGTGTGCTCGATGAGCAGGGCGATGCCGAACCCCGGGCCCTTCTCCCACACCTCAACGGTGAACAGATGCCAGGGCTCGCGGAAGCCCTGCTGGTCGATCATGCCGACGTTCTTGGTCGTCACCTCGGCCCCGAGCAGCAGCAGCGGCAGCGCGGCGACGACCGTGAACACGGCCAGCGCGTGCAGCCAGCGAGGAGGGCCGGCGGTCAGGGGAGCGGGTGCGCTGCTCGTCATGAAGTCTCGTATGTTCGCGGTGAGCGGCGGGGCGTGAGCCCGCCGGTGCGCT
>JACOUH010000437.1 GCA_016177925.1 Planctomycetota bacterium | reverse complement strand
TCGGCCTCCACCGGGCTGACGCCCCCTGGGGCAAGGCCCTCCAGCCCGCTCGGGTCGGTCGCGTTGGTCGGCCCGTTGCCCACGTAGCGGCCCAGGTTGTAGTCCCCCGCGGCGAAGCCGATGAGGTCCTCGCTGGTCCAGCGGCCGGTGCGGGGGTCGTACCAACGCAGGTCGTGCAACTGCGCCCCCAGGTCGGACTGCAACTCCGCGCCGGTGTAGGCGAAGCGGTCACCGTTGGACGGGCTCGTCTGGCTGGTCCGCTGACCGTAGGCATCGTAGGCGTTCCGGTTGAGCAGCGCCCCCGACGCGCTGAGGTTGAGCCGGACCGAGCCCTCCCGGTCGGTGCCGTACCAGCTGACCGTGCCCGCGCCCGTCTCCCGCGCCGCCAGCGTGTCCGGTCCGTCCTGGCGCACGTAACGCGTTTGCAAGGCATTGTTGCTGTCGAGGTCAGCCCAGACGTCGCGGCTGTCGTCGTAGCCGAAGTGGGTGACCACGGTGCCGGTCGCCTGGGTCCAGCGATCCTCCTCGATGCGGCGGCCGAACACGTCATACTTCTCGTCCAGGCGCAGCAAGAGGGTGCCGCCATCGGTGGCGCGGTCCTCGGCCCAGGTCATCTGGTCGTTGTGGTCGTAGCCGGAGGTCCAGGTGTCGGCGCTGGCCCCCAGCGTCTTCTTGGTGCGGTTGCCTTCGGCGTCGTAGCTGTAACTGTAGACGCCGTCGGACGTCATGTGGTTGTCAGTTCCGACGGTTTAGCCTGCCGTGTTGCGGTTGCCGGCCAGGTCGTAGCCGTAGTTGGTGGCACCTGCGCTGGTCAACTGGTCGACCGTGTCGTAGCCGAAGCTGGTCGTCGTGCCGTCGATCGTCTCCGCCGTGACGCGGCTGGCCAGGTCGTAGCTGTAGGTGTAGTTGCCCAGGATGCCACCGGAGCCGTCCTTGATCTTCAAGTTGGTCAGCCGCGCCGCGTTGTCAACGGCAATATCCACTGAGCCCGCGGCTGCGGCCGAAGCGTAGTGGTCACCAGCAAGTCGAGCCGCAGGCTTCAGCCTCCGTGTTCGGTGACGGATACAACCCGTGCAACTGGACAGGAGCGTGTCTGTTCATGCGATCCGTTCACCCACGTTACTCGCCGTGACAGAAGAATACCTGGTTCAAGGCGATAATCCGCGTGGAACATGTACAAGTGAGCGGCAAATCGAGGCTGGGAGGAGGATAGCTGTCGGCCAAGAATAACGGCCCCAGATTTGTCACCATCTTCGTTTGGGGAGCTCACAGGCAGAACAAATCCAGGACTCAATCGTGTCCCCTTCGCGTGCCCTTGGAGCTCGTCCGCGTATGTGGTAGCTGGTCTTGGCATTGCCGGATCGCGGAGGCTTTCTTCAAACGAGCGAAGGTGATCAAGGTTGGCTATGAAGTCGGGAAGCTCGACGAGGGTTGTACAGAGGAGATCGACCACGAGCGAGCAGCGAACGAAGCCTACGCGTTCATCTGTCGAAATGAGTGCCGGACCACTTACGGCCAGAGTGATGCCGTCCAGGTGCAGGATGACTTTGTTCTGAGCTGTTGAGACAGCGTCTGCTGTCAGATCATGGCGATGTACTTCACCGTCAAAGAACATAACCGGCTGGCCATACTCATCCTGACCCGATGCAAATTCAGTTACTCCAACTCGACACTTGATAGGAATAACAAGCCGGCTGTCGAGAAGGAAGGCCGGGAATGACTGAACATCATAATACTGGAACGGGTGCGGGGAGAGTAGGACGGCCTCGCACCAAGGACCGGTCTGCCCGCGCCTGATGTCTGAACAGTACAAGTATAGGTGTCTTTGGCTCATAGTTGACCTCACCTGGGTACGAAACCCATTTGCTGCAGCTTCAATAGAACGTCTCGTTCGAGAGTTTGCCGTTGAGCAGGGTGGGTGATCAGATTCTGACCAACCCGGTTTGCTGTCCGAGCCTGGTCGAAATGCAACAACTCGTGTGTCAGCGTACTCAGGTCAGCATCTTTGTAGAGTTCGATAGTATTATCAACCGAGTTGTACTTCCCGAAGACCCGATTGCCGGCTGCGTCCACCGGGGCATCGCCCCTCTTCCAGATGATTTTCCCAGGCTTCGTTGGGTGATTGAGGAAGTCGTTCTTCAGGGCGCCGATCTTCTTCAGGGCAGCATTGCGCTGTGGCCCCGGGGGTAAGCCCAGCTTAAAGTTACCGAGGAACTCGTTCAGCCCCAGTTCTCTTAACGCAAGCCGAGCTTCCCGGGCTTCCTCCAGCGCGGCCAGCAGCTTAGCGCGCCGCAGTCCCCTCAAGGCGTTCGCGCCCTTGACGACCTTGGCGCCGACGGCTTCCGCGGCATGGGCGACCACGGGGGCGACTGTGACCACGTCATCCAAGAAGGACACGCCCAATTCGATCTTGTCGCCGAGCGTAACCTCCTTGTCCCACTGGAGGTTGTACAGCAACTTCTCCAGCCGCTGCGACGTGCCGACCAGTGGGAGGTAGCCGAGCGCCTTGTGGAACTTCACTGCCAGCGCGTTGTCGGGATTGGCGGCCAGGTCCGCCTTGGCACGCTTGAGCAGGTCGTGGACGGTCTGATAATGCCCCCCCCGGGCCGACCCGGAACACCATAACCTTCGTCGGAACGAAGAGAGGTATGTTTGGATCAGGATTCGTCGGGTCCAACGCTGGGTTGAGCTCCGAAATGATAACGGCATAGACCTTGCTCTTCGGGTCGCCGGGCCACTCCCCCAGATGCACCGCCGCGAACTCCGTGTAGTCGTCCAAGTCAAACTTCACGACCTCCGGCTCCTTCTGGCGGAACCAATCCAAAGCGTGCTCCCAGGCGTGCTCCTCCCACTCCTCCAACTTGAGGAGTCCTTCCAGAGCGTACTCCTCGCGCTGGTCGTCGTCCATGGAGGCGGTCGGGGGCCCGTCCGGCTGCAGCAGCGCTGCCAGCAGAGCAAGCGGACCGACCTGCATCGGATGCCCGGCCTGCATCGCGGCCGGTCCCCCCGCCATCGCATCGAACATCGCGTTGATCTGGTCGCCCGTCAGGGGGTGGGTAGCAGGCTTCGGCTTGGCAGCGTCCGGCCCCTTGGGGAGGTGACCGTCCAGGTTGGGAGCGTTCGGCCCGCCTGGGTTGCCCCGCGGCAACTGCCCGGAGGCCAGCATCGCTTGGATCTGCGGCCGGAAGTCGATCCCCCCGTGGTACTTGGGGTCCCACCAGTCGACCGCTGCTTCGGTGGGGGCCGGCGCTTCCTCGGCCGGGGCCGGATTGACGTTGCTGGCGGCGAAGGCGCTACTGACCCAGGCCACCTCCACCTGCGCCGCGGGGGAGTCCGGACGCGGACGCAACGCGAAATCCGGGCAGCGGTAGGTGGCGCCATAGCCGGCATGGCCGCACTTGGGGTGGGGCCCACCGCCCGACGGCACCGCCCCGCTCTGACCCAACGCGTTTTGCAGCAAGGACGCCAGCGAGGGCGCCGCGGCCGTGCCGGCAGCGACCGGCGCCGCATTGACACTGCCAGCAGCAGACACGCTGCTGACCAAGGTGGCCTGCCACGCCGCCGCCACCGCCGCCGCCGTGACGCTGCCAGGGGAGGACAGGCCACTGCTCAGCCCCCCCGGCACCAGCGGCCCGGCCGACCCGGCACTGCTGGGTCCCGCCGGACTGGTGGAGACCTGGGGGCAGCGGGCCAGGCCGCCGCAGCGGTCCGAGGAGCCGCCCCCGGCCATCGCGGGCGTGCCGCTGCCGCCCCTGGGCCCGCCGCCGGCAACGCTGCCCGGCTGCGCCGCTCCCTGCTCCCCGCTCCCCACCAGACCGTACTGCCCGCCCCCCAACAGGGCGATCGGCGTCGACGACGCCGACGTGGCAGGCAGGCCCCACCCGGCATGCTCACTGCCAGGGACGTCCGCGCCACCGCCCCACAACCGCCCCATGGAGCCGGCAGAAACCCCCGGACTGCTGGGACCACTCGAGCCATTGGCACAGCGGGCCAGGCCGCCACAGCGGTTCGAGGACGGGCCGCCGGTCAAGCTGTTCAGGATGCTGCCGGCCAGCGACCCGCCCCTGGCAACGCTGCCTGGCTGCTCCGGTCCCTGTTCCAGGGCCACCGCCAGCCCGTACAGCCCGCCCCCCAGGACGGCGCTGGGCGGAGACGACGCCGACGGCGCGGCCGTGTCCCAGGCCGCCTCGACGCCACCGCTGGGCAAGCGTCCCAGGGCGCCGGCGGAAACCTCGGCACGGGGACGGGCACTACTGGCGGTCTCCAAGCAGCGGACCTGGCCGCCCAAGCCGGCATTGCCGCACTTGGGCTGCGCCCCGGTCACGCCCAAGACACCGGCCAGCAGGTCGCTCAGCGTGGGTCGCGGGGCCGCGGGGGCCGGACGCAGCGGCGAATGGGAGCGGTCGTAGCCCCAGCCGCTGAGCAAGGGGTTGGCTTGGGCCCAGGCCAGGTAGGCCTGCGTCTGCGCGACTTCCGCCGCCGCCTGCTGGCGCAACTGGTCCAGGGTGGGCCCCGGGGCCGGCGGCGGGCCCACGCTGTGGCCGCCACGCGTGCTGGCCAGGCCGCTGGGGTCGGTGGCGTTGGTCGGCCCGTTGCCCACGTAGCGGCCCAGGTTGTAGTCGCCCGCCGCGAAGCCGATGGGGTCCTCGCTGGTCCAGCGCCCCGTCTTGGGGTCGTACCAACGCAGGTCGTGCAACTGCGCGCCCAGGTCCGACTGCAACTCCGCGCCCGTGTAGGCGAAGCGGTCGCCGTTGGACGGACTCGTCTGGCTGGTCCGCTGACCGTAAGCGTCGTAGGCGTTTCGGTTGAGCAGCGCCCCCGTGGCGCTGAGGTTGAGCCGGACCGAGCCCTCCCGGTCGGTGCCGTACCAGCTGACCGTGCCCGCGCCCGTCTCCCGCGCCGCCACGGCGTCCGGGCCGTTCTGGCGCACGTACCGCGTTTGCAGCGTATTGTTGCTGTCGAGGTCGGCCCAGACATCGCGGCTGTCGTCGTAGCCGAAGTGGGTGACCACCGTGCCCGTCGCCTGGGTCCAGCGGTCCTCCTCGAGGCGCCGGCCGAACACGTCATACTTCTCGTCCAGGCGCAACAGCAGGGTGCCGCCATCGGTGGCGCGGTCCTCGGCCCAGGTCATCTGATTGTTGTTGTCGTAGCCGGAGGTCCAGGTGTCGGCGCTGGCCCCCAGCGTCTTCTTGGTGCGGTTGCCCTCGGCGTCGTAGGTGTACGAGTACGTCCCGTCGGACGTCATGTGGTTGTCGGTTCCGACGGTGTAGCCTGAGGTGTTGCGGTTGCCGGCCAGGTCGTAGCCGTAGGTGGTGGCGCCGGCGCTGGTCAACTGGTCGACCGTGTCGTAGCCGAAGCTGGTCGTCGTGCCGTCGATAGTCTCGCTCGTGGCACGCGACGCCAGGTCATAGGTGTACGTGTAGTTGCCCAGGATGCCGCCTGAGCCGTCCTTGATTTGCAGGTTCGTTAACCGCCCCGGATTGTCGTAAGTGGAGTCGGACTCGCCCACCTTGGTCGTGCCGGCCAGGTCGCTGTAGCGCGTCAGCGTGCCCACCTGGTTGCGGGCGGTGTAGGCCTCGTCGAAGCGCAACGGCGTCTGCCCGGAACCGCCGAACTGCCGGCTGGTCAGCTGGTTGTCGCCGTCGTAGACGGAAGTAATGACCCCGCCCTTGCTGTCCTGCTCCAGGGTGCGGTTGCCCACTGCATCGTAGCCGAAGGTCAGCGACAGCCCGAACGGTCCCGCCTGCGTGCTGGCTCGGTCCAGCGCATCGTAGGTGGACGTGTAGGTGCCGTTGCCATTGGCGGCGGTCAGCGCATTGCCGTTGGCGTCGAGCGTGAAGGTGACGTTGTTGACCACGTTGCCGCCCGCGTCGCGCCAGGTCTCCCCGGTCATGCGGTCGGCATTGTCGAAGCCGAAGTCGATGCGCCGGCCCAATCGGTCGGTCTGCGACGTCTCGCGGCTCGCCGCATCGTAGGCAATCGTGGTCTTGTAGCCCAGCGGATCGTCCTGCTCAATGACGCGGTTCAGCGCATCGAAGACGAAGGAGGTGCGATTGCCGAGCGGGTCGACCAGGGCCTTCTGGTTGCCGGCCGCATCGAAGACGACCGTGGTCAGGCCGCCGAGCGGGTCCGTGCTCTGAATCACGCGGTTGAGCTTGTCATAGCCGAAGCTGGTGCGGTTGCCGAGCGGGTCCACCGTCGCCAGCGTGTTGCTGGCCGCATCGTAAACCGTGCTGGCGATGCCGCCGCCGGGGTCCTGCACGCTGATCGGGCGGTCCAGGGCATCGTAGACCGCCGTGGTCACGTTGCCCAGCGTATCGGTCAACTTGATGACATTGCCGGACAGTGAAAAAGGGAACACGGGCGCGGAGGATATTGTTCCCTTTCCGGTCTCTTCAAAATGATGAATGTCCCCTTTTTCACTGAATGTCCCCTTTTTTCACGCGGAGCATTCTACAGCGGCAACCGCCAATCGCCATTCCTGTACAACGACAACCACGAATCGCTATTCTTGGCCGATTGCCGCTTTCCGCGCCGCAACTTGTTAATGACAAGGTTTTCGCACAGGACGTAGCTGGACGAGTTCTCAACAGGCGTCCAGCCGTAGCTCAACCGACCAGCGGCCGAACGCCAGCCCCTTGAGGAACTCCGGCCGCCGCTCGACCTCTTTGAAGAACCCCGCGTAGCTGAAGTAATCCCTTGAGAACACCGCCACCGGCTGGACCCCGAGACTATCTGGCGGAGTGCAGGTGAAGTGGATGGTCAGTTGTTCGTGCCAAACGGCGTCGTTCTCGGTGTAGTGGCGGACCTCTCGCACGAAGTCGAAATAGTCACTGGCCGCCTCCCAGAACAGGTAGCTGTCATCACACTCGACCGGCTCAGCCGCGAACCCTTTGAACACCGCCCAAGCCAGCGCTGGGTCGGGCCTGTTGAAGTCGAAGCCCGCGTCAAGCAGCCGGCGGCGCATCGCCGCCTCGTAGTCGTCAACCGTCATGCGCACCCCTCCTATTCGGAACAAAAGACCCGCCGCATCATGACACCGGGCCTCTCCGCAGGTGATCGGCCGATGCAAGCTGCGATTACGGGAACGTACCGGCTTTGATCTCCTCACGCATCTTGGCAAGCTCATCGAGAAGTGCTTGGCGTCTTGCCCCCCAGTCGCTTCCTGCCCGGTCCACGGCATCCTGGAGCCGCTGGTACGTCCGGCGACCACCCTCGTTCGTATGAAGTTCGCCACCCTTATGCATCCGCAACGTCGGGTCGGCGGGAAGCGGAGCACCCGGCTTCGTGGTTCTCAGCGCCACGCCGTTGGCAGCCGAGTTGATGTCGATCTGGTGCTCCAGCAGCAGATCGCGCGCCTTCTGGAACTCCGGGATTTTGTTGTTCGTGCTTTGGACGATGTGGTGAGCATCCAGCCCGTCCTCCATCGCTGTGGGCTTGAGGCCCATTTTCTTCCGTAAGGTGTCAGCATTGTGTGCGGCACCGGCTCGCCCCTTTCTCCAAGTATGCGTCCAGTTCGGATCGCGAACATGTTTCCCTGGAGGTTTATGCTCCAGCAACCCAGCCGGCTTCGGCCTCAGGTCGGGCAGTTTCGGTTGCTCGGGCGGGAGCTGGAGTCGCGGAGGCTCGCCGGGCGGGCGCGGGACGGCAGGGGCCGCTCTCTCGGCGGGGGCAACCGGCACAGGAGGGTTCGGCCGTACCGGTGCCGGCGCGGCCTTCGGTTTCGCTGCTTCTCCGGGGGCGACCTTCTTCGGCATGTTACGGAAGAGCCACCACCCTCCCACGAGTTGCGGGAACTGGCGAAGCGCTTGATCCATCCCCTTATCCAACCCGACGAGGAATTCATCCAAGGAAGGAAACAAACTCCCCCGCTGCTGGATACGGACCACCGTCTCTGCCACCCCAGGCGCGCCCACGAGGTCGCCCGCGAACCCCATCACGATTTCCCACCAACTGGGCCGGGGTGGCTCCGGCACCCCTGTATTGGTTCAGCGAGAACAGGAAGTTTGCCTTCGGGGCGTTTGCGTGTTTCAAGGACTACGAACCTCTCTGATTACGTTCCGGTGTTGGCGGGTTGGCCGTCCAGGGTGGCCTGTCGTGCCTGTTGCCGTCTGGTTT
>JACOUH010000436.1 GCA_016177925.1 Planctomycetota bacterium | reverse complement strand
GAGAGCAGGCGGCGTTCGCCCTTTTGCAGGTCGAGGATGCGGGCATCGCCGGCGTAGGTGCCGCCCTCGTAGACCGTGATCGGTCCCTGCGTCAGGTGCATCCCGGTCGTGTTCGTGAACGCCAGGCCCAACAGCGGGAACTTGGCGTGCGTGCTCTCGTTGTAGATGGAGAGGCGTTCGCCCGCGACGTCCTTGCCCAGGATGGGCAACAGCGCCGACTTCTGCCGCGGCAGCGTCACCGGGTGGTCGATCGCATACTGGAAGTAGTCTCCCAGTTTCGACGCACTCGCGGCGCTGGACACGCTCTTGCCCAGGTCCATCTTCTCGTCCTCGAGTTGCCAGTTGGGCTTCTTATCGCCTCCCTTGCTAGCCCACCCACCGGCGCTCTCCTTGAGACGACGCAGGGATTCCTCCCGCTTGTGGAGCTTGAAGGAATCCGACTCCGCGTCCATTTGAGGCGTCAAAGCCGGCGGAGCAGTACTCGCCACGGGCCCGCCGGGGACGCCGAAGCCGCCGGAGTAAGTGGGGGGCCGGAGAGAGGCGAAGAGTTCAGGCTCGACGACGGGTCGCTTGAGGAAGAGGGCATCGTAGAGGTTCATCTGGAAGGAGATGGGCCGCCCCGAGATCAACGCCATGCGCACCCCGCCCCAGTCCTCGTCCGTCGTGTTCTCCACCACCGCCCAGCCCTGCAAGTACGGCTTGTCCTCCTTTCGCTGCTTCGCGTCCCTGTCTTGTTTGACGGCGTTCTCGTTCGGCTTGTTGAGGACGAGTCGATAGGAGGTCTTCCAGAGGGGATTTTCGACGACATAGCCCACCTTGACGCGACGCTTGCCCTCGCCGGCAAAGTGGATGCTGACGGCCTTCTTCTGCATGTCGTGGCCCAGTGCCAGCGTCTCCAGGGCCTTCTTGAACTCGCTGTCCATGACGGCGTTGAGGAAGCGCAGCCGCTGCACCTCGGACAGCTTCACACTGCGCATGCCGTCGCCGCACCACAGGTTCAGACACTCCACCTCGACCACGGCGTCCTTGCCGACCTGGACCTTCTTGTGCTCGACGCCGACGATGGAGCCGGTCAGCGTGCCCGGCTGCGCCGCGGTCTGCTGGAGAACGACCTCGACCTTCTCGCCGCGGGCCTGGTTGAGGATGGTGCTGAAGGTCGGGTTGCCGGTCAGGTTGACGGCGAAGCTCTGTAGCGTCCGCTCCACCGGGACGTTGGATTCGTAGGAGACGGCGTCGATGCGTCCGCCGTCGAGGTCACGCAGGGTCATCGACTTGATCAGGTCGTTGATGTCCTGGGCGGGGAAGGTCAGGTCGATACGCTGATCGCCGTCGATGCTGCCCTCACGTTGGAAGTAGCCTACCCCGCTGGAAAACAGCACTACCTGCGCTACCGGCAACAGCGCCGCGGTCGGCGATTTGCCCGACTCCTTCGCCTTCTCCTCGTTTCGCGCGGTCGAGGACGCTGGGCGGACGGCAAGAAGAGTTGTGGCTGCCGCCACCGCGAACATCCCACCAAGGAAGTACGCTTTCCGCATGGAATCCACCCTCCCTCGGGAATCGGCCCGGCGTTTCCGCCGCCGGGCACTCTCTGTGGACAAAGGCCCCTTCTTCAAGACGAGAAAGGGGGTTTCGTGGTTTGATTTGTCCGGCGAGCGGCGGGCGGACTCGCACAGCGGGTGCCCCAGCCGCCGCGACCGCAAGGCGACGTTCAGCGTCCCGGGGGCAGGCGCACCTCGACCAGGGTTGTATCCTCGAGCCCCAGCGCCTCGCCCAGAGCGGACTCGAAGTCAGCGCTCGTTTCAACGGCCCGGTGCCGGACGCCGAAAGCGCGGGCGAACAGGCCGAAGTCGGGGTTGAGCAGGTCGACGCCGATATAGCGCTCCTGGTAGCGGCGCTGCTGGATCGCCTTGATCAACGTCAGGCTGCCGTCATTGACCAGCACGACGACGAGGGGCAGTTTCTCCTGCACGGCGGTGGCCAGTTCCATGCCGCTCATCAGAAAACAGCCATCGCCGACGACCGCGACGATGGGCCGCCCCGGGAATGCAGCCCGGGCGCCCAGCGCGGCTGGGATGCCGTAGCCCATCGACACGTAGCCCGCCGGGTGCAGGAAGGTGCGCGGCTGGTAGACCGGCAATTCGGCCATCAGGATGTAGCCAAGGCGTGTGATGTCGGCGACGACGATACCGTCGCGCGGCAGGGCGCGGCGCAGAGGCGCGACAAGGTCGAGACCCGGAAGTTGCCACGCCTCGCGCGGTGGCCGTGGCGGGGCCCAGGGCGGGCGCGGGGCGGCGGGCAGCAGGCTGAGTAAGTCCTGAAGCGCCGCGCGGGCGTCGGCACAGACGGCGCAGGTCAGCGGGTAGTGCCGGCCGAGTTCCTCACCGTCGATGTCGATCTGTGCGACCTGGGACGGCAATTTCAGCGTCCAGGTGCCGGTAGCGAGTTGGGTGAAGCGGCAGCCGATCGCTAGCAGCCCGTCCGCCTCGGCAAACAGGGGAGAAAAGCACTCTTCCATCCCTCGTAGGTCGGAAGTGGCCCGGAGCCAGGGCAGGCCGGCGGCGAGCCGATGATCGGTCGGCAGGGAGCACTTGCCCATCGCCGTGTAGAAGACAGGGGCGCCAAGGCGCTCGGCCAGTTCGCGCAGCTCCCCCTCGGCGCCGGCCGTGATGACCCCGCCTCCGGCCATCAGCAGAGGCTTGCGCCAGCACGCGAGCTGCTCTGCCAACTCCTTGACCTCCTGAAGCGGCTGAGGCCCGCGGCGAAGCGGGGAGGGGCCGGACGGGCTCGGCGGCCAGGAGAAGGGTGCCGTCTTCTCGTTGAGCACGTCCAGCGGCAACTCGAGAATGGCAGGGCCGGGCCGAGATCCGGTCATCGTAGCCCACATCGTGTCGAAGCACGATACCACCTGACCAGCGCTCTCCGGCCGCGCGCTCCCCTTGGTGAAGGTGGTGCAGGCTCGCAGCTGATCGTTCTCGTGGTAGTAGCCCGAACGCAGGCCGTGCCCCGCGCGCGGAATTTGGCCACTGATAAGCAGGACCGGGACGGAGTCGGTGAAGGCAGTGGCCAGAGGCGTCGCCGCGTTGAGCACGCCCGGGCCACAGACCGCCAGGCAGACACCGGGCCGTCCCGTGGCGCGGGCGTAGCCGTCGGCCATGAACCCCGCCGCCTGTTCGTCGCGGGCCAGGACGTGACGGATCGTGCCGTCGCGGTGCAGGGCGTCGTACAAGGGCGTCAGCTGCCCGCCGGGGTAGCCGAAGACGACGCGCACGTCGTGGTCGCGCAGGCAGCGCACGACCAGGTCCGCGCCGGTCAGGGACTGCAGCCCTTCGTTCATCGCTCGCTCCGCCGAAAAGCCCCGGGCGTGTTCGAGGACCGTCTCAGCAGATCATACAGGAGGGCACCGGACCATTCCACGGCGACGGATGGGTGCCCCTCGCGTTGTTGGCGAGTGGGGGCGGGTGCCGCGCAGCGGCCGCCCCCGGTACACGACTGAGGTCTGGCACAGCACCGGGGGGTTCACACCCCCCGCTCGCCAAATTCGAGCTACAATAGACCTGCTTTTCCCCAGCGGTCTTGGCGCGGATGGTTGCGATGAGTTGGCCCTGGCAGGACGGTTCGCCACAGATGTGTCCCGAGTGCGGAGAGGATGTCGGCAGCGTTCCGCTGGAAACCCACCTCCGCCAGCGACACCACCTCTACCAGTTCCGCGGGCAACTTCGCTCCTTCAACGACACCCTTGCCTTCCTGCTGCAAACGCTCTGCACGCCGCCGGCCGACCCCCAGGCGTGGCAACTCCTCGAGTCGATCGTCCGCGAACACCACGGCGCGCGCGCCGAACACTTCCTGTCCGCGTCGGTAGCGGCGACGCTGTCCCGCCTCGAGTCGAGCAAACGCGGGCCGGCACTGTTCGCCGCCGCCGAGGCGATCGGTGCCGCACCCGAGGGCGTCGGCCTCGTCGCCTTTCTGGCCGCCGTCCCCGAGCAGACCGCGCGCCTGCTCGCCCTGGCCCTGGTGTCCCGTTCTTCCTTCCCTCTGCCGGATCGGGTTTATCCGTCGTTGTGTGCCCTCCTCCAGGATCGTCGTCTTCCCCTCGAAACGCAGATGGAGGCGGTGGCGGCCCTGCTCCGTTCCTCCGGGAACGGCCGCAACGTACACGAGGAAGAGGTCCTCGAAGCGCTGACGGCGGGAATGGGCAAGGTGAAGGCGGTCCGGCGGTTGCGCCGGCTGGAGCAGTTGGTCGGGCGGCGGCCGGTCCTGGCGTCGCTGTGCGACCGGCTGGAGGCCCGCATCCGCATGCGCTGCCCGCGCTGCGCCCTGGAACTGCGGCGGGCCGAAATGATCGACCACCTGTGGCGCGAGCACAACCTCGTGCTGGACGGCCAGCGTGTGCGCGACCCGTGGGCGGTGATCGAGGACCGGCTCGCCGACCGTCGCAGCCTTGCCAATCCGGAGATGCTGGACCGCTGCCGGGCGCTGGCTCAGCAGACCGATCCGGAGAACGGGTCGACTCGCTTTCACCGCCTGCTGTTGCGGGCGGGGGCACAGGATGCCGAGACCGAGCAGGCGCTGCAGGCCGAGGCCGGCGACCGCAAGGCGTCGCTGTGTCCGGCCTGTTTCGCCTTCATCCCTGTGCCACGGCCCGTGCTGCCGCAGGCCGTCAACTGCTGGCACGGCCGGCTGTCCGCCCGGGGCTACTGCCTGGAGCTGTCCGAGGGCGTCCTGCTCTCGCATCTCGAGATGGTCGCGCCGCGCGGCGTCCTCTACCGCGGGGAGGAGCCGGGGCATCGCCTGACGGTACGTGGTGCCCTCTGGCTGCAGGCGGGACCGTTCGTCCTGTTCGCCCTGGTGACCGCTCTCGCCTGGGAGAGCGGGCCGCTGCTGCCCGTCCTGCTGCTCCTGGCCGCGGCGCTCGGTGTCGGCATGTGGACGGCAGAGCGCTGGCGACCGCGCGCCCCCCTGTCGCACCGGGCGCTCGACTATGCCTGGGCCCTGATGGCGCCGCACCTGTACGCCAAGGAGTTCTCGCTGCCCGATGCCGAGTTCCTCGCGGGGCTCGCGCTGGCCAGCGTCGACCGCGGCACACCCCTGTTGCGCCGTGCGACCCTGATGGCGGCGATCACGCGGGCCGAGGAGGCGGTGCTCGCCCAGCCCAATGCCGCGGGCCCGCTTGCCGCCCTGCGTCGCCTGGCGATCCACGATGCTGTTATCGAGGACAAGGACCCCGTTTCGCTGGTCGTGGCGGAGTTGATCGACTGCCTGGGGGGACGCCTGCCGCTGGCCTACGGCGAGGCGCTTCTGAACGACTGGCAAACTGACTGGTGGACGCCGGGCAACCTCGGCCGGCTGCGCGTGCTGCTGTGCGACGCGGCCTTCGAGGCCGGCTTCGAGGTCAGCTCCCTTCTCGAGATCGGCCAGTCGTACGCGGCCCTGGGGGCGGTGCTCGAGGTGGATCGACCGAGCGGCCTGGTGCTGCTGCGGCTGCTCTGGTCGATGCGGGCAACGCGGCCCTGGGACCGGGCCGGCAACGCGGCGACGGTCTTCGAGCGAGCGCCCGAGCCGGACAGCGAGGCCCTGCTACACCGCTTTCCTGACTTGCTGCTCGTCCAGGAAGATCCGGCTTATGCGGTCGCTCATGTCGGCGAAGCGGACTTTGCCCCGCTACGGGTGCTGATCTGCGGCCGGGGCGTGGCGCTGCAGGAAGTGCTGTTCGAGCGGCATCCGCCCGTGATCGAGGTCATCGGTCCGCGGCTGCCGCCGCTGGACTATGGCGAGCTGCGCGTCGGCGACGAAGCCTTCCGCTTCGCGAGCGACCCGACCGAACCAGCGACGCGGCTGGAGCGCTGGTGTCGCTTTTTATTCAACGACTTTTTGCCGCAGACGGCGGCGGTAATGGGCTGGCAGTCGCCCGACATCGGGGCGCGGCTGCGGGCGCGTGGGGCGGTGCCGTGTCCGGAGTGCTGTCGTGCCGTCCTGCCTCGCCTCGGCGCCCTCGCGAAACTGCTTCAGGACTGACCAGGATTGGCGGAGACAACCCCTCCCCCCACCCCCCCTCCCCGAAGCGGAGAGGGGGGCCAAGCCGGTTTTCCTCCCCCTCTCCGCTTCGGGGAGGGGGCTGAGAAGAGGGGTGTTGTCCGGGAGTCCTTACTTCGCCTGCTGGGTGGCCTTCGGCCGCTCCTGGACGATCTTCGCGTTTGTGACCCACCAGCCGAAGCCGCCGACGATGAACAGGGCGCAGAAGATCAAGGTAAGGCCCCAGCTCAGCAGGTTAACCGGCCAGCGCGTCGCCGGCATCTGCGACGCGGCGGCGCGCCAGAGTCCCAGCAGCGACCAGGAGCCGCGGCCCCGTGCCCGCACCTCGGTCGACGACACTTGCGCGATCGCCCAGACATGCGCCCCCACCACGACCGCCACGCCGAACAGCAGTTGTCCCAGGCTCCAGAAAACGCGGTGGAGCGATTCGTCAGGCAAGGCGGAGCTGGCGCCCAACGACCCGACGATGACGGCGAACACGCCGCCCAGCAGCAGCACCAGCCACCTGGGCGTCCTTCCGACGACAGAGAAGAATTCGATGGCGCCCAGCTTCGACGGCACGTCGGTGGTCGTCTGTCGCGGTTCCTGTTTGCCCTTCTCTTCGAGCAGCGGGCAGTAGCCGCAGGCTGGGCACCAGGTGAGGCCGCCGGGGTTGGTCAGCGTCCCGCCGCAGCGGGGACAGCCCGGCTTGGTTTCTTTGGCATTGCCGGTCGAGGTCGCGGGCGCGGGGTCGGTGGTGTTCTGTGAGGAAAGGTCGTTCATGCGACAGCAATCTCCGCGTGGCGCGGGCGGGAAGAACTTGCGCCGTGCCGGCCGGAATAGCGTGAATCTCCTTGAAGGCAGTATAGGTCACGAATTCCCTCGACGTGCCAGCGAAGGTTGAAGTCATCCCTTGCTGGCGCGTCGGGCTAATCAGCGGTCGCGGCCCTACAAAGGCGCGGGAATGTCGCGCCGCGTGAACGTCCAGAGGGCCAGCGCATAGCCGGCCAGCCCGACGCCGTACAGCACCAGCAGCATCGGCACCTGCACCAGCGGCTTGCCGTCGTTCCAGACCGCGAAGTCGACGCACCAACCCTGGCCGAGAATCACCTTCTGCGGCTGGTAATAGTAGAAGATCGTGAAGGGGCGCAGCGGAGCAGCCACGTCCCACATCTGCCCGATCACGTTCACCAGGAACTGCAGCAGCGTGACCAACACGGCAAGGCCGAGCACGCGCCAGCGGAAGCGTCCCATCGCCGATAGCCACATCGTGTATCCCGAGACGGCGAAAATCAGCCCGCCGACCACCGGCAGCGCCGGGCCGAAGTCCGCCAGATGCACTTCGAGACGCCGTCGCGCCCGTTCCGCGCTGCCCGGCGCCGGCTGCTTCGACCTCGCCCCCAGGTCGACCGGCGACTGGACGCTCACCTTGAACGGCCCGAACTCGACCAGGTAGGCCGGCCTCTGCTCCCTGGTTTTCAGCTCCGGCAGCTCCGGCGGGCGCGGCTGCACCGGACCGACCAGCCAGCAGCCCAGGCAGTTGCCCGCCCACAGGCTCAGGCACAGGATCGGGATCGTCATCAGGTCGACGCACAGGTGGGCCAGGATCAGCCGATGGCGCGGCACCGGCTGGGCCAGGAGCAACTCCATCGTGCCGCGGTCGGTCTCGCCAGCAACGGCGCCCGCCGCTCGCCCGACCGCCCAGATGCAGAAGATCGTCTGCATCAGCGGATGGACGTAGCCGATCGACAGCATGTCCATCACGCCATCGAAGTCGAGCTGGTCGCCACCGACCAGGGTGCGGATGATCTTGCCCGGCCCGGCAAACAGGACATCCTGGATGTCCTTATTCGTCAGTCCGCCGAGGCTCGCCAGCGTGTTGAAGAACGGCGAGAGCTGGCCGATGATGCGCTCGGTCACCTTGTACCAGAGGCACTGAAAGGCCCCAAGCAGGACGGCAACCACCACCAGCGCGACGCGCAGGTCGCGCAACAGCTTGCGGATCAGGGTCAGCATCATGCCACGGCTCCGTGGTAGCGGTGGTAGATCGAGGCCAGTCCCAGAGGTTCCAGACGCAGGTCGGCCAGCGGCTGCCGGGCCAACCACTCCAACAGCGCCGCCAGCGGGCCCGTGTACTCGAGGGTGACGGCACCGTCCTGGCGCTGGCGCTCGTGGAGGCCGTCCAGTGAGGGCAGGGCGGGGGGCGGGCCGTGGAAGCGGGCGTGGATGAGACGGCCCTCGCGCAGGTCGGCCATCCGCTGCAGGTGGACGAGGCGGCCGCGCTGCAGGATGCCGACACGATCACAGACACGCTCGACCTCACTGAGGACGTGCGAGGAGAACAGGACGGCCTGGCCACGGTCGCGGGCCCGCGCCACCTGGTCGAGCAGTTCGTCGCGCATGCTCGGGTCGAGCGTGTTGGTCGGCTCGTCCATGATGAGCAGGGCGGCGTGCGGCACGAGCACCTGTAGCAGGGCGACCTTGCGTTTCATGCCGGAGGAGAGGTGGGCGATCGGCCGGTCGAGGTCGATGTCGAAGCGGCGGGCGAGGTCCGCCAGGTCGGGCCAGACCTTCTGTCCGCGCAGTTCGCAGAGAAAACGGATCAACTGCCGGCCTGTCATGTTCTCGTACAGGCGCAGCTCGCCGGGCAAGTAGGCGACGCGGCGGCGGGCGGCGACGCCGTCGTCCCAGCAGTGGTGGCCGTCGACCCAGGCGGCGCCCGCGGTCGGCCGCAGGAAGCCCATGATCAGGCGCAGGGCGGTCGTCTTGCCGGAGCCGTTGGGACCCAGCAGGCCGAACACCTCGCCCGGCCCCAGCGTCAGGTCGAGGGCATCGAGGGCCCGGAACGAGTCGTAGTCCTTGGTCAGGTTCTCGGTGCGCAGCAGCATGGGACTCCAGGCAACGGCGAGCGGGGTCACTTCTTGCCGATGCACCACAGGTGCTTGTAGGTGCGGATGAAGACTTCCCCGTCGGAGACGGCGACCGATGCCCGCGTCGTCTCGTTCAGGGCGTTGCGGGCCAGCACCTTGAACTCGGGGCCCGCAGACAGGACCACCGTCTCGCCCTCCTGCGTGGTAACGTAGAGCCGATCACCGGCGGCCACCAGCGAACTCCAGGTCGCGCTCGCCGCGCGTTGCTTCTGCCAGAGGTCCTTGCCGGTCTTCAGCTGGAAGCGCTGGGCCAGGCCCGGCTCGTTGATCAGGCAGGCGTGCTCGCCGAGGATTACTGGCGAGCCGATGCGCTGCGGGTTGCCGGGGTGAACCCAAAGGCGATGCGTCTTCGTGACGTCGCCGCTGCCGCCGGCCCGCACTGCCAGTGCCGGTCCGCCATAGCCCGACATCGCCACGACGATACCGCCGGCCGAGCAAACCGGCGAGGTGTAGACCAGATTGCCCAATCCCTCGCAAGACCACCGCTCCTTGCCGCTTTTCGGGTCGAAGCCCTTCACCTTGTGCGGGACACTGAGGATCAGCTCGACACGGTTCCCGACCCTGGCAACGATGGGCGTGCTCCACGAGCCGATCCAGTCCTTGTTCTTGATGCCGTCGCTGCCCCCGGGCTCGCTGTGCTCCCAGATGGTCTTGCCCGAGAACTTGTCAACGGCGAGCAGGGCCTGGCGCTCGCCGGGGCCGACCCAGAGGATGGCCAGGTTCCCGTAGAGGATCGGCGACGAGGCATTGCCCCAGAGGTGGATCATCTTGCCGACATCCTTGCGCCACTGCTCTTTGCCGTCGACGCGGTAGCAAAACAGGCCCGCCGAGCCGTGGCTGACGATGACCCGTTCGCCATCGGTGACGGGGGAGGCGGAGCAGTACGGGTTGGTGTCGTGGGTGGGCTCCTTCTCCTTGTGTTGGACCTCCGCGTTCCAGAGTTCCTTGCCGTTGCCGCGGTCGAGGCAGAGCAGGGCGCGACGCGTGCCGTGCTCGGTCGCCTGGGTCAGGAAGATGCGGTCCCGCCAGACGACAGGGGTGGAATTGCCGGCGTCGGGGAGCGGCACCTTCCAGCGGACGTTCTCGGTCCGGTTCCAGCGCAAGGGCAAGTCCTTCTCGGCACAGTGGCCGTCGCCGGTCGGGCCGCGCCAGGCCGGCCAGTTGTCGGCCAGCGCGAGCCCGGGACAGGCGACCATGAGGAGCAAGATACGAAGCGGAGAGGTCATGGTGTCATCCTCGGCAGAGAGCCGTCGGTTTCCTGCCCTAGAGCGGTTCACACTTGCGTTGCACACTAACCCGAAGCGTCAGCGAGGGCCGGTCCCTCGCTGACGCTTCGGGTTAGTGTGCGACCCGGCCGCGAACCGCTCTATTGTAGCCGACCGATACTCACGGCGGTGCGCAACTGCCTCGTCCCCGAAATGTCGCTCGCACTGCATCGGCGCCGAGGTAGCGCAGCCAGTCCAGGACGCTCCCCGACGCCTCGCGCAGGCGAAGCGACGTGACCAGCGGCTCGTGACGTCCTCCCGCCAGCCCGTCCGCCAGCAGGGCCGCCCCCTGGGCCGCCTGTTTTACCCACGCGCCGGGCAGCCCGCCCAGACGCACGATCCGTCCCAGCCGTTGCAGCTCGGCCGTCACCAGGGTGGCCAGCTCCGGTTCGCCCTCGAGCAAACGCCCCGACAGGACGATGTCGCCGAACGGCGTGACGGCCTGCAATCCGGCGACGGTCTTCAACAGCGACTCACTCAGCAGCGCCCTTCTGAGGTCATCGTCCAGGCCGCTCGCCCCGCCGCTGAACAGGTCGCTTTTCGCCAGTGGCGACAGCAGGTAGGCCGCCTCGCCGTCCCACGCTCCCCCGCTGCCCCAACCGACTGGACCGCACGTCCCGCCGACTCCATCGACCACGCAACCGCCGCGCACCACCAGGCAGGCGGTGAACGTGGTGCCCAGTTCGACGACGCAGAACGAATCCTCGCCCTCGGCCGGCGAGGGGCGCAGAGCAAGGGCCAAGGCCGCGACACACAACTTGTCGGGCGTCCCCAGGTCGATGCGGTTGATCTTTCGGTGGACGGGCACGGTCGGCAGGTGGAGGACGCCCGGCAGGAAGACGACCGGCAACGCCGACGCGCACAGGGCCCGCACGACGGCACTGAAGCCGGCGACGCCGTGGGCTTGGCCGCGCTCGTCGGGCCGGACGAGTGTCATCAAGTCGAGGTGTTCTTCGGTCCCCTGGGCAGCGGGGATGAGGGGCAGGCCATAGCCGGAGGGACCGGCGACCAGCGCCAAGGGGCCGCGTTCCTGGAGCCAGCGCACGGGGAGCACTGGGTCGGTCCGCAGATCGTCGGGAGAGAGGCGACACTGGTCGGCAACGGTGCCGTCCTCGAGAAGAAGCAGGTCAAGGCTACTCGTGCCGGGATCGGCACCCGCAACACGGAGAAGGGAAGAACGAGACACAGAGACGCGGCCCCGTGGGGCAGGCTTCCAGCCTGCCAGGTAAAGGCAGGCTGGAAGCCTGCCCCACCTGGTTGAAACAGTTTCTTACGAGGCCGGCGGGTTCTCCGGCGGCTTCTGCTCGTTGGCGGGCGGAGTCTGCTCGGGCGCCGGTGGCTGCACCGGCGGCGGGGCCTCGACCTGCGGGGCGGGCGCCGGCGGCGGGGCCGACACGCGCGGCGCCGGGGGCGGCGTGACTCGTGTCCGTGTCTTCCGCTCCCCTTCGCGGAGCAGTTCGATGTAGGCGGTCAGCCCGGCGTCGCCGAGCCGGCGTTCCTGCCGGCGGATGATTCGCGTGTATCCGCCGGGCCGGTCCGCGAAGCGCGGCGCGATCTCCTTGAACAGCTTGGCGACCGAGTCCTTGTTGTGCAGCCGCGCCACCGCCAGCCGTCGCGCGTGCAGCGTCCCCTTCTTGGCGAGGGTGATCAGCTTCTCGATGAACGGCCGCAGTGCCTTCGCCTTCGCCAGCGTGGTGATGATCCGCTCGTGCTCGATCAGGGCACAGCTCAGGTTCCGCATCAGCGCCGCGCGGTGGGACGCATTGCGGTTCAGCTTTCGTCCGGCTTTCAGGTGTCGCATCGTTTAACTCGGTGTCGTGTGCCCTCGGTTACGAGCCCGAAGCGTGAGCGAGGGACATTTACCCCTCGCTCACGCTTCTCGTGGAATGCTGGGACAGTTTACCCCTCGCTCACGCTTCGGGCTGGTGGAAGATTGTTATCGCCGCACGGCGGTCGGCAGTTTCATGCCCAGGTACAGGCCGCGCTCGCCGAGCTTCTGCTTGACCTCGCGCAGAGTCGTCTCGCCGAAATTCCGGACTTCGAGCAGTTCGTCGTCACTGCGGATCACCAGGTCCTTGACCGTGGTGATGCCCTCGGATTCCAGGCAGTTGGTCGCCCGCACCGACAGCTCTAGCTCGGCCAGGCTCATGCCGAGCTTGCGCTCCAGTTCGTGGTCGACGGCCTCGCCCGTTGGCGTCACGCCCCCCGCTTCGCCTTCCAGGGCGACCTCCGGACCGGGCTCGGCGTACTGGATGAACGGGTTGAGGTGCTTGCGCAGGATCTTCGCCCCCTCGACGAGGGCCATCTGCGGTGTGATCGTTCCGTTCGTCCAGATTTCCATCGTCAGCTTGTCGTAGTTGGTACGCTGGCCGACGCGCGTCTCCTCGATCTCGAACTTGACGCGCACCACCGGCGAAAAGCTGGAGTCGATGGGGATGACACCGATCTCGCGCTCGCCGGGGACGTTCTCCTCGGCCATGCGGTAGCCGCGGCCGTTCTCGACCCGCATCTCGACGACAAAAGGCACATCGGCGGTCATCGTGGCAAGGATGTGCTCGGGGTTGATGATTTGCACCAACTCGTCGGTTTCGACGTTGGCCGCCGTCACCACGCCCTGTTCGTGGCGGTTGATGTGGATGGTACGCGGCTCGTCGCTGAGGTTCTTGACGACCAGGCTCTTGACGTTGAGGATGATGTCGGTGACGTCCTCGACGACGCCGGGGATGGTACTGATCTCGTGCTGGACGTTCTGGATTTTGACCCGCGTGACGGCGCTGCCCTCCAGGCTGGAGAGCAGAACGCGGCGCAGGCTGTTGCCAACCGTGGTGCCCAGGCCGCGCTCGAACGGCTCGATGGTGAACTTGCCGTAGGTGTCCGTCAGCGTCGCGCGATCGCTCACCACGCGGCTGGGCAGCTCCAGACCACGCCATCGAATGCGCATGACAAACGGCCTCCTGTAACGCCGGCGAGCGGGGGGCGTGAGCCCCCTGATAACGTTATCAGGGGGCTCACGCCCCCCGCTCGCCACAGCGGGTTAGCGAGCGCAGAACTCGATGATCAGCTGCTCGCGGATCTCCTGGATGCGCGGGTCAACGTCGCCGCGCGTCGGCAACCGGGTCAGGCGTCCCTCGGGCGGCTCGCCGTCGGCGCGCTCCAGGTAGTCGGGCACGGGCGGAGGGCTCTCCTGGAGGTTGAGCTTGACCAGCTGGACGGTGCGCGGACGGTTCTTGATGGTGATGCGGTCGCCGGCCTTGAGCAACATGCTCGGAATGCGGGCGAGGTGGCCGTTGACCTGGACGTGGCCATGCGAGACCAGCTGTCTCGCTCCGGCGCGGTTGGGAGCGAAGCCGAGACGGTGGACGATGTTGTCCAGGCGACGCTCCATGATGACGAGCAGCACCTCGCCGGTGTTCTCCGGGGAGCGCGAGGCCAGCTCGAAGTAGCGGCGGAACTGGCGCTCGAAGATGCCATAGAACCGCTTGAGTTTCTGCTTCTCGCGGAGGCGCAGCCCGTACTCGCTGGGCTTGCCGCGGCGGTAGCCGTGCATGCCGGGCGCCACGTTGCGCCGTTCGATGGCACACTTGGGACTGTCGCAGCGAGCGCCCTTCAGATAGAGCTTGATGCCCTCGCGGCGACAGAGTTTACAAACCGGATCAAGATGACGTCCCATGTTCTCAATGACCAATGACCAATGACCAATGACCAATGACTCAAACCAGCGGGACTTCCGCTTGCGCGAAGCCGCAAGCGGCGAACCCTCCCTTGGTCATTAGTCCTTGGAGAGTTCCTCTGGTTAGACACGACGTTTCTTCGGCGGACGGCAGCCGTTGTGCGGTAGCGGCGTGACGTCCTCGATGGCCTTGATGGTCATGCCGGCGGCCTGCAGGGCGGTGATCGCCGACTCGCGGCCCGACCCGGGGCCCTTGACGCGAACCTCGATCTCTTTCAAGCCGAACTTGGCCGCCTTGTCGGCGGCGACCTCGGCCGCGCGCTGGGCGGCGAACGGCGTGCTCTTGCGGCTGCCCTTGTAACCGACCATGCCCGCCGAGGCGTAGCAGAGCGTGTCGCCGTTGGTGTCGGTAATGGTGACGATGGTGTTGTTGAAGGTCGCCTTGATGTGGGCGACACCGCGGCTGACGTTGCGCCGCTGCTTGCGTTTCTTGCTCTTGGCCACAATTACAATCCTCTGCGGAAACCGGCGAGCAGGGGGTGTGAACCCCCCGGTCTGTCCAATTACCGGGGGGTTCACACCCCCCGCTCGCCAGATGATCGGCTAGCCGCGCATCTCCTTGACGCCCTTCTTGCCGGCGACCGTCTTGCGCGGGCCCTTGCGCGTCCGGGCGTTGGTGCGCGTCCGCTGCCCGCGCACCGGCAGGCTGCGGCGATGGCGAGTGCCGCGGTAGCTGTTGATGTCGCGCAGCCGGGCGATGTTCTGCTGGATCTGCCGGCGCAGCGGGCCCTCGACGGTGTAGTTTTCGTCGCGGTCGAGGATGTTCGCGATGCGGGCGATTTCCTCGTCGCTCAGTTCCTTGGCGCGGCGTTGCGGATCGACCCGCGCCTGGTCACACAGCTTCAGGGCCAGCGTCGGCCCGATGCCGTAGATGTAACGCAGGGAGATGTGCGTCGGCTTGTCGTTGGGGATGTCGACACCCAGGATACGCGGCATAGCAAACCTCTTTTTAGCCCTGGCGCTGCTTGTGGCGGGGGTTGCTGCAAATGACCAGCAACTTGCCGTGCCGCCGCACCAGCTTGCAGTTCTCACAAATTCGCTTCACACTCGATCGCACCTTCATCGCCGTCCTCCCGTTTCCTGGCGTCGGAGAATCATTTTTTTAGCAGCCCTGCGAAGAGCCGGCAAGGGGAGAAAAGCAGGAGAGAGACACGCGCCAAGGAAGGAAGGTTCACATCGGGTTCTGGCGAGCGGGGGGTGTGAACCCCCCGGTGCGTCGACGGACCGGGGGGTTCACACCCCCCGCTCGCCGGACCGCCGTTCACGCCGGCCGAGGGATCAGGGTCTCGTCGTCGGCGGTGACGACGTAGACGCCCTGCGCGGTGACCGCCAGCGTGTGCTCGACGTGGACGCTCGGCAGGCCGTCCTTGGTCACAACGGTCCAGTGGTCGCGCAAGGTCACGGTGTCGGACGTCCCCATGTTGACCATCGGCTCGACCGCCAGCACCAGTCCCTCCTCCAGGCGGAAGTCGCCCTTCTTCACCTCCTTGTTGACGAAGTTCGCCACCTGCGGGTTCTCGTGCATGACACGGCCAATGCCGTGGCCGACGTACTGGGTCACGACGTGGAAGCTGTTGGACTGGACGTGATGCTGCATCCGCGACGCGACTTCCGTCCACCACTTCCGCCGTGCCATCTCCTCCATTGCGATCCGCAACGTCTGCTCGGCGACCTCGATGAGGCGGCGCCGCTCGACGCTGACCTGGCCGATCGGCACGGTGATCGCCGCGTCGGCGCACCAGCCGTTCAGCTTGCAGGCGGTGTCGATCTTGAGCAGGTCGCCCTCCTTGAGGACGCGCTGACCGGGGATGCCGTGGACGACCTGCTCGTTCAGCGACAGGCAGGTCACCGCGGGAAAGGGCACCTTGCCGGGATAGCCCTTGAACAGCGGTAGGGCGCCGTGACGGGCGAAGAAAGTCTCGACAGCCTGGTCGATCTCGAGGGTCTTCGTGCCGGGCACGGCCATGCTGCGGCAGATGCGCAGGGCCTCGGCGACCAGCTTGCCGGCCTCGCGCATGAGGCCGATCTCTCGGGCGGACTTCAACTCGGGGGCGCGGTGGAAGAAGGACCTCAGCACGATCAACCCGCCTCTTCGTCGAGAACGGCGAGAAGCCGCTCGTACACCTTGGGGATCTCTCCTTCGCCGAACACCTCCCGTAACAGTCCTTGTTTCCGGTAGTAGTCGATCAGCTCCGCCGTCTGTCGGTGGTAGACCGCCAGGCGCTCGCGGATGGTTTCTTCCTTATCATCCTCGCGCTGGACCAGGGGCGTCCCGCACAGGTCACAGATGCCCGGCCTCTGCGGCGGGCGGCTGATAATGTGATAGGTCGCCTTGCACGACGTCTTCGGACAGCTCAGCCGGCCCGCGACGCGACGGACCAGTTCTTCCTCATCGACCTTGAAGAGGACAACCCTCGTCAGGTTCAACCCATGCTGGCGCAGCACCCGCTCGAATGCCTCGGCCTGGTTGAGGGTGCGCGGGTAGCCGTCCATGATGAACCGCTGGGGCCGATCTTCACCGCTGAACCGTTCCGCGATCAGGTCGTTGACCAGGTCGTCGGGGACCAGTTTTCCCGCCTCGATGTACGACCGAGCCCGGTTGCCGGCTGGTGTGCCCCTCCGCTTGGCATCGCGCAGGATATCGCCGGTGGCGATGTGCTCGAGGTGCCGCTGCTCACTCAGCAACTTTGCCTGCGTGCCCTTGCCGCAGCCCGGCGGGCCGAGAAAGATGAGGCGCATAACGGGCCCGTTCAGCAGAGGAAGCCGCCCGGAACTCCCTGTCTCCGAGACGATCCTTCCTCATGATTCCTTCATTCTCAAGAATCCCACACACCGTCGCAAGGACATTCTGCCATTTTGCCCGCCTTGCCCCGCTCGCCGGTCGGGAGGG
>JACOUH010000189.1 GCA_016177925.1 Planctomycetota bacterium | reverse complement strand
CACGAGTTGTTCCAGTTCGCTGCGTTCCTCGGCGGTCAACTTGAGCACATACTTCTTGGCCACGGTTCGGCCTCCTTGACTGGGGTTCCTTTCCTGCCAAGGTGGATTTTACCCGAAAATCAGAGAGTGACGAACCACTAGCGATCATCTGCCAGCGAAGAAACGTCCCACAGCAGGAGGCGGCCGAGTGTCCCGCCGGTGACGAGAAACTTCCCCGCCGGGGAGAAGACTGCCTTGTGCCCCGCCCGGGGCAGCATGAGCACTTCCTCCCCCGTCGCCGCATCCCACACGCGGGTTGTCTGATTCTTCCAGTCCCCGCCGGCGAGCCAGCGTCCTTTCGGATCGAACGAAACGCTGTGGGAGGCCCCGCGCATGCTCTTCACGAGGTTCCCTGTGCTCGCGTCCCAGATGCGAACGACCCGGTTCCAGTCGGCGCTAGCCGCCAGGCTGCCGTCCGGATCGAACGTCACGGCGAGGACGTTGTGCGTGTGCCCCTTGTGGGTCAAGACCGGGGCGCCCGTGAGGTCCACAACGGCCACCGTGCCGTCGTAACTGCCGATGGCCAGGTGCCGGTTGTTGGGAAAGGCGAGCGCGCCGACCTTGTCCGCCTGGACCGACTGGGAGGGAGCCGGCACGCCCGTCTCCACGTCCCACAGGCGGATGGTCCGATCCCAGCTGCCGGCGGCCAGCAGCTTCCCATCCGGGCTGTAGGCGACCGCCGCGACGAGTTCCTTCATCCCCGGCAGCAGCGTGCGGAGTGTCTTGCCCGAGGTCGGGCCCCACTCGCGCACCACCCCTTGCGCGTCACCTCCCGCCAGCCGTGTCCCGTCCGGGTTGAAGGCCAGGGCGTGGATGGCGTCGCTGTCGTCGTCGACGGTGCGGCCGATGCTGAATAGCTCTTTGCCGCTGGCAACGTCCCAGATTTTCACCGTGCCGTCGCGGTTGCCCGAGGCCAGATGCTTGCCGTCGTAGCTGCAGGCGATGGCATACACTTCGCCTGGGTGGGGCAGGACGTGGGCCTGGCGTACGGCCCGGACGTTCGCCAGGCTCAGTGTCTCCCTTGTGCCGCGCTGCAAGACGACCTCCCGGGTCAGGAAGCGCAGGTCGCCCGAGGAACTCCGCACCGTCACTTCCAGGACGTAGTTGCCCGCAGGGAGGCGGACCACGGCGCCGGTCTGCTTCTCGACGTCGTTGCCTTGCCCATCCTTGACGACGACCTCGACCTCGTCGGTGTCCGCCGCGGGAACCACGACCTCGCCCTTGTTGGCGAGGAAGAGGGCGATCTCGCCGCTGTAGAAAAACCCGAAGCCGGCACCGACGGTGAGCAGCACGAGGAAGAGGATCGCGGCCAGCCGTCCCCGGTGAGGCGCGCCCGCTGACGGGGTATCGCTGGCAGGGGTAGGAGGAGGCGCACGCCGGGCGGCGAGGACGGGAGAGTCGTCCATGTGCTTCAGGACCTCGACGACCGCCTGCGCCGTCTCGGGCCGCTGGGCGGGCGCCTTGGCCAGCATCCGCATGATGAGGTTGGACAGGGCGAGCGGGACGTCGGGTCGGAAGTCACAGGGCGGAGGCGGGTGGTCGTTGACCACGGCCATCATGGTGGACATCGTATCGGCGCGGTGGAACAGCATCTGGCCGGTGCAGAGTTCGTACAGGACACAGCCAAGGCTGAACAGGTCGCACGCCGGACCGACTTTCTCGCCGCGGGCCTGCTCGGGGGCCATGTAGGCGGGCGTGCCCATGACGATACCTTTCTGGGTCAGGCCCGGCCCGCTGTCAACCGCCCGGGCCAGGCCGAAGTCGAGAATCTTGACTCGTCCCGTCTCGGCCTCGAGCCAGAGGTTGGCCGGCTTGATGTCGCGGTGGATCACCCCGCGGGCGTGGGCGGCGGCCAGCCCCTCCGCCGCCTCCCGGCCGATGCGGATCACCTCGGGCAGGGGTAGCGTGCGGTCGCGCCGCACGCGGCGGTCCAGCGTCTCGCCTTCCAGCAGTTCCATTGCCAGGTAGGGAATACCGCGGTCCTGGTCGACCTGGTAGATCGTGACCACGTTATCGTGCTTGAGGGACGCCATGATGCGCGCCTCGCGGAGGAACCGCTCCGTGGCGGCGGCGTCGGCCGCCAGCGAAGGCAGCAGCACCTTGAGGGCGACAAGGCGGCCGAGCGATGGGTCTTCCGCTCCGAACACGACACCCATGCCGCCGGAGCCGAGCCGCCGGAGGACCCGGTACGAGCCGAGGCGGCCGATCTCGTCGGGGCGCTGCGCCGGGGTCAGCAGGGTGGGCAGGTCGTCCGCCGAGATCACCACGGGCGGAACGGACCCCTCCGTGACAAGGGTGATGTGTTCTCGTGTGGGCCTCACCGAACTGGCGTCGGGGTCGTCTCCCAGGGGAGCCGTCGGGGCGCCCGAGGCACCGGCCGAGCTCGACAGGTGCCGGCCCAGCCGGGTGAGTAGGGCGGCGCGTCCCTCGATGGAGGAGAGCAGTTCGGTCGGGTCGGGGTCGCCCGTTCGGGCGAGCAATCGCACCACCTCGGCGCAGCGCTGGCAGTCGAGGAGATGGCGGAGGACGGCCTCCCGCTGGGCGGTGGGGAGTTGGCCTTTCAGCAGGTTCTCGAGATCCTGGGCCGCGGGGCAGATCGAGGTGGTTGCCATGAGTGGTTCCATGCGCGAGGGGTGCCGCGAGCAGCCGCCGTGAGGTCGCCCGACAGTTCCTCTCCAGTCCTTGTGTTGATGAGATCAACTATAGCCACGCGCGAACCATCGCGGGAGAGGAAAACCAGCAGGTGGGGCAAACATTCACCGGGCGGTGAGATCGGGAACGTAGTCCTCTCGCTCCGCGAGAGGGAAAGACGCCACCTCTCGCAGAGCGAGAGGACTACGATGTGAAGACGGTGAAAATCCTCTCACGGAGCGAGAGGACTACTTTTCCCTTGACGAGCCTTCACGCACGAACCAGGGCCTCGTGGTCGTATCCGTCTTGAAGAACTGCAACAGCAGCCGACCCACCTTCTCCTGCCCCGACGACGACTGATGCGTGCCGTCGCGGGCGAAGTCGTCCTCGTCGTAGGAGAAGCCGTCCGCGCGTTTCGTCTTGCCGTTGGCCCACAGGTAGGGGCCCCAGCTCAGCCACGGTGCCTTGACCGTCCCTTTGTTCGGATCGAACGCCAGCGCTGCGTCGCCCTCGATCTGCTTCTCGATCAGCCACTTGACCGAGAACCCGGACTCGTAGGCATACGGCTCGGGGTTCAGCGGCGTGCGGGCATAACCGCCGTAGGTGCGGCTCGACAGGTAGACCAGCTTCACGTTCGGGAAGCGCTTCGGAAGAAGCTGGACAATGCGCGTCAGCTCGCCCTGCAATTTCTTCGCGTAGCCGGGGAAACCCTGCATCGGGCCGGGGTCGGCCTGCTTGATCCAGACGACCTGCACCTGCTCGCGCGTCACGCCGGCCGCCCTCAAGCGCTCGTCGACCGTCCTCCAGTAGCGCGTGCCGCTGCCCCCATCGTCGGAATCCTGGATGGCCACCGCGGCCATGCCGCCCTGGGCGCCGTTGACGAACACGACACGAGGGTTCTTCTCCTTGTCGGCGGCGAGTTGTCGCTGAAAACCCTGCGATGCCTGCGCCGTGTTGCTCATGCCGACCGACAGCAGGACGATTCGGCCGTCGTCACTCGGCTTGCCGTCGCGGTCAAGCGGGCGCACCTGCTTCGCCAGCGCCAGCCCGGCCGCTTCGTGGGCCGCAGGGCGCTTGTTCTTGCCGCCGGGATAGAGGCCGCCCTCGAAGCCCTGGTACTTCTCCTTGCCCAGTTCCGTCAGCGGCTTCAGCTTCGACGTGTCGACACGCCGCTGCGTCGGCGGCCCGTCGCCGGCAGCGAGCTTCAATCCCTCGACGACGTGCTTGCCGTCCTTCCGGCCGGCCTTGAAGAAGACTTCGTCGCCCTCCTTGAAACCGCGCAGCCGCTCCTTCAGGTCCCTGCCCGGGGCGCCGAGCACGCGCGTCTCCTCGGTCAGGACGAGGTCGCGCTCCTTGCCGTCGACGGTCAGTGTCAGCGTCTTTGTTTCCAGATCGATTTTTTTGATCTTGGCCCTGCGAATGCCCTCCTGCGCCGCCAGCGGCGATGCGGAGAGCACGAGCACAGCCAGGGCCCACCCGAGTAAGCGAGTCATGCGAACCTCCTTCGTGAGGCGAAGGGCGCGGTGAATCTTCGCATTCCGCCGGCGCTGTCCGCCGGCCGTCCCACCGATATACTCTGTCAAAGCGGGCTCATCGTGGTGTTCAGCGGGTGTTATTGTCCCCAGGAGAACGGCCGTGCGCTGGCGTATCCTCCTCTTGATGATGGTGTTCGTCGCGCTGGCGCAGTTCAATCGGTACACCATCATGGTCGCTGGCACTGAACAGCTTATCCGGGAGGATTACATCAGCGAGACCAAGATGGGGTTGGTCTATTCGGCGTTCCTGCTGTTGTACACGCTGTTCATGATGCCGGGGGGCTGGTTCATCGACCGCTTCGGGCCCCGCGCTGCCTGGCTGGAGCTGGGGTTCGGCTCGGTGGTGTTCGTGGCCCTGACAGGGTTGACAGGAAGGCTCTGGACCGATCCCGTCGCCCTGTGGGTGGCCCTGCTGGTGGTGCGAGCCTTACTCGGGGCCGTGAATGCTCCGCTGCACCCGACAGGCGCCAGGCTCGTTTCCAACTGGATACCGCCTTCCGGGGCCAGTACGGCCAACGGCCTGGTCATCGGGGCGGCGGGTGCAGGGATCGCCTTGGCCCCCGTGCTCTTCGGTCCATTGATCGACCGCTTCGGCTGGCCTGATGCGTTCCAGATTACCGCTGCCGTCACGCTTGTGGTGACTCTGCTCTGGGCCCTGTGGGGCAGGGACAAGCCGCCGGGAACCACGGAACTCCGGCCCGCCCGGCGCGCTCGATCGCTTACCCCCGGTCAATTCGTACTGCTACTGAAGAACCGCAGCCTGTTGTATCTGACAGCCAGCTACGCGCTGGTGGGTTACTTCGAGTACCTGTTCTTCTGGTGGGCTAAATACTACTTCGAGAACAAGTTGGCATTGCCGAAGGAAACCGGCCGTTTGTATACCACAATCCTGAACCTGGCGATAGTACCCGGCATGGTTCTCGGCGGCTGGTTTTCCGACCGCGCGCTATCCCGGTTAGGCCTGCGCCGCGGGCTGGCGTTCATTCCCATCTACGGACTGCTCCTGAGCAGCCTGGCCGTTATTCTCGGCCTGCTGGCTCCGACCCCTAAAACGATTCTGGTCTGTTTCGCGGTGGCGATGGCAGCCGTCGGCGCAAGCGAGGGATCGTTCTGGACCACGGCTGTCTACATCGGCGGCTCGCGCGGCGGGACAGCGGCAGGTATTCTGAACACCGGCGGCAACGCGGGAGGATTGCTGGCTCCTGTCCTCACGCCGGTCATCAGCGCGGCCCTCGGCTGGCAGGTGGGGTTCGGGATGGCCGCGGTCGTCTGCCTGGGAGGCGCCGGCTTATGGCTGTACATCGACCCGGCCGAGCGCCTCGAACAGGAAGAGGATTGACGAACCCGGTGGCTCGCCGGTCGTCGCCAGGCAACTTCAGGTGCGCCGGCGCGTAGGTGAAGCGCTCGCTGAAGGAGAACGTCCGGCCGCCCAGGGCCTCGCGGCGCGGTGGCAGCGCCTGGCGGAAGAACGCCGCGGCCTCCTCGAGCCAGCGGTCCGACAAGAGTTCCACATGGTGGGGCAGGGTGATCAGGTCCATTGCTGGCGCCTGT
>JACOUH010000435.1 GCA_016177925.1 Planctomycetota bacterium | reverse complement strand
TCTTGAAGTCCCTTCCCCGGTTGCGCAGAAATGCTTGCCGGAGGCTCCCGCATTCGCTTGCTCAGTTGCGGGCAAGGGATTGCCGCTCCTACAATGAGACAGTGGGGCAGGCATCTTGCCTGCCTGCGAGTTGGCAGGCAAGATGCCTGCCCTACTGACCGCCCGCAGAGAGGAGTGCGCAGCACCTTATGACGAAGAACCCTCACCCGCCGCACACCACGAACGGCGAGAAGGGCACCGCTGCCCGGCCGACGACCGGAACGGTTTCCTTCCAGAGGCGGCTGCTGATCGCCGAGGATAACGAGTTGGTCTGCCAGCAACTCAAGACGCTGCTGGAGTCCGACGGCGATCTGCACGTCGACACCACCCGCGACGGCCGACAGGCGCTCGAGGCCCTCCGCCAGAACTTCTACAGCATCTTCCTGACCGACCTGAAGATGCCGCACCTCGACGGGATGCAGCTGATCGAGGAGATCCAGAAGCAGGACATCCCGGTGACCGTGATCGTGATGACCGGCTATGGCAGCGTCGAGGGCGCCGTGCAGGCCATCCGCATGGGCGCCTACGACTTCCTGACCAAGCCGCTGGACATCGAGCGCTTGCAGCTGATCGTGCGCCGCGCGCTCAGCGACCGAGCCCTGCGCGACGAGGTCGTCTACCTGCGCGAGCAACTCGAGGAACGCGAGGCCTTCCGCGAGATCATCAGCAAGAGCCCGCGGATGCACGCCATCCTCGAGCTAGTCAACAACATCGCCCACACGACGACGACAGTGCTCCTGGAGGGCGAGACCGGCACCGGCAAGGAGTTGATCGCCCGCGCCATCCACCGAGCGTCGGCGTCGCTGCGATCGGGGCCGATGGTGGCCCTGAGCTGTGCGGCCTTGCCGGAAACGCTGCTGGAAAGCGAACTGTTCGGCCACGAGAAGGGCGCCTTCACCGGGGCGATCACCCAGCGCAAGGGCCGCTTCGAGCAGGCCAACAACGGCACACTCTTTCTCGACGAGGTCGGCGAGATCCCGCCGTCGATGCAGGTCAAGTTGCTGCGTGTGTTGCAGGACCATCGCATCGAGCGCGTCGGCGGCACGGACTCGATCGATGTCGACGTGCGCATCATTGCCGCGACGAACCGTTCGCTGGCGCGCCTGGTCAAGAGGGGCGCCTTCCGCGAGGACCTCTATTACCGGATCAACGTGGTGCGCATCGAGCTGCCGCCCTTACGCGAGCGAACGGAGGACATCCCGCTGCTGGTGAAACACTTTGGCGAGAAGTTTGCCCGGCCGGGCGAGGGGCCCAAGGAGTTGTCGCCCCAGGTGATGGAAATCCTGCTGAACCACCGCTGGCCGGGCAACGTCCGCGAGCTGGAGCACGTGATCGAGCGAGCGGTGGTCACCTGTTACGGCAACACGATCCAGCCGGAGCACTTGCCGTCGGACCTGCTCAAACCCTCGCCAGCGAAGACGCCGTTCCGGATCGACCTGCAGAAGCCGCTGCCGGACCTGCTGAAGGAGATCACGGCGGACGTGGAAAGCCGCTACATCCGCAAGGCGCTGGCGAAGACGCGCGGCAACGTCGGCCGCTGCGCCAAGATCTGCGGCCTGTCGCGGCGCAGCATCACCTCCAAGATCGCTGACTACGGGATCGATAAGAAAGAGCTGCGCGAACTGTAACTAGGGACCCGCCGCTTGCGGCTTTGCACCCGATGCAAAGCCGCAAGCGGGGCGCTACAGGGTTTGGTCCTTCCAGGGACGGGTCATGGCGAAGAAAAAAAAGAAGGTGCGCGTCGATCTGCGCAAGAACCGCACCAAGCCGCCGCGCGAGCGGGGCTGGACACGCGGCTTCCAGGAGCACGGGTTCGCTGACGAGGCGACGCACGGCGAGGAACGCGTCCGCGCCAAGGGCGACCTGTCACGGCGGCGGACCATCATTCAGGAGGTGGGCGCCGCGCCGGCGGAGGGCGGCCAGGAGCCGGCTGAGATGCCCGCCGTCGACCCCCACGAGTGCCTCGAGGGCCGCGTCCTGCGCGTGCAGCGACTGGGCTGCGTCGTCTCGACGACCGACGGCCGGCAGTTCCGCTGCGTCGTCCGTCAGCTGTTGCGCAGCCTGTCGACCGACGGCCGCCACATCGTCGCGCCGGGTGATCGCGTCTGGATCAAGCCGGCCCTCAATGACGAGGGCTTCATCGAGCGGATCGAGCCGCGTCACGGTGTCCTGAGCCGTGCATCGAAGGGACGGGCACACGTCATGGTGAGCAACGTCGACCAGGTCGTCTTCGTGCTGTCGCTGGTCGAGCCGGACCTCAAGCCACACTTGATCGACCGCTTCCTCGCCAGTGCCGACCAGGGCGGCATCGCGCCGCTGCTCTGCTTCAACAAGGTCGACCTCGTCGACCCGGTGCATTACCAGTCACTGGTCGGGTTGTACAGTCAGCTCGACATCCCGGTGCTGTTCACCAGCGCTGCAACGGGCCTGGGCGTTGATCGACTCCGCGAACGACTACGCGGCCGGCAGACGGTCATCTCGGGCCAAAGCGGTGTCGGCAAGTCGTCGCTGTTGAACGCGATCCAGCCTGAGTTGGGACTGCGCGTTCGCGAGGTCAGCGACGTCAACCAGAAGGGCCGGCACACGACGACGACGGCGGAGCTGATCAAGCTCGACGTCGGCGGCTGGGTGGTCGACACGCCCGGCCTCCGCCAGTTCAGCCTGTGGGACCTGTTGCCCGAGGAGATCGAGGGCTTCTTTCCCGAGTTCCGCCCCTTCGTTCCGCTGTGCGCCTTTCCCGACTGCACTCACACCCACGAGGAGCGCTGCGCCATCAAGCGGGCCGTCTATCGGCGCCAGGTCAGCGCCTCGCGTTACACGAGCTATCTCGGCATGATCTCCGGCGACGGGGTTTCCTAACGCCTCTCGTCCTCTTCGGGTGACCTGCGCAACGGAGCAGCCACCTTCAATAACCTGCCTGTCTGATGATGGCACCGGAGCAGCCGATGCCAACGAGGAACTCCCGGAACTCCGCGTTGATGTGCTCGTCACAGCGGTGGACAAGGAATTCCACGTCTTGGACAATCTTGAGCACGGTGCTTGCGAGGTCAAGGGCTTGGGGCGCTATCCGGGGGCGATCGCAGTTGTGGATGCAATCGTGCCGCCGCTGGAAGATCCTTTCGTAGCGGTCCTGCATCTGTTGTCTCGCCTGCTTCCGCGCAGTGTTCTTGGCTGTGTTGTCCATCGCGTTGTACGCGGGTGGGGTCGTTCCGAACAGACGCCTCGTCGAGTCGGGACGCGGAATCCATGTATCGAGAAGGTCACCGAAGAATCGTTGCCCTTCGCGGAAAAACTTGTTGAAGAGGGTCTGAATGATTGACAGACTCAACACGGTTTCTCGTTCCATCATCTTTCGCGCCGCCATTCGCCACCGCCAATTCTCATGGTGAGCGTAGGGCTCCACGATGGCCCGCACAGGGAACTTGATCTCGTAGAAGAAGTCGGGGAGGTTGATTGCCGGTTGCCGGATCTTCGCGATGATGCTCGCCGCGACAAGGTCCGTGTAGGCATCGCAGAAGTAGGCATCCAACGCACCAACGGCGAACATCCAGGCACTCCGCAGCAGGTCGGAGCGGAGAAGTTGGCTGGCTTGATCCGTGCTCGGGAGCGGATTGGCGTGGCGAATGATGGCGCGGGCGCGCGCGATGTCCTGGTTGAAATGGTTGAGGGCTGTGGCAGGCACGTTTTCCTCACGAGTTGGGGGTGCAGATCGTTGCCGTTCGCCCCTCTCTGCGTCCTCAGCCTACTCCTCTTCCCAGACGGGTTCCCGTTCTTCGTCATAGTAGAAAAGCTCGTCTTCCTCCTCGAATCGGAAATGACGCCGCCTGGGAAAGATGACGTTCCAGAGGTCGAGAATTTCCTCGATTTCCAGCCCGTGGCGAATGTGCTCGAGAACCTTTTGGCTAATCGGCTGGGGATTCTTGTTGGCCACGTCCCGGGTGGTCGGATCGGCCGGGAACAACTCGTTGTAGATCTCGACCAGGTCGTCCGGGGGGGACGTCTCCACAGCGTTGGTGAGCAATTCGACCGCTCGATCCCTGGTGATCGTTGGCATGGTTCCTCCTTCCCGTCTTGAAGTGCGGGCACTCAACCTTTCATGACGGATTGTACCACAGGAGACAGACATCGCTAGCACGGCCAGGATCTTTTCAGAGAACTTGCCCCAGGTCGGCAGACGGGTTTCCTGCAACTCTTCGGCGCCGCGCTGGTATAATCCACGTCGGCAGTGAATAGCGGAATGGCGAGCCGCCGGCTTCACCCCGGCGGGTATGACCAAGCTGCTCGCCTGAATGTTCCCTCATCTCGGAGTTCACCATGCGCTTTTCCTTGTGGGTCGCCGGCCTGGGCCTGCTGGCGCTGGCGCCGCCGGCGCCGGCCGGCGAGGCGAAGAAGGACGGCCCTGTCGACCCGACGAAACAGTACCAGGTCCCCTACCGGCTGACCGTCCCCAAGCACATCCTGATCCGGGCCAAGATCAACAACAAGGGCCCGTTCAACTTCATCCTCGACACGGGAGCCCCCGCCCTGTTCGTCTCGACCAAGGTCTGCAAGAAACTCGGCATCGAGCCCGACCGCAAGGGCTGGGGCACCTTCGACCGCTTTGAGATCGAGGGCGGCGTGGTGCTCGAGAAGGCCAAGGGCCGCGTCGACGACCCGTTCCAGCTCGAGGGCATGAACGGGCTGGGGCTCGCCGGCGCTGAGCTGCACGGCATCATCGGTTACAACGTCTTGGCGAAGTTCCGCATGGAAATCGACTTCACCAGGGACAAGATGACCTGGACCGAGTTGGCCTGGGAGCCCAAGGCGCCGATGGGCCTGGGCGGCCGCGGCGGACAGGGCGGCTTGGAGGTCTTCGGCACCATCATGAAGCTGGTCGGCGGTTTCCTCGGCCGTAAGGCAGCGCCGGACGTCGTGCCGCGCGGCTTCCTCGGCGTCGACGTAGTCGACGACGACGGCGTGGCGGTGGTCAAGAGCGTCTTCCCCAACGGCCCCGCCGACCAGGGTGGCCTGAAGGCGGGCGACCGCATCCTCAAGTTCCAGGATCGCTCGGTCTACGGCCTCGACGGCCTGCAGCGCTTCGTGCAGCGGGTGGTCGCCGGCGAGAAGATCGTCCTCCTGGTCCAGCGCGGCGACGACAAGAAGAAAATGGAGATCACCATCAAAGTCGGGGAGGGACTGTAACATGACGCGGACGAAGCACCTGTTCCTGGCCACTCTCCTCGCAGCTCTCGCCGCGGCGTCGGTCCGTGCTGACACCCCGACGGAGAAGAGGCCCGCCAAGGTCGTCGTGCCCATTGAGATCCTCAAGACCGGCCACATCACCGTCAAGGTGAAGGTCAACGGCAAGGGCCCGTACACGCTGATCTTCGATACCGGCGCTCCAATCAACCTGATGAACAACAAGATCGGCAAGGAGGCGGGCCTGCTCAAGGGCATGAGACGTCCGGCGTTTACGCTGTTCGGCTCGATGGGCGACGTCAAGGTCAAGGAGCTGGAGGTCGGCGGGCAGAAGATTGGCAACGTCGAGGCCATCGTCATGGACCACCCGACGGTCAAGGCGATTTCGGACGCGTTCGGCCCAATCGACGGCATCGTTGGCTTCCCGTTCTTTGCGCGCTTCAAGATGACGATGGACTACCAGGCCAAGACGCTGACGCTTGTGCCCAACGGCTTCGAGCCGCCCAGCGCCCTCAAGGCGATGGAGGCCACGATCATGGCGCTGCTGGCCGGCGACCCGGGACCGACGATCCTGTCGTCGCCGGGACAGTGGGGCATGGCGGTCAGTAAGAAGTCGGAGGACGACGACCCCGGCGTGACGGTGACGAAGGTGCTGGCGGGAAGCCCGGCAGCGCAGGCAGGCCTGAAGGAGGGCGACCGTCTGCTGACCCTCGACGGGCGCTGGACCGACAGCGTCGCCGATACCTTCACCGCCGCCGGCTTCGTCAAACCCGGCACAACCGTCCCGGTCGTCGTCAAGCGCGGCGACAAGGAGATGACGCTGAAGGTCAAGCCCCTCTCCGGCCTGTAAAGTTCGTGGGGGTTTGGTAAGTAGTCATTTCGCTCCGCGAGATGAGGTTTCATCTCGCGGAGCGAGATGACTACTTTCCAGAGGGCCAGGTGTCCGCGCGCCGAGGATCTCCTGGCGGGACAACCTCTTCGGACGCTGCGCCGCGCTCCGTCTGAGCGGCCCGCTATACTCAGAGGGCGGTACTCGCCCCTGCCTCGCGACGGAGAAGAGGAAGTTTCCATGCCGAAGTATCTCGCTGCCCTGCTCGCCGTCCCATTCGCCCTGTCTTTCGCCTTCGCCCACAGTGGTCCGATGAACGAAGCGCGACCGAGGATCGTGAACAATTTCGAGCTGAAGGACCCGCGCGACAACAAGGCCGTTTCGCTCGCCGGCCTCAAGGACGGGAAGGCGATCGTTGTCGTCTTCCTCGCGACGCAGTGCCCGATCAACAACGCCTTCCTGCCTGAGCTAACCCGGCTGCACAAGCGATACGCCCCGCGCGGCGTCCGCTTCGTCGGCATCAACGCCAACGAGCAGGACTCAGCCGCCGCGATCGCCGAGCACGCCCGCAAGAACGAGGTCCCCTTCCCCGTGCTCGCGGACAGCGGCGGCAAAGTGGCCGACCTCTTCGGTGCCGAGCGCACCCCCGAGGTATTCCTCCTCGAGCCCTCCGGGAAGGTGCTTTATCACGGCCGGATCGATGACCAGTTCGGCATCGGCTACTACCGCCCCGGCAAGCCGACGCGGCGCGACCTGGCCGAGGCGATCGACGAGGTACTGGCCGGCCGGCCGGTGTCGGTGCCTTCGACGCCGGTGGCCGGCTGCCGGATCGCTCGCGCCGCCCGGCCGAAGGACAGCGGGCAGGTCACCTACGCCAAGCAGGTTGCCCGCATCCTGCAAAAGAACTGCCAGGACTGTCACCGGCCGGGGCAGATTGGCCCCTTTTCGCTCTTGAAATACGAAGACGCGGCGGCATGGGCGGGGACGATCCGCGAGGTGATCGAGGACGGCCGTATGCCGCCGTGGTACGCCGACCCGCGCTACGGCAAGTTCGCCAACGAGCGGTTGCTGTCGAAGGAGGACCGCGCCGCCCTGCTGGCGTGGATCGACGCCGGGACGCCGAAGGGCGACGTCCGGGACCTGCCGCCGCCGCGCAAGTTCTCCGAGGACTGGGTGATCGGCAAGCCCGACGTGATGCTCCGCATGCCGCGTGCCTTCGATGTGCCGGCCGAGACGCCGCCAGGCGGGGTGCCGTACAAGTATTTCGTGGTGCCGACCAACTTCAAGGAGGACAAATGGGTGGTGCGGGCGGAGGCGCGGCCGGACGCGGTGCCGGTCGTCCACCACATGCTGATCTTCGTGCTGGCGCCCGGACAGGTCTACAACCCGGACGACCCCGGGACGACGTTGTGCGGCATGGCGCCCGGCGAGATGCCGTTGATGCTGAAAGAAGGCCTGGCGAAGAAGGTCCCGGCAGGTTCGCGGCTCTTGTTCCAGATGCACTACACGCCCAACGGCAAGGAGTACCACGATCAGTCGTCGGTCGGCCTGATCTTCGCCAAGGAGCCGCCGAAGCACCGCGTCCTGACGAAGCCGATCCACAATATCAAGTTCATCCTCCGCGAAGATCGGATTCCCGCCGGGGCTGCCGATCACAAGATCGAGGCCGACTTCTCCTTCAAGCAGGACGGCCACCTCGTCGGCTTCATGCCGCACATGCACCTGCGCGGCAAGTCGTTCCGCTATGAGGCCTTCTACCCCGACGGCAAGAGCGAGGTGCTGCTATTCGTGCCGCGTTACAACTTCAACTGGCAGAGCGTCTACCGCCTCCGGGAGCCGAAGGCAGTGCCGAAGGGGACGACGATCCACTGCACCGCCCACTACGACAACTCGGACAAGAACCCGCACAATCCCGACCCGAAGAAAACCGTCTACTGGGGTGACCAGACGTGGGAAGAGATGATGGTCGGCTGGATGGATTATTACTACGACACGCAGCAGAAGTGATCTCTCCTGCACATACCCGCTCACGAACGGCCCAGGAGCAGGAGGACGAGGACACCCAGGCCGATGACGAGGACGGAGGCGAGCAGGGCGACGAGCGGGAGGGCCCAGGAAGTGCCACCCTCCAGCGCGGGGCGGGCCAGGGAGCGGCCGCGCCGCGCCGCGCCGGGGCGGTTCGCTTTCGGCTTGCCCGCAGCGGGGAGCAGCGGGCCGAACGCAGGGTGCTGGCGCAGCGGGCGGAAACCCTCGCGCGGGTGACGGCAGATTTCGGCCCGATCAGGCACGCGGCCCTCCTCGAGTCGCTGCCGTAGCTGCTCCTCGGCGATGCGCACGCGGCGCCAGCGGCCATCACGGCCCGGGAAGCGGACGATCCACAGCGGCACGTCGGGTGCCGAGTCGACGTCCGGCGGAGTCGGCATCTTCTCGACCCCACCCGTCTGACGAGCCTCGGGAGCGCCGCCGAGCGGTGGGGGGACCTGGGTCAGGTCGGGCTGTGTCGGCTGTGCCGACGACGCCAGGCAGGCACGCACCCACGGGTCCTGCAGCGCCAGGTCGGGATCGGCATACGACGGCACTGGTGCCGCCAGTCGCGATCGCTCCAACTCGACGATCAATTCACTGGCGGTCTGGTAGCGGTCGCGCGGATGGCGGGCGAGCATGCGCGCGAGGATCTGGTCGAGGATGCGCGGCACCGCCGGGTTGAGCTGACTGGCGGGCGTGAACGTGCCGTCGTCCTTCTTCTCGATGACTTCCAGGTGATTGTCGCCCCGGAATGGCACCTCGCCGGTGATCAGGTGATACAGCGTCGCCCCCAGGGCGTAGATGTCGCTGCGGCCATCGGCGTGCTTGGCGTTGAGGGCCTGCTCGTAGGGCATGTAGTAGGACGTGCCGAAGCCCTGCCGGGTGGCCGTCAGGTGGCTGGCCTCGTCGGTGCGCTTGGCCAGGCCGAGGTCGGCAAGCTTCGACACGCCCGAGCGCGTGATGAGGATGTTGTCGGGCTTGATGTCGCGGTGGATGACGTTGCGCGAGTGAGCGTGCTCCAGGGCGCGGGCGACATCCAGGGCGATGTGGACGCCATCGCCAACGGAGAGCCGGCCGTAGCGGTCGAGCAGGGCGTGCGCTGTGGTGCCGTCGATGAACTCCAATACGAGATAGTGCTTGTTGGTGGCCCGGTCCTGCCCGGCGCCGAAGCTGCGCACGATGTTGGGGTGGTTGAGCAGCCGCCCGCTCTTGTCCTCGCGGTAGAAGCGGTCGACGTAGCGCTGGTTGCTGGCGAGGCTGTCGGCGAGCACCTTGAGTGCGACCTGCTTACCCAGTTCCTCATGGTAGGCGAGGTAGACCGCTCCCATGCCGCCCTCGCCGAGCCGGCGCAGGATGCGGAACTCGCCGAGGCGGCGCAGTTCATGGACCGCGTCGGGCGACCCGCTGTCGCAGGTGCTCCGGCCAGGCCCCGCATGCGCGGGGTCGAATCGAGTTCGCTCCAGCGATTCCATCAGAGTCCCGGCCCCTCTCGGTCGCACGGGAGGACTTCACAAGAGAGAATACCGACAATCTACACCGGGGACAGCCGCTTCGCAACGAAAATGTGCAATTCTGCTACGCAAATTCGTGCGCCACGGTTCGTCGCGAGTCGCCCGCAGTGGAGTCGTCGGCGAGTTCTCACGAATAGACGATCGAGAAGGGCATGCTTTGCGCGTCGGGACGGAAATCGACCAGCGTGACCAGCGACGCGCCAGCGAGGGTTGTCGGATGGATTTCCAATCCGTCCGTGCGTGAAGCCCGGACGGATTTCCAATCGTCTTCCCGGTCAGGGGCAAGCCCCGCGCACCGAAGACCAGGATGCCTGGAGAGCCAGGGGCGGGGGACGAGAGGGGGCGCCGCCGGAGGCGGCGGATGGGAGGCCGAGGTCGAGAGAAGCCCCCGGGCGCGCCGTGCGCAGGAACAGCAGGCGCTGCACCGGCGCAGGCTCGTCGATACGGACGAACGCTTCGTGACCGAGCGTGGCAGGCCGGTCGAACCGGGCGCCGACGACCAGGAACTCGCCCGGCGCCAGCGACACCTCCCAGCCCAGTGCCGCATAGGTTTCCGTCGGCTGCTGCAGTTGCAGCGCCCAGCCGGAGCGATCGGCAAGGGGCCGCCATGGCATCAGCCCCTTGCCGCTGTGCCGGAGCTGCGGCGTACACGTCAGTTTCGTGCGGCCGTCCTCGCTCAGCGACGGGACGATGCGCAGCAAACAGGCCGCCTGCTCCAATTCGACCGCGGACGACTGTTCGTCCTGGTGCAGCTGGAAGGACGTCTTCGCGCGCGGCGGGCCGAGTTCGAGCGGACGGCTCGACCCGCTGTCGGGGGAGGGCACCGAGTCGGCGCAGGTGCCCCGGCCGGCGTGCAACTCGAAGCGGCGCGGAGCAGGGCAGGTGCGCTTCTGGGTGATCAGCTCGAGCAACTCCTGCGGGGGTTTGGCGCCGACCTGGCCGACACGGAAGCCGTTCTCCTCGAGCTGGGCTTTCTTCTCCAGCGGCACCACCTGCTCGTCGACGAACTGCCACAGCGCGCCGTTGAGGAAGCGGTCGCCGGCGGGGACCTCGACCAGGGCCACCTCGATCTGAACGACGTCCTTATCGTCGGCCTGGAACGGCCGCAGCCGCTCCATCCAGGAGACGGGGCGGGCCGCCCGCTCGCCGGTACACCCCAGCAGCCCGGCCGTCAGCGCGAGCACCAGCACGCGGCACATGGCACTACTTCCCCCGTCGTACGACCGATTCGACCCGGAGAGGGGCGGGAACTTACCCGGCCGGCCAGCACACGTCAAGGGCAACGCGCCTCAGGAAGCAAATCCCTTCCGTGGGCTTGCTGAGAAGCAAGCTTTCCCACTGCGGCGCCGACTCAACGGGATCTCCTCCAGAGCGACGATCAACACGGTCAACGTCGGCCGGTCTCCCGTCAGGGATCATTCCCTGTTCGGAATGAGTTCGAGCACAGGAAGTGTGCTGGGGATACCAGCGGGGCTGCGCTGCAAAGCACCTACCGTCCGGATGGTGAAGTAGGTGAGAATATCCCGCATGGCGAGGAGTCCGTAGCCCCTGCCGTTCAGCCCGGGCGTCACCAGCCAGTCGAATGCGTATGCCTTGTCGGGGTCTTCCGGAAAGACGGTTCGCACCCCGCGTGCAAGACGCCCCGAACCGCGTGCCGCGGCTGTTCCAAAGGACACGGGATCGAAGTCAAGGAGGAGAAACGAGTGAAGGAAACGCAGCCACTCTTCGGGAAGCGCCGACACAAAGGCTCCCGTGTCCAGACGCACGGGGAGGGAAGAACTCTGTTTCCGTTGGCGCCCGCCAGCAGCGAGTCGAATCGCGGTTGCCGCGTACAAGGTCCAGGGACGATCCGCAGCATGCTCGCGCAGCAACGGACTGGAGGAGAGGTAGACAAGGATGCGTGGGTAGCGCAAGGATTCCTTCGCCATTCAGCCTCCGGGCGGGCCCGGCCGCGGTCGTCACGGAGCCTGGTCCGGCTCGACGAACGCGACCTGCACCCCTTGCTGGGCTTCCTCCGGCAGTTTGGCGAGCCGTTTGTTCAGGGCGGCCAGGCTTCGGGAATCGAAGAGCACTTCCCTATGCATCAGCCGAAGAGAAGCCCCTTCGCCCGTGTAATGATCGCGAAAAGCGACGTACCGCCCGGGGTAGAGAAGGGCGAGCCGCAGCTGCTCGCGGAGGCCGCGCCACTCTTCGGGGCGGCAATCCAGCGGTCCCTTGCCGAGCAGCGACCTGATCTTGCGATCAAGTCTTGTCTCCTCATCGCGCGGCTGCCGGGTTGGTTGCGTGTGTTCGTTCATCGAAGAGCCCTCCCGGGTATTCTACCGCAACACGAGCGGGACAGCATTCCACGAGACTGCCCTGTGACTCAGCCGACTGCGATGACGAAGCGACGCGCGCGGGCAGGGACACGAGCAGCCCTCACGCCCGGCGAGTGAGCCGATCCAGGACGTTGCGGGTGATACGCTCGACCGCCGCGTCGCGCTCCTCCAGGCCGCGGACCCACTCTGTGCAGCCGGTGGTGAACACCGTCCCGCCGCGCGTGTAGCAGCCCAGGACCGCGGCCCCTGGTTGTTTGAGACGCTTCCGCGTGCCCTTGCCGTAGAGGGCCTCCGACACCCACAGGAGCGACTGGTCGCCCTTGACGCTGAGGCCGGCCGGCGCGCTCCCCAGGATCTCGAACGTCTCGGGCGTGCCGTCGCGGCCGGTGGGCACCGGCAGGCCAGCCTTCAGCGTGAACTCGCAGCCGTCGCATTCGTAACCGACGATCGTGCCTTTGGCGCCCAGGCGGTCGCCGCGCTTCAGGTCGGTGCCTGCGAAGGCCCAGTGGTCGGGGCGGTGGACGGTGTAACAGCCGTCGCCACCGTGCTCGAAGAAGCGGTGATAGCCACCGTAAGAGAAGCTCACGCCGGTGAGCTGGTTCTCCGGCCGCTTGACCAGGCGGTTGCTCCACATGCCGCTCAGGAAGCGCTGGTCGTCCATCTTGTAGACCGGGTCCTTGTCGAAGTTCATCTTCCAGCTCACCAGGGCGCTGCCCTTGTCCTCGGAACGGACCTGCCAGAAGCAGGTGTTGCCGCTGAAGAAGGCCACGTTGCCGCCGTCGGCGATGAACTTCTCCAGGGCATCGCGCATTGGCCAGGACCAATACTCATCGTGGCCGACCGACAGCACCAGGCGGTAGCCCTTGAGGACATCGGGGTGGAACTCGAGGTCAGAGTTGACCGCGAAGTCGAGGGGGTAGCCGGCCTTCTCCGCCCACGCGACAAACGGCAGCTCCCAGCGCCGCCAACCGCTGTAGCGGTTGGTGAAGTTATCTTCGGGCAGGAAGCCAAGGTACGGGCGCTCGAACGAAACGCGGCGCACAACGCCCTTGGTCCCGCCGTAGAGACTCGAGCCGCCCCACTGGTTGTAGGCGTTGTAGGTGTTCGTGCAGAGCTGGATCAGGATGCGGCCCCCCTCTTCTCTACCCCTCTCCCCCCGGGGGCGAGGGGAGGCGCTGCGGGGCCGGACGACGAAGAAGGCCTCGCCGTTGGCCTTGCCGTCGGCGGTCCGCAGCAGGACCTGGTAATACCCCGAGCGCCAGTCCTTCGCGATCGGGATCTTGAGCGCGGCGGGCCAGCCGCAGCCGTGCGAGGAAGCATTCGCGGGCACGGACTGTTTCCCCCCGCTGACGCCATCCTTGCTGAAGACGACCTCACGTTTTGCCCCGACACGGGCAACCTCCACGCGGAACCGCGCCGCACTGGTCGAGACGTGCAGGCCGACCTGCTCGCCCGGGAGGTAGCTCAGCCGCCCGGCATAGGCCTCGAGGAAGGGCTTGGCGGCTTCTTCCGCGCTCGTTGCCTCGGCCAGGACGGTCGCCCCGACCATTCCCGCTGCTGTCGCCTGAATGAAGGAGCGACGCTTCAAGGGACGCCCCGCCTTGTCGTTGTTCTGTCGGCTCATGGTCTTCTCCTTGTCACTTTTTCCGCTCGCGCAAATAGGCGATCAGGTCGGCGACATCCTGCGGCTTGAGGTCCTTCTCCAGCCCGTCGGGCATGGCGGACTTGCCCGTGCTCGACAGTTCCTCCAGGTTGGACCGCAGGATGACCCGCCGCTGCCCGGTGGGGCCGACCAGGGTGAGGCTGCTACCACTCTCTTCGACAAGGACGCCCGTGAACACCTTTCCCTGTCGGGTGATCGCCGTGTAATTGAGGTAACGTGCCTCGACGGCCCGGCTGGGGTCGAAGAGGGCAGGCAGGAACCACTCCGGCGGCTTGTCACGCACGGCAGCCAGGTCGGGGCCCACCTCCTGGCCGACCGTCCCCAGGCGGTGGCAGGTCGTGCAGTGCTTCGTGAACAGCGCCAGGCCGCGGCTGGCGTCACCCTTCAGACGAAGCGACGGCTCATAGGCGAGGATGATCTTGTTTCGGTCGGGGTCAACCCGGTCTGTGAAGACCTTGCCCGCCCGCTCGCGCACCTCCTTCGACGGATGCTCCTGCAAGCGCCGCTGGGCGGTGAGCGGCACGTCCTGCGGCAGGATGTGCTTGTTGCCCAGGGCCCCGAGCACCACGCCCGGCCCGTCGGGACGCCCAAGGAGGACGTCGAGCAGGTGGGCTCGCAGTTTCGGCGTGTAGCCCTTCCACCCGTTGAGCAGGGCCTCGACGGCTCGGGGGCCAGGGAGCTGGCCGAGAGCCGCGACGGCGGCCGTTTGCAGCTCCTCAGCGGTTTGCGGCGCGAGCAGGCTGGCCAGGGTCGCCTGGTCTTCCTCCTGATGATCGAGCCCGCGTCCCAGCAGGCGCACCGCCTGCACGCGTTCGGGCAGCGGGGACTTGGAGTCTCGCACCGCCTTGCGCGCTGCCTCGAAGACGCCGTCCAATCGCTTCAGATCGTCGCGCAGCGGGCCGTTGGCCTCTTTTGCGATCTGCTCCAGCGGCGTATTGCGCTGGTCGAGGGCGTCGAGCCACCCCGCCAGCGCGGCGAGCTGTTCGGGACGGTAGCGGCTGCCCTCGGACTGTGTCAAGGGGCCGAGCAGCGCGGCGGAGGTCCGCAACTCGCCGAAGCCCACCGCCGACTGGAGCAAGCCCTGCACGACGGCGAGCGGGACCTCTTTCGGCTCCGCGACGATCACCTCGACGACAGCGGCAAGGTTCTTCCGCGTGAGGGAGCTGAGCGCGGCGGCCGCGAGATAGGAGTCGCGGGCGTCCTGCCGCAGCAGGCGGCCCAGGGCCCGTCCGCACTTCGACGTCTCCAGGTAGCCCAGCGAGCAGGCCAGCTGCAGGCGCACGGCCGGGTCGGGGTCGGACACCCGTTTGACCAGCGCCGCCTCCAGCCGGGGAGAGCGCCTCGCCAGCCCCTCGCTCAGCCGGACCGCGTGACGGCGCACGCCGGGGTGAGCATCGTCCAGGGCTCGCCGCAACACGTCGGGCTCGAGGGCCTGGAGCCCGTCGAGCGTGCATAGCGCGTGCAGGCGGGTGAGGGCGCTCTTGCTTTTCGCCGCCCTGGCCTCAAGCAATTTCACCGCAGAAGGATCGCGACGCTGGACGAGCAACTGCTGGGCCTTGTCGCGCAGCCAGCCGTTGGGGCTGTCGAGGAGGGCGACCAGGCCGGCCGTGTCGAGGCGGTCTAGCCGGGGCCAGGCCCGCGGCTTCTTGTCCGCCGGGTAGATGCGATAGAGGCGCCCCTTGTCGTGCCCGGCCCGGACATCGACCGTCTTTTCCCAGCCCGGCGGCAACCAGTGAGGATGCTCCAGGACCTTGCGGTGCATGTCCGCGACCCACAGCGCCCCGTCCGGCCCGGTGCGGATGCAGACAGGCGTGAACATGGGGTCGTCGGAGGCCAGGAACTCGGATTCCTGCTCGTCGGCGGCCCGCTGACTCGTGAACGTCACCCCAGCTGGCTTCAGGACCTCGCGATGAATCAGGTTGTGTACCGGCTCGCAGGCGAACCAGTTGTCGACGAACCCCGGCCCGAACAGGGTGTCGCGGTAGACCGTGATGCCGCAGGCGGAGGTCCAGGCGTTCCCCGTGGCGTTCCGCCGCGTCCCCGTGTCGCGTCCCTTGCCCAGCGCGAACGTGACCGACCGCGGCATCTCGACGCGCGGCGATGGGGCGGCGACGTGAGGGTTCCGCCGCAGGTAGTGGTCATCGAGGACGTAGTGCCAGGCAGGGACGGCATTGTTGCAGCCGAACCAGTTGTCCCAGTCGTCGCGGTCGCGGCCGAACTGCGCTTGCCCCGACTGCGGGTCGAGCAGTCCTTCGTCCAGTCGAAAGCGGAAGTCCCGATTGCGGATGTCATGGGTCTTCTTCGTCTTGACCGAGCGGACGTGGGCGCCGGCCAGGCTCAGCCGGCGCAGGTCTTCCGCCTGGCTGGACGAGAACCCGGACGTTCCCTTGTCGGGCGGGCTGGCCGGGCCGAAACTGCGCGCGGCCAGGAAGTCGCCGTTGGCGCAGTAGATCCAGTTGTCGAGCCCCCAGCGCAGGCCGTTGACGCGGTGCTGAGGGTTGGCCTCACCGAAGCCCGTGAAGAGCACTTCGTGCCGATCCGCCCGGCCATCTCCATCCGTGTCCTCGGCGTAGAAAACGTCTGGTGCGCAGCTCACCAGCACGCCCTTCCCCCAGCTCATGACTCCGGTGGGAAAGAGCAGGCCGTCGAGGAAGACCGTGGACTTATCGTAGCGCCCGTCGCCGTCGGTGTCCTCCAGGCAAACAATGCGCCCACCGGGCTTTCCCTTGTTGTCCATGCCAAGGGGGTAGTCGCGCATCTCGACGACCCAGAGCCGTCCGTCCGGGCCCCAGTCGAAGGCGACTGGGCTCTGGATCAGCGGCTCCGCCGCGACCAGTTCGACCTTGAAGCCTGCTCGGTGCTTGGTCCGTGGTCCGTGGTCCGTGGTCCGTTGCAACGGACCTGGGCTGGCCGCCAGCCCCCACGCGGCCAGGAGGGAAAGAAGCAATCCCCACAGGCGTCGGCTCATGACGCGTCCTCTCTTACACAAATCCGTAGCCGCGTTCTGGCGAACGCGGCTACGGCTCTCGCCGTGCCCGGATGAGGCTGGCGAGCGTCTCGGCCGCCTCGGTCGCGAAGGCTGGGTCGTTGATGTCCGTCGACCGCTCGATGAGGCGGACGCCGGGTGGCAGGTGGGCGGACAGTTCGCGCACGAAGGCGGCGTCCGCCTCGGGGTCGTGGAAGGGCCCGCCGGCCACTGCGTAGCTGTCGTAGCCGCCGGCCGGGATGAGGAAGACCGCGTCCCCCGCTGTGGACCCGAGCCGGCGCGCGACCTCGCGGCCAACCGAGGCCATCTCGTCGCGGTCGAGGCGCACGTCCGTTATCTTCGGGCTGTGACGAACCAGCGTGCGGCCCTGGAACTTCGGTGGAACGGTGTGCGGCTCGTTGAAGACGAGCACCTCCACGGCGCCGGGGCAGATCACCTGGGGCAGCCCCAGCCGGCCCGCGGTGGTCAGCCGGGCGGGCCCGCCGGCCAGAAGCGCCGCGTGCATCTCGTTGGACACCTCGATGATCGAGAAATCGAGCACCGCGCCAATCAGGCCCTGGCGCATCATCTCCTCCATCGCCCGGCCGCCGGTGCCGACGGCGTGGAAGACGATCGCCTCGAAGCCCTCGCGCTCCAGCACCTCGACCGCCTTCATCGCCCCTTGGGTGGTGATGCCGACGGTCGTCACGCCAACGAGCGGCCGTCCGCCCCGCTCCAGAGAAGCGCCCTGTTCCGCCTCCGCCATGCCGCAGGCGGCCGCTGCCGCGTTGGCCAGGATCTTCCGCATGAACGGGTTCAACCCCATGATGTCGGTCACCGAGAACATCATCGTGATGTCCTTGGTGTCGACCCACGGGGCGACGTTGCCCGAGGCCATCGTCGAGACCATCACCTTGGGGAAACCATACGGCAGCGCCCGCATGACCGCCGTGCTGAGGGTCGTCCCCTGCGTCCCGCCCAGGGAAAGCACGGCGTGGGCCCGCCCCTGCGCCACCAGGGCGGCAATGACCTTGGTGGCGCCGGCGGCCATCACCGGGGCCGCCGCCTCGCGCGTTGGCCGTTCGAGCAGCTCGGCCAGCGGGCGTCCCCCGGCCGCAGCCACCTCTTCGCGCGGCACGTCGGCCGCCGCGGCGGGGGTGCCGACGACGCCCGTATCGACCAGCAGGGCGCGGTGCCCGCGTCGCTCGATGCACCCGCGCAGGTACTCCGCTTCCCGACCCTTGGTGTCGAGCGTGGCGAGCACGACGATCGTTTTGCCGCTCATTCAGTTTCCTTCGGCTCAGGGAACTTCTTCCGAAACTCCCGGAAAGATGTCCGGCGCAGAAGCGGCCCGAGGTCGACGTCCCGATAACATTCCGCCAGCCGGAAGACATCCAGCCGGTACTGTTCCGCCGTAGCCGTGGCCCGCTTGACATCGCCCTGAGCCGCGTAAGCCAGGACCAGCAGGACCGGGTTCGCGTGCTTCCCCTTGAGGAAGGCCTCCGCCTCCGTGACGGCTTGCTGCGGCCGGTTCAGCCGGACCAGCGCCCGCACCAGGGAATCCTGATACTTCCAGCGATGCCGTTGCTGGGCGAATACGTCCTCCCGGTGCTCGGCCAGCAGCTTCAATGCCCCCTCGTAATCCCGGCGGAGCCAGTGGACCTCCAGCTCCCAGACCGGAAGCCCCGAATCGTCCGGGTCGGCCCGGCGGTGCGCGGCCAGTAACGCTCCCAGCTGCCTGGCGTCCTTCTGGGCAAGGCACAGGCGGGCCAACTCCTCGAACGGCCGCGTCCCCGGCCTGGCTTGCAGGTACGCATCGACTGTCTTCCCCGCCTTTACCTTCGCCCGGAACAGGGCGGATCGGCACATCCCCTCTTCCTGGGGCCCGGCCTTTGCCAAAGCGGCGGCGAACTGCTGCTCGCTCTTCTGTAGGTCGCCTCGCAGCAGGTGCAGCTCGCCCAGGTAGTACGAATACCACAGGTCGCCCGCGTGTTTCATGCCATGCTCTTGCAGCAGCTTCTCCAGCTCCCTCTCCTTCTTGTCGGCCAGGAACTTGCTGGCCAGCGGCCGAAAGGCGCTGACCTTGTCGGGGGCCGCCCGATACCCCTCCAGTCCCTGGCCGTGCCGCTCCATGTCCAGCACAAACGTCGAGACATAGGAACTCTTCTGGGGATCGGCGGTCTGCCGCTGGTATGCCTTCTGCAGAAGGGGGATGGCCTCGGCCGATCGTTTCAGCCCCACCCGGGCGCGTGCCTCGTTGAAGAGCAGGTCGGGGTCCTCCGCGGCATGGGCGCGGCGGGCCGTGATCAGGTCCTCCAATTCTTTCCATTTCGCATCCGCTATCAACAAGTTGGCCAGCTGGTTGAAGGTGTCCTTCTGGGGCTCGACCTCCGCGTAGGCCTGCAGTGCCCGCCCGGTTCGGTACAGGGCGCTGACGTAACTCCAGCGGAACACCTGGCGGTCTTCTCTCGTGGCCTTCTTCCACGCTTGGCCGAGGACCTGGACGGCCCGGTCCCATGCTTTCTCCTCCAGCAGAGCCGCACCCTGGTAGTACACGCCCCACGGGTCGTCCGGGTGGTGCTGCCGGTGAGTCTCGACGAGGCGGTTCAGCTCCTCGGGACGGTCCTCTTCTTGCAGCTCGTCGGCCAGGTGACGAAACGCCTTGCGAGCGTCGGGCGCAGCCCGATACCCCTCCAACATCTTGCCGGCAGCCAGCATGTCGGAGAGGAAGGTCTCCACCCGCTGCGTCTGCTCTTCCTCCGGCTGCTTCGCCAGGGCCTGCTGCAGGAGGTCGATCGCCTCGGGAACCTGCTTCTGACGGGCCTTCAGGCGGCAGCGGAACCACACGGCCTCGGGGTCCTTCGGGGAGACTTTCGCATGCGCGTCGAGGAGGGCTTGCAGCTGGGAGAGGTCGTCCTCGCCCAGGCAGAGTTGGACAAGCTGCGGGAATGTCTCCCGGCGCGGCCCGATCTCCGTGTAGGCCGACAGCATCTGTCCGGTGTGGAAGCGGGCCAGGACCCGACTGGCCCGGAACTCGGCGAGCGTGGCGGCGTTCGGAGGGCTGGCCATGCCGGCCTGGAACGCCCGGTCGGCGAGTTGGTAGTTCCCGTCCGCGACATGGACCTCGGCCTGGTAGAACGGCAGCAGCGGGTCGCGGGGGACTTTCCTGCGGTGGGCGAGGACCAGCCGGCGCATCTCGTCAGATCCATAGCCCGGTCTCAGCTCGGCCGCGAGGATGCGGAACGCCTCCGTGGCGTCCGGGGCGGCGGCGTAAGCCGGCACCGCCTTGCCAGCCTTTGCCATCGCTCCGAGGAATCCCTGGATGTACTCCTTGCGTTTCTGTGCGTCCTTCTGCTTTGCCAGCGCGGCCTTGAACAGGGGGATCGCCCGATCGTCCCTTCCGGTCCAGGCCTGGGCCAGGGCGTCAAAAAAGTCCACCGCGGGGAACTGGGGATCAATCTTCCGCATGGCCGAGACGAGGTGGGCCACCGAGTCGGCATCCTGCGTTTCCCGGCAGTCCTCGGCGAAGTGCTCGAAGTTCTCGCGCGGATCGTCGAGCTTGGCGAAGCGCGGTCCGAGGTCGTCCCTCTTGTCCCCGGGGGCCAGCGCCCCGAGCAAGCCAAGGAGGGCGTCGGCGTCCTTCGGGTTCATGTCCAGGGCCTTGCGGTAGGACTGGGCAGCCTCGGCGAAGCGCTTCACGCCGCGTAGCGACAATCCCATCTCACAACACACGTTCGGGTCGTCCCCCAGCAGCCGATGGTACGCCTCCAGATACTCCAGCCCCTTTGCCCATTCGCCCAGGCGGTTGTGCGCGAGCCCGCGCAGGAGGTCCAGGATCGGCATGTCCGGGTGGCAGCGATGGGCCTGGTCAAAGGCTTTCAGCGCGTCCTGAAAGGCATTGCGATGCACCCCGATCATCCCGCGAATCAAATGCCGGAGACTATCCAGTTTGGGGGGCAGGCGTCCGCCCTCGGCCTGCCGCAAGTGTCGCTCGGCCGCGTCGGCATCCTGCTGGGTGGCGATGGCGAGTAGCGCATCGCGCACGTGCTTCATCGTGTTGGCGGCGCCCGCGAGGTTCTCCATCCCGAGGTCAGCGAAGCTGGCGACGGCCGTTGAGATTCGCAGCCCGACGTCCAGGTCCTCCAGGTCGTACACCTTCCAGGAACCCGTGCGTCGAATCAGCCACCACCGGATCTTTTGGAAATTGCCCTCTTTGTCTCGATGGCGGACGATAAGGACGGCCTCGTCGTCGGACAGTCTCTTGACTCCGCGGACCTCAACATCGGCCCACTCCAGCAGAAACGCTTCCTGCCGCATGGCCCGGACCATCCCCAATCGCAGGCCCGAGACGAAACTGTGTCGATCGCGCCGGATCAGGGCGGGGAAGAAATCCATGGCGATCAGCTCGTCCGCGAGCCGGTCCATATCGAAATGATCGACGATGTTCGTCCCGTTCCGCGCTCGGAGGGCAGCGCCCAGGCTATCGAAGAACGGCTTGACGTCCCGGGCGATCTCCTTCTCATCCAGCGGCAGGGGCTGGTGAAAAGCTTGCATAACCTCCCGGCGCCGTTGCCCGGCGTCTTCCGGAATGGCTTTCGGGCGCCGGTCCCTGTGGACGACGAGCCAGCCTCCCAGGGTCAGGGTGACCACGAGTCCGGCGACAACCAGCCCCCACAACGTCCTGCCGCCCTTGCCCCGGCGCAATGGCGGTGCTGAGTCCTCCGACTCATCCTCCTCCGGCTCCGACAAGCGGCGACGCGGCTGGCGCGACAAGGATCTCTCCGGCGGTCCACCCCGCTCCTCTTCGGGGGTGAACGATCCCCTGGGGAGCGCGCGGCGAGGAACGGGCGGGTCAGGAAGAGCAGACTCCTCCGACAGGGGGACAGAGAACTGGATCAAGCAGGCGGGACATCGTACCAGCTTGCCGCTGCAGTCCTCGCGGAGCCGGAGCTTCCGCTGGCAACCGGGACAGGCAATGACACTGTCCATAACGCACCTCGCACGAACGGCGACCCGGAACGGCTCGATCGCAACATCCTAAATCGGCTCGGGCTCACACGCAAGCACCTGCCCCGGCAACCAGGGAACAGAGACTGCCCGTCGGTACAGAGTCTTGATTCTGCGGAGCAGTGCCACAACGAACTTTGGGCGGCTGCGTGCAGGCATCCGGGAGGCCTTCAGCGCCGGTTGAGGGGACAACCTGTCTGCCAGCGTGCCAACGGAGAGGGCCAGTTGGCAGGCAGGGTTCAAAGCCGGGTAACACTTTTGCATTCAGATCGTCCGTTCTGCCGGGTTCTTTAACCGTCTGCCTCCTCCCTAAACTGGGATGGTCCAAGAACCCCGTCCTCAGGAGGAAGCAGACGTGTACACCCCTTCTCACACCCCCTCGACCCCCCGGCCCCGGGCGAAGGTTCCGTCCTGCCCCGCTCAGGAGCT
>JACOUH010000481.1 GCA_016177925.1 Planctomycetota bacterium | reverse complement strand
CCTCCAGCTACTGGGGGCCGAGAGAGTTGTCAATTCCCAGCGCCACGCCCCTGGTGGACAATCAAACGCCTGTTTGTCGCCGTGTTCGGAGGAATCTCAGCTACCGGACTCATCGCGGGCCTGTGTGTGGGCCGCCCCTTGTCCGGTCTCGCAGCTGGTCTGACCGTTGCGGGAATTGGCACCCCGCTTTACATCTTCTGCTGTACTGGCGCGTTCCAGTGGTTTGAGGGATCGGGAGGATGGTTGGCCGGCGTGGCAGCATTCTTCGCTTTTCCCAGTACGGCCTTTTGCTTGATCGGCTTTGTCGGTGTCATTGCTGGACCCATTGCGAAGAAGGAGGCGTTCGAGGCGGTGCTCTTAGCGTTGGCTTGTGCAGCGGGGGGCTTTGCCTGGATGCTGGGCCTCCAGATCATGGGCTTCATTTGGGGAGCCATCTGGGGTCCGATCCTTGGTCCCTTATTTCGTAACAAGGAATGATCCCACGCTCCCTCTCCTCACCATGAGACAGTCCATTTGCCGCGATGTTCGGAAGAGCGGTATCCCGGATTAGCTGAGTCTCAACTCAGCACGGAGAAACATGGGCGGCCGAACATTAAGCTAAGCTGCGGCGGCCGCCGTCAGGAACGTTGAACCCTCGCGGAAACCGACAAGGCGGCCGCCGTCAGCTTCAGCGTTTGGTTCGGCGGCGGGGGGCTACGATTTCACGCCGGATTCCTCCCCGCGACCCGAACTACCAGATAGTGACAGTTTTCCTCTTTCACATGTGGGAGGTTCTTATGGCCCGAATTCGCTGTGACAAGTGCGGCACTCGTGACGCAGCGTCGTATTACCGATGCGACGCGCACGGATTCTTCTGCGATTCCTGTGCCTTGGGCGCGGTCGTCGAAGAAACGGAGGGTGGCTTTTTCAAGAAAGCCTTCGGCGCTGCTGGTGCAGCGCTGACTGGCCAACGCAAATGCCCAGAGTGCGGAGATTCTGACGTCCGACGTGTCGAGCCTCGAGCGCGGTGCGCCAAATGCGGCACGTACGATGCCCAAGTTTACCATCGATGCACTGACTGCGAGTTGTTTTTCTGCGATGGCTGTGCGCTTGCGGCAACAACCCAAGAATCCGACAGCTTCCTCGGCAAGCTGGCCAGCGGTTTCGGTTCGGCACTCACCGGCAAGCGTCAATGTCCCGAAAACGAATACCACACGCTGCGCCGCGCTGATTGAGCCGTATGCCACGCAGGGTGATCAGCGCCGAACGACCCAGTTCACCTGCCGGGGCCGCCTGCAAGAGCTTGATGCCGCGCGAAACCAGGAAGGCGGCCCCGGTCAGGTGCATCGCCTGGGGCGGCGGACATGGGAAAAAGGCCATGCCGACAATCTTCATGTCCTACCGGCGAGACGATAGTGCGGGCATTGCGGGCCGCATCTACGAATGCCTACAGTCACACTTTGGCTCAGATTCGGTCTTCATGGATGTCGATACCATGCCGTTTGGGGTCGATTTTCGCGACCACCTCAATCGTGCTGTAGGTCGCTGTAGCGTGCTTCTGGCGATCATCGGTGACCGATGGCTCCAAGTCACCGACAGTGCGGGACGCCGCTTGGATGACCCCGAGGACTTTGTGCGCATCGAGATCAAAGCAGCATTGCAACGGAACATACCTGTGATTCCGGTTCTCATTGGGCGCGTCTCTATGCCCAGCAAAGAGGAGTTGCCACCCAGCCTTGCTGAGCTGTCGTACCGACACGCCTGTCAAGTCGATCCAGGAAGAGACTTTCAGAATCACATCGATCGACTTATCAGGGGAATCGAACGCATCCCGGCTCAGGCTTCGAGTCAACCTGCATCAGACCCAGAGAACGATGCCAAGGTCTACGGGTCGTTTCTTTCGTGGCCCGAGCTCTTCGTCGGCCGCGACGCGGACATGAACCGATTGACAGACCAGTTGGGCGTTCTGGCCTCGGCCTCGGAACGGGCGGCCCGTTGCCGCCGTGTCATCGTGAAGGGCGTACCCGGCGTCGGCAAGTCGGCCATCCTTGGGCGGATCGCCTACGACCCAGAGGTGCGCGGTGTTTTTCCCGAAGTCCTTACTCTGGTCATGGGAGAACGGCCGGAACCACACGATCTGTTGAACATGTGGTGGCAGCGACTCAACCCCGGTGACACCACGCGGCTGAGCCCCGCCAAGGCCCAGCAGAAGATTCGGGACGTGTTGTCCGAACGAAAAATGTTGATGATCATTGACGACGTTTGGGACATGATCCATCTCAATCCCTTTCTTCGGTTGAACGTGCCGGGATGCGTTACTCTGATCTCAACGCGAAAGGACGAAATTGCGTCAGGAGCCCGAAACACGCCGGCCGACGAGTTCCAGTTGCCGCCGTTGTCGCCAGAAGGCGCACTGGAATTGCTGCAGGAACTTGCCGCAACGGCAGTCGAGAACCACCCGTCAAAATGTGAGGAGCTGCTCAGAGCATACGGTTACTTGCCCCTCGCCATCCACGTGGCCGGAAACTACCTTCAACAGTGGGACGAACTCGGCCGCGATTTGCAAGACCTGCTGGATGACTTACTTGACCCTTCGTGGGTCGTTGGCAAGGGCATCGTGCCAACAGGGTACGCCCAGACACTCGGCCTGGAGAACGTCACCATCGCCAAGTCGATTGCCCGGAGCGTCGAAAAGCTGGACGACGAGGCTCGCCGTTGCCTGATCAGCTTGACCGAACGAGACGTTGTAGGGGGACTGACGATCGACGGTGTCGCCCGTGCATGGGCTAAGAAACTCAGCGTTCCCAAGGAAGAGGATGAAGTCTGGAAAATGGTCAAGGTATTAAAGAACCACGGTCTTCTGGAGGTCGGTCACGGGAAACATGGAAAAGCCTATCGGCTTCACGCCATCATCGTGGCGTGCGTCAAAGCCCAGTACGGAGACGAGTAGTTATGACAGCAGGCGACCCTCTGTGGCAGAAAGCACAACGCGAGCTCGACAAGCTTGTCGAACTATCCAGTCCGCCTTTTAAGGAACTCGATGCAGAGTGGAAGAGCATCGAGCACTTTTTTTTCACCCATCTCGCTCCACGAGCAGCGGATCTCCAGCACGCCCAATGGTGCTTGAAGTTTGTCAAGGCGGCTGCGCTGTACCTCGCCTACAAGAATCCGCCAAGTCGTGTGACCTGGCACGAAGTCGCCACCCGGGCTGCCCACACGGTCGGCGACTGGCACGAAGAAATGGACCACCAACGGATGCTAGGTGGGTTCTTGCAGGCCCAGCAACCGCCTGACCTCGCGAAAGCCACCCGATGGTTCGAGGACGCCCTGAGAATCGCCGAACGGAACAGCGTCACGACGGCCGACGCCGAGATCCTTCTGGATCTCGGCTACATCTGTTATCAGCAAGGACGCTACAGTGACGCCGAGAGCCGCTTTCAGAGATCGCTAACGATTCTCAGGAAGCGCAAGCAACGGGTCGCGAGCGGCAACGATTTAGTCCTTTTTCAGATGCTGGAATGCAAGGGGTTGGCGCGGTTGGCCCTCACACAAGCGAACGGTGGCGCGCCGGAAAGAGCCGTCCAGATCACGTGTGAGGAAACGAGCCGGCTGTTCGTTGATACCCAAGGACGGCAACGCTCGGTCGCGGACTCTGAGTTGTCGCGCCAATGGGCAGGCGAGGAGTATCTCGTGCTGTCGAACCTGGGGATGGCCTTGTCGCACGTCCTGCCCCACGATGATCGCGGAGAACAGTGGCTCAAGGAGGCAGAAGTTCTCGGAGACAGGCTCGGCATCTCCTATTACAAAGCGAACGTGTGGTGTGCTCTTCATCGACTCTATTTGCGCCGCGGCGACCGATGCGCGGCAGATGAAATGCGCGTGAACGTCGAAAGCATGGTAAGCAGCCTCAAGGACCCGCGTGCCCAGGCCAACGTGCTGCTGGACCTCGGAAGGAGCTACTTCCATGATGGCGATTTCGAGAAGGGGTTGGACCTCGCCAAGCAAGCCCTTGCCCTCGTGACGACAGGCAAAGACGAAGAGATGCAGGCGCACGCGCTGGGATCAATCCTGAACAACTTGTTTCAGATGGCATCCCATGACCTCGACGAATCAGACTCGAGAGCCGAGGGCCAGTTGCTTGAGCGGATGCGGACGCTCATGCGCACCCAGGACATCAAGGGGTACGTTGCTTCGGCCAGAAACCTGAGTGCGGGAAAGAGCGGAGTATATTACGACGCTTTGCGTGGTCTTGCTGAAACGTGGCAGCACGCTCTCGCCCATTTGGGGTGAAAGAGGTAAACTGCCCCTGTCTCGTCCGTGCGATCCGTTTCTCCAGTACGGAATCGGGGTCATTCAAGGCTTCTGGGCCGAACCAACCGTTACAGCAGACGGGGCCGGCATCACGGCATTCCCAGGTATGAAGTGCTTGGAGCCGGCCCCGCTGCTGAACTTCATCGTTCGGCGCGACATGGAGTCGCGGGGGAAAAGGAGTCGGGAGTCGTTTCCGATCTGTAACGACTCCCCACCCCTTTCTGCTCGCTAGAGAAACGAGTGCATGGCGAGAAATACCAACAAGGAAATCGAAGCCGCTCTGAAGGATGCCAAGGGCAAAGGGTGGTCAATTATTAAGTCGCTCAAAGGACACGGCCGGGGGATGCCCCGTTGTTCCCCTGGTCGCGGCGGTTGCCAACAGTCGGTTTGGTCAACGCCGAAAAACCCACAGAACCATGCCAACGCGACTCAACGGTCCCGGCCACTTCTTCCCTCGGCACCTCCCGGGAGAGGACCCCCGCCGCCGCCCAGGGGCCGGGCTGTTGAATCGGCCTGCTACTTCTGGACCTTGAGGCGGACCGTCACGGGGAAATGGTCGGCGACGCCGCGCGACCCACTGTCGCGGGTGCCGCCGTCGCGTATCGAGCGGTCCTCGTAGGTTCGGTCGAAACCCCATGGCCCGCCGAACTTGTTCTGCATCGAACGGGGCCGCACCGTCTGCAACGTGTCGGGCAGTACCGTCCAGCCCTTGTTGTCGAGCAGCCCCGGCGAGACGACGATCTGATCGAAGAGGAACCACTTCCGCTCGTAGCGGTGCGTGCCGAACTTCTCCTTGTCGCGTCGGGCGGACAGGTCGAACAGCCGCGGCGCGCGCGTGGCCTTCGTCACCGCCCGCCGGTCGCCGGTCGCATGCAGGTGGTCGGTCACGCTGGCGTCCTCGGGCGTATCGTTGAAGTCGCCGCAGACGAGGAAGTCGATGTCGCGGTTGGCCAGGAACATCTGCTTGAATCGGCCGTAGATGATGTCCGCATACTTCGACCGGCCGCTGCCCTCCGTCTCGCTGTCGGAGACGCGCGAGGTCCAGTGACTGGCGATGATCACCAGCTGGTGGCCGTTGACAACGAGGTGCCCTTCGAGGATGCGGCGGTGGGCGTCGAGCTTGACCGTCTGGTCGCCGCGGACGGGCAGGCGTGTCAGGATCGCCGTCGCGATGTGGCGGCCCGTCTTGTTCTCCTTGAACAGGAGGTTCCGATACGGCTCCGCCTTGCTGCCAAGGTCCCTGTTCAGTCGTTGCCGCAGCAGGTCGGCGGCGCGCTCGCTCTCGACCTCCGCCACCGCCAGGATGTCGGGCCCCCGTTCGCCGTTCAGCGACAGCAGCACCTTGCTGAGCTTGGCCAGTTTCTGGTCGAGCAGGCCCGGCGCCTTGGCAAACTCGTTGTCATAGCGCTCGTCGACCTTGCTGTAGTGCTTGTCGCTTTGGTCGTCGAAGAGGTTCTCGACGTTCCAGAAGCAGAACAGATATCCTTCAGCAGGCTGAGCGGGCGCGGGGCCGGCGGGAGCAGCGCGCTCGGCAGGTGCCTGCGACACGGTCTCCGGAGTTTCCGTCCCTGTCTTCTTTCCCCTCGCTTTCTTGTGATGGGCGTGATGCCCATTGTTGTGGTCGGCCGGGGGAGAGGGCTCCTGGTCCCGGCCCGGACCGCTCTGGTTTCCGCAGCCCGCCGGCAGCAGCAAGAGGCCCGCCAGCACGACCGGGACGAGCAAGGACGCGAGACGACGCGCTGTGATCGACATGCCCGGCCTCCTGAAGCTCGGCGAAGGAAGAAGACCTGTCACAGTCCGGCAACAGCGCCGGGGCGGGCGCCTGCGAGAAGTATAACAGCGGCCGGGCAGGGGCGACAGGGTGGAACGCGGCATTGTCGTCTGCCATGCGACCCCCGCCGCCCACCGCTCGTGTTTGGTGGCGCCGCCCTTGGAAAGCAGCGACGCGACCTGTACAAAGGAAAGAGCAACCCAGCGCGTGTCCGTGAACAGGAGGTGCAACCATGTTGCGTCTGTCCCGGTGGTTTGCTGTGGCCTTGCTCGCGTTCGCGCCGCTGTCGGCGCACGCTCAGACCTACTGCCCGCCGGTGGTCGTGGCCCCGGTCGCGACCGTCCGCTACTACACGGCCGCGCCGACGGTCACCTACTATGCCCCGGCGCCGGTCGTCGCCTACGCTTCTCCGGTGGTGACGGCCTACGCTTCTCCCGTGGTGACGACCTACGCGTCCCCCGTCGTGACAGCCTACGCGGCGCCCGCGCCGGTGAGCGTGTCGACGTACCGCTACGGCCTGTTCGGCCGCCGCAGCGTCACGACAGTCAACTACGGCGCTCCGGTGGTCGGCTACGCCGCGCCGATCTACACGCCGCGCCGCGTCACCTACTACACACCGGCCGTGATCTATCCTTGAGGGATCACATCTCTTGAATCTCTGAAATGAGGCGAGCGGGGGGGTGTGAGCCCCCCCGGTGCTTCACTGGATCGGGGGGTTCACACGCCCCGCTCGCGGCGAGCCTGCGCGTCAGCGCAGTTCGACCTCGTGCTGCCGGTAGAACGTGATCGCCTCGCGGATGACCGGCAGGGCCAGGTCGACGCCGAGCGGCTCGTCGACGATGACCTCCTTGCCCTCGAGTACCTTGTAGTCGAGGAAGAACCGCTTCAGCTCGCGGAGACGGTGCGGCGGAACGTCTTCGACGTTGTGGTAAGCGGTACATTCCGGGTCGTCGACGTGGACGGCGATGATCTTGTCGTCCTGTCCCTTCTCGTCGCGCATTCGCATCAAGCCGATGGCACGGGCGCGGAGCAGCACCCCGGGCACGACCTCCTCCTGGCCGATGACCAGCACGTCGAGCGGGTCGCCGTCGTCGCAGTAGGTGCGCGGGATGAAGCCGTAGTTGGCCGGGTAGTGGACGGCGCTGTACAGGACGCGGCTGACCATCAGCAGCCCGGTCCGCTTGTCCAGTTCATACTTGACCTTCGAGCCCTTGGGGATCTCGATGTAGGCCGGGAACCATGCGGCAAGGTCTTCGGGCAGCGGGATGTCGTGCCAGGGATGAGCGCTCATGATCGGTCCTCGGGTCGGGCGTCGTTATTGTCCGCTCCTACTCGCTGAACCGCAAGGAAAAGAGATCGGCCTCGCTCATCACCACCCGGAGGCGGACGGGCTTGCCCGCCAGGGAACTCACGTCGGCTTTCTCCCTCCAGGTCACCACCCGGTCCAGCGTGTCGCCGAAGAGTTCATCGCTCTCGGCGAGCGTGTAGCCGGGGAGCGGCGTGCCGGCGGCGTCCTGCAGTTCGACACGGAGGTGACCCGCGGCGGAGGTGGCGAAGTTCAGTGCCAGCTTCTTGCCGCGGAACATGAGCGGCTTCGTCACGAACTCGCCGCCCTTGTGTCGAGCGTGCAGCGCGACGAAACCGTCGATCCGCAGCGTGTAGCGGCGCAGCCGCGTGGCCCGCTTCCAGTTGTCCTCGATGACGTAGATCGACAGCTCCGGCGGGGCCTCGGGGTCCTCCGCCGCGGTTTCGAGCAGGCCGAGGTTCTGGTAGCCATCGCCGTAGAGCCAGTTGTGCTTTCGCTCCGGGCCGGGACGGAGAAAGGCCTCGTCCCAGCGGCGGAAGGTGCGGCCGTCGCGGCTGGTCATGAACAGGCCATCCGTTACCGCCGTGCCGTAGCGCGGATGGAACTTCATCCGCCGCTGGCGATGCTCCGGGTCCGGCAGGGCCTTCATCGAAGGCGACCATTGCCGTTCGACATAGCGCGTCGGGAAGCCGACGAACAGGTGCGGAGCGCGATAATAGGACTGAACCTGGTTGGTGTAGAGCGGCTCGTCCGGCGCATCGCCGAACTTCAACCGCTGGGGCGGTGTCCAGGTGCGGAAGTCGGCCGAGGTCGCCACGCGGATGTCACGGATGCCCTTGTGGAAGTCGCGCACGTAGCACCAGTAATGCTTACGCAGCGGATCCCAGAAGGCGTTGTTTTGCGTGTCGAACGCCCCTTTGGTGATGATCGGTCGGTCCGCCAGCGGCGCCCAGTGGATGCCGTCCGCTGATCGATACGCAAAAAGCCCGCCGGGGCCGGAGGCGACCGCCTTGTAGCGTTCGCCCGGCCGGCAGCCGGGGTTCGGGTCCTTGAACGGCGTGAAGTTATCGAGGCCCTTCGCCGCCCAGACGATGTTGTTCTTCTTCGAGCCGCCGAACGCGAACAGCCCCAGCTCGGGTTTCACCCAGTGGATGCCGTCCTTGCTCTCGGCGTAGCAGGCAAAGAACGGCCGCGACGCCAGCTTCGTCCCCTCCTCATTGGTCAGTTCTCCGGCGATGTAGTACATGCGGACAAGATCGCCGTCGCGGAAGATCGTGTGATAGCCGCAGCCGGTTCCCTCCCAGGGCGCGTCGTGCTTGAGCACGACTTCGCGCGGCACGGGTGTTTGCAGTCGCAGTTCCAGACCATCGCGTTTCTCGATCAGGAAATCATCGACGAGTAGCTCCCGCCGGCTGCCGAGGTCGATGACTGGCGGCTCGGTCTTCCGTCCTTGTTCCTGTGTGTCGCTATCGCGAAACTCGAACCCGTAGAGGAAGGCTCGCTTCAGGGAGAACCGCGCCTGCCGCGCCGCCGCCGGGGCTATCTCTCCTCCCTTCCAACGTACCGCCAGGGCTGCATGATCTCCCTTCAGAGGCGGGCAGTCGTCCTGCGTGAACCCGGGCAGCGGCTTGCCCGCGGCGTCGAGCAGTTCCACCTGAAGGGCGCCCGCATCCAGGTTCGCCTGGCTCGCTTTCTTCGCCGGCCGCGTGACCAGGTTGACGAACAGTTTCTTGCCGCCGAGCCGTCGCGGTTTCGTCACGGCAACGCCCAGCGTCGGGCCGCCCGCCGACGAGGCGAGTGCATAGAGGCGATCCGCTCGCCAGGAGGCCCGGCACAGGGCCGCGTTGAACGGCAGGAAGTGAGCGCCGTGGTCGATGACCTTCTCCTGGTAGCCGACCTCCTTCGATGGGGCGCGGGTGTCGGCGATCTGCCGGTGCGGGCCTTCCGTGCCGCCGTAGTAGACGTGCAGCTTGCCCCCGTCGACGATCAGGTACTGGCTCTGCCAGATCATGCCGCCGCCGTAGTCGCCCAGCGGGGCATTGTCCAGGCACGGCCGCCGATCGGGGAACCACCACTGCCGGCCGTCCCGCGAGGCGGCCAGGCGCAGGTTCAGCGTCTGGGTCAGCGGCAAGTACATCGTCACCAGGGCGACGTATCCCCCGTGTACTTTCAGCGGCACGCATTCCTGATACTGCGTGTCGCGGTGGTCGCGTTCGTCCGCGGTCAGGAGCATCAGCGGGTCCTTGACCCACTTCTTGCCGTCGCGGCTGACAGCCCGGAAGCAACTGCGGCGCGGGAAGTCCTCGTAGACGGGCACATGATCGGTCGACTTGCGCGGCCCGCCCAGCCGGTAGTAAGCGACGTACCCCCCCTCACCCCCACCCCTCTCCCCCGGGGGGAGAGGGGCAGGGGTGAGGGGATCGCGATAGAAGAAACAAAGGTCGCCTTTCATCGGGTCGTTGATGAACTCGCCCGTGTTCTCCCACTTTTTCCCATCTTTCGACCGATAGCGGTAGTAGCCGTTGCCCTTGGGCGCCTTGCCCTTGACCGCCCCCCAACTTTCGCGGAGTACGAACATCTCGTAAGGCCATTCCTTGTTGCCCGGATCGACGAGGACGGAGGAATACGCCGACACCCCCTCGCCGACATCGAAGAGGATGTTCGTCGTCTTGCGATCCCCGAAGGGGACATTGTTCAGCGCGGGCCGCGTCCAGTGGATGCCGTCGTCGCTCTCGAACAGGCAGACGCGGCGATGGGCATGATTCTCGGACGCCCACGGCTTGCCCTGGTTCTCGGGCTGCTTCTGGGGCAGTGCCTCGGCCGGGGTGCAGACGAGGTACGCTTTCCAGCGCCTGTCAAGGGGGTCCTTGAACACGGAACCATGAATGCCGATCCCGCCCCGGTCCCAGGGCATCTCGCCCTCGAGGAGCGGATTGTGCGGGTCCGGCGTCCCCGACTCGACACGCCAGCCACACAGGTGCAACTCGGCGAAGTCGTCGGGCATCAGCAGCGGCATGCGCCGGTCGGTGTCTCCGGCAATCCCCGGCGAGACTGCGAGCGTCGCCAGCAGGAACAGCGAAACGATGGACAGATGTAGTTTCCCTTTCATGTCCGTCTCCCGGCCTCCTCTCTTCCAAACTTGTCCCTCTTCCCTGTTGCTCTACCATACCTTCGGGTGTGATGCACCATTTTGGGAGAATCTTATGCCACTGACCCACTTCACTCTTGCTACCCGTGATGTCCGCAAGTCCGAGGCCTTCTTCGCCGGGGCGCTGGGCTGGCGGCCGATTCGCCGGCCCGGCAACATCGACCGGCCGGCGGCATGGCTGGAGATTGCGCCGGGGCAGGAGCTGCACCTGGTCGAGGTGGCGGACTTCGAGCCATCGCCGTTCGAGGCGGAGTTCGGCCGGCACGTCGCTCTCGTCGTCCCGCCGGGGGAGTTCGTCGCCCTGCGACGGCGGCTCCCGGAGCACGGCGCGGTGGTTATCGAACCCGAACGGGAGACGCCCTTCGCCCGTTTCTTCTTCCGCGATCCCAACGGCTACGTCTTCGAGGTCATCGAGGCGGACCAGGCTCCCTGGCAGGCTTTGTAGTCCCCCTGCGGCCGGAGGGGCAGGGGGCAGAGTACCTCTACTCCGTGGACAAGCGAGCTAAAGTCGCTTACCCTGAATGGGGAGGTAACACCGTGAACCGCTATAGACAGACTGGATTCGTCCTCATCAACCGGCAGGGCCGATGGTGGACCGGGCAGGCCTGGTCGGACGACCCCGCCAAGGCCAAAACTTGGTATCGCGGCGATGATCCTTGGCAAAAGGCCTCAGAAATGGCCGCACGGCTCACCGCCGGCGGTGAGCCGTGCATCGTTCTTCACAGCGAGTCGGGCGCCTCCGCATCCCACGGCGTTCCGCCGCTCGATTGGTTCCCGGCCATCACCCAGGAGACGAACGATGACACCGAACGCAAAGCTCCGGGACATCGCAACGAAACTGTTGCAGAGGACCCAGCTCAACGAGGTTGAGTGGAAGAGATCCTTTTTGGAGGGAGATGAAGAGGTTTTGCATGTCGTTTTTCCAAAATCCCAAATCCGACTCCTGTTCCGCTCACCGGCGACCGAACCCGACTTCGTGGTCATGGAGGTTTGGAACGAGCGCAAGGCATTAATCGCACACCTGAAGGCGGAGGAAGGTGACGACGATTGGGAACTGTTGAGCGGACTTTATTCCGAGGCTCTCCGTTCCGCGACCAAATGGGACGAGGTGTTAAGCGACGTGGAGAGGGCCATCGCGAAACCGGGAAAGATTGGGGAACCCTGATGGAAACGGGCGTCCGGTGCTGATGACCTGCAGAGCGCCGTCGCCGTTCTCCTCAAAGGTCGAGCCGGCCGCGGCGACTACGGTCTTTCGGGGTTGACGACGCCGAGGCCCTCGCCGCCGGCCAGGGAACAGAGGCTGTGGTCGGCGCTGACGAACTGGCTCACCAGGCCCTGGCCGTGCAGGTCCAGCGCCACGGCGAGCTGGATGGCGTCAAGGGTGCGGAGGTTGTGGGCGGGGGCCAGCCGGCGAATCAGTCGCTCGGCGTCCCGGAAGTGGGGGACGGTGACCCGTACGACCTGGAACCGCCGGCGACGCACGTCGCCGGAAGCGGCGGCAGAGGAGCTGAAAGTCGGCGAGACTCAAGACGCCGGTCCGCACCTTCTTGGCGAAGACGGACTGGATCTCGACGACCGTGCGGCGCGAGAGGAAGTGCCGCGCGCCCGGGTCAGCGAGCAGCAGGTCCACCTTCGGGGTGCCCACCTCCGTGTGGTAGTGCTTCCCCAGGGCGCTGGTGTCGAAAAAGTTGTCGGCCATCTAACGGTCTTCTCTCTCCGCAATGAAGTCTGCGGTGAGTGAGCCGGGGATCTTTGCCAGCGCCGCCCGGACCTCTTCGAGGGTCACGGTGTCGTCGGCCTCGGCGGCCGCTGCGGCCAGGCACTCGGTGTCCAGCCACGGCTCGGCGGGCGCCTCGTCGCTGACGGCGATGGTCACCCGTTGCTGCTCGCTGAGGTCGAGCGGCTCCAAGGGCCGTAAAACGCCCTTTTCATAAATGGCTTGCAGGTGCTTGATCATTGTGTTTTCCCTCGTCTTGTCCGAATGTTCTCCCCGTCAGAGCCCAGGATACCCTGGCAGTCCGGTAACGTCGATCGACCTGGTTTGCTGCAGTGCCGTCGGCCCCTTGCTTGTTGCGGACGGTACGTTCTCCCTGTGCGTGTTCTCCTCCCCTTCAGGATACCGCAACACGACCTTCCTGGTCGAGGTCCGTGTTCTGAGGGCATCTGCCTCGACGCCGCCCTGGTCCAGCTCGGGCACTCGGGGATGCTGCGACACTTCGGCTTTCGGCAACCTCGCTGCTCGTGGTACAATCGAGAAAACGAGGCGAGAAGAACGACCATGCAGACCACACAAGCAGAAACCAAGACAACCGAGAGCGACATCTGGGTTCGCCTCATCCAGCGTAACGGTAACTTCCCTGCGGAGGCAGCGCGCGGCATCCTCTCCCTCAACTTCAGCGACGCGGACAAGGCCCGCATGCACGAACTGGCCCAGAAAAATCAGGAAGGTCAACTCTCCCCTGCCGAGCGGGAAGAGTTGACCAACTACGTCCTCGTGGGTGACGTGCTCTCCCTGCTTCATCTCAAAGCCCGAAAATCACTCAAGAGCAAGTAGCTTCCCCGAGGGTCCAGGGATGGACGAAGCGACAAAGGAAGCGGTCGAACAGAGGGCGGCGGGGCTTTGCGAATACTGTCATCTGCCGGAAGCCCATGTCGCGATCCCCTTCCATGTTGAGCACATCATCGCCAAACAACACCGAGGCAAGGATTCCGCGGGTAACCTCGCCTGGGCCTGCCTTCGATGCAACCTTCAGAAAGGCCCAAATCTCGTCGGAATCGACCCGAAGACAAAGAAGATCACTCGTCTCTTCAACCCCCGGCGTCACGTCTGGGCACGACATTTCAGGCTGGAAGGGGCAATACTCATCGGGAAAACCGCCGTGGGAAGAACCACCGTCGAAGTCCTGGACATGAACGACCTGCTCCGCGTCAGACTCCGGCAAGAGCTGATCCAGCAAGGCTTGTTTCCTTCCTGATTTCAGGGTGCTTCTGCCTTGGCGCCGCCCTGGTCCAGCTCGGGGATGCTGCGGAAGGGCCCACAAACACGGCGAGATCCGCCAGTTCCTCCTCGGCACCGGCTGTCCGGCCGCGATCGTCGGGCAGGTCGGCTACTGATCTCACCAGACAGCCGAGCAGGACAGTCGGTCAGGGGCCGCGTCTTCAGCGTGGGCGAGCGGGGACTTCGTCTGTCGCCCTGGATACTGGCGAGGCGTCCCACACCTTCACCGTTTGGTCCTGGCTCCCCGACACGATGCGTTTGCCATCGGCGGAGAACGCCACGCTCAGGACTGGGCCGGTGTGCCCCTTGAGGGCAAGCGTCTCCTGTCCCGTTCGCGCGTCCCACACCTTCACCTCTCCGGGCTTGATGACCTGGGACTCCCCGCTCCCCGAGACGATGCGCGTGCCGTCGGCAGAGAACGCCACGCTCCAGACCTGGCCGGTGTGCCCCTTGAGGGTGAGCGCCTCCTGTCGGGTGTGCGCGTCCCACACCTTCACCGTACTGTCCGCGCTCCCCGAGACGATGCGT
>JACOUH010000480.1 GCA_016177925.1 Planctomycetota bacterium | reverse complement strand
ACGGCTGCGCGACTGGCTGCTGGCCCAGGGATACGGCGTAGTTCTGCTGGAGCGCGCCGAACAGTTGCCGCTGGTAACCCGCGTCGTGGCACCCCACCGCGTCGGCATCGACCGCCTGCTCGACGCGGTCGCGGCGAAGCGACGCCTGCCCGCTGGCCAGCCCGCGGTCCTCGTCGACGCCGGCTCGGCGGTGACTGTCGACTGGCTGGATGAGTCGCACACGTTTTGCGGCGGGGCCATATTTCCCGGGTTTCGGTTGATGGCACAATCTCTCATTGATTACACCGCATTTCTGCCGCTCGTGACGATTCGGGAGCTGGTGCCCGCGCTGCCGGCGGCCGACACGGTGCCTGCGCTGGAGACCGGCATCTTCCACGCGGTCGTCGGCGGCATCGAGAAGATCGTGCATTCGCTCGCGGCCCGATCTGCAGTGCCGCCCGCCCTCTTCGTCACCGGCGGAGACGGGGCGCTGCTGCACAAGGCACTCGATACACCGATACCGGCCGTCTTCTGGCCGGACCAGACGCTCGAGGGTGTCCTGGCCAGCGCGGAGGTTCTGCCGTGACCGCCGTCCCGCCGGACACATTCGTCGCCTGCCTGACGCCGCCCGGGACCGCCGCCCTCGCGACGCTCGGCCTGCACGGGCCCGAGTCCTGGGCCGTCTGCCGCGCCCTCTTCACGCCGCGCTCCGGCGAGTTGCCGGAATCAGCCGTGGACGTGAAGCCAGGGTGGTTCTGGCTCGGACGATTCGGCGAGGAGATGAAAGACGAGGCCGTGCTGGCGCTGCGCCGGGCCGAGTCGGTTCCCTGGGTCGAACTGCACTGCCACGGCGGCCGCGAACTGATCGACATGCTGCTTGACGTCTTCCGGGCGCGTGGCATGCGTGTCGGCTCCTGGGAGGATTGGGAGCGGAGAACGGAGGCATCGGCACTTCGCGCGGAGGCGGCCATCGCTCTCGCGCGGGCCCTAACGCCGCGCACCGCGTCGATCTTGCTCGACCAGTACCAGGGAGCGATGGAGCGGGCCCTCGCGGACGTTCGAGCCGTGTTGGAACGAGGGGACGCGCGCGAGGCCGAAAAACTTCTGGAGTCACTGACACGTTATGCGGCGCTGGGGCGACACCTGACGACGCCTTGGCGGGTGGTCGTCGCGGGGGCGCCGAATGTCGGCAAGAGCAGTCTCGTCAACGCGCTGGCCGGGTTCCGGCGGAGCGTCGTAGCGGAGACGCCCGGCACGACGCGCGACGTCGTCACGACCCGGGTCGCCATCGACGGCTGGCCGGTGGAGTTGGCCGACACGGCCGGGGTGCGTGAGGGCGCGGAGTCGCTGGAGGAGCAGGGCATCGACCTGGCGCGGGCCGCGACCGAGATGGCGGACCTCTGCCTGTGGCTGGTCGATGTATCGACAGCGCCGGCCTGGCCCGAGGCCCTTGCAACGCCCGTTCTGCGTGTCATCAACAAAATCGATCTGCCTCCTGTGTGGGACCTCGAGTCGGCGGAGGGGGTCGTTCACGTGTCGGCGCGGACCGGGGAGGGGCTCGCGGAACTGTGCGAGGTTCTGTCGCGCCGGCTCGTGCCGGACCCGCCCCCTCCCGGAACCCCCGTCCCGTTCACGTCGGACTGGTGCGAGCGTCTCGTCGCGGCCCGGCAACACTGCGCCGTCGGGCGCCTGGTTGAAGCGAGGGCGACTCTCGGCGCCTGACACTCTTCAAATCCCTCCGGGCGTGCTCACCGATACTGCACGCGGTCGAATCTGAGCCAATTGGCGGTCGGGGGACGCTACTTGCTGTCAGGGATGTTCCACAGCTTGATCGTCCAGTCAACGCTCCCCGAAGCGAGTGTCTTGCCGTCCGGGCTAAAGGCCACGGAAAAGACATACGCCCCGTGTCCCTGGAAGGTGGCCTGTTCCTTGCCGGTGGCTACGTCCCACAGCTTGATCGTCCGGTCCTCGCTCCCCGAGGCCAGCGTCTTGCCGTCCGGGCTGAATGCCACGGAGAACACGGTCCTCGTGTGTCCCTTGAGGGTGGCCTTCTCCTTGCCCGTTGCTACGTCCCACAACTTGATCGTTCGGTCCAAGCTTCCCGAGGCCAGTCTCTTGCCGTCGGGACTGAATGCCACGGACCACACGCCGTCCCTGTGTCCCCAGAAGGTGGCCTTCTCCTTGCCCGTTGCCACGTCCCAGAGTCTGACCCCTCGGTCCATGTCTCCCGAGGCCAGTGTCTTACCACCGGGACTGAATGCCACAGTCTTCACCGCATGCCCGTGTCCCTTCAAGGTAGCCTGCTCCTGGTAGGTTTTCATGTCCCACAGCTTGATCGTCCGGTCCAAGCTTCCCGAGGCCAGTGTGTTGCCGTCCAGACTGAAGGCCACGGACATCGTAAGCTTTGTGTGGAAGGTGGTTTTCTCCGTGCCGGTGGCTACATCCCACAGCTTGATCGACTCCCAATCGGCCGAGGCCAGTGTCTTGCCGTCCGGGCTGAACGCCACGGACCACAGGCTTTCCCTGTGTCCCTTGAGGGTGGCCTTCTCCGTGCCCGTTGCCACGTCCCAGAGTTTGATCGTCCGGTCCGCGCTCCCCGAGGCCAGTGTCTTGCCGTCCGGGCTGAATGCCACAGTCGCCACTATGTCCGTGTGTCCCTGGAGGGTGGCCTTGAGGTTGTCAGTTGGCCGGAGCAGCCGCATCCCGACGAATGCTAACGTCAGCACCAATCCGGCCAATACCGCCGACAGCTGCACCTTCTTGAAGCGACTCATGTCGCAGTCTCGTGGTTGGTTAGCCCGACGCGCCAGCGAGGAACACGTCCTTCCTCGCTGGCGCGTCGGGCTAATCGGAACGTCCCTCGCTGGTCTCCGGGTCCTCGACCTCGACGAGGCGGACATTGTCGACGTAGTATTCGCCCGGCGGCCAGTAGGGCAGCAGCAAGATGCGGCCGAAGCGGACGTTTGGCGTGTGTTCGGTCGGGCGGAAGGGCTTGGCGCGGCGCGAATAAGTGCGCCACTCGTTGGGCCCGCCGGCCTTGAGCTGTCCGCGGTAGTCATAGCGCGCCAGGATCGAGTCGAAGCCGCGCACGTTGTCGCGCGGCTTGCCGGCCTTCTTATCACGGAAATACTCCTGGAACGCTTTGGCGTCGGCGCCGAAGGCGGTCGAGCCCTTCTCGGGATACCCGACCAGCCACGCCATGATCTCCGGCCCCTTGACGTCGAGCGTCAGCCAGTACGCCTTGCCCTTCTCGAGGGGGAAGAAGTCGCTCCAGTACCAGACGCCATCCAGCCCGGCGAGGGTATCGTACTTGGGCGGTGTCGTCGGCTTCTTCTTTGGAGCGTCCTTGGCCTTGGCGCCGTTGGCTATCTTGACCCACCAGTCGTACCCCTGCTCCTGCAGCACGTCGGTGTCTAACTTGATGACCTTGCCGCGCTTGCCGTCGGGGTCGTTGACCCAGAAGGTGGTCAGGCCGTCGACTTTCTGCCAGCCGGTCGGCGTGTCGATGCCGGCCTCGAAATCGCCGTTGGGAATGAGGTTCTTGGCGCCCGGCCTGATCCTGGGCTTCGTCTCCTTGGGCGGGGCCGCCGCGACGAACGCCGCCAGGACCACTGCGATCACCGCGGGAATTGCACGCATCACTGTCCCCCCGCGAGCAAAGAAACCCGGACGGGCCCTCCACACCGCGACTGTCAATCTACTCGCTCCTTGGAACACGCACAACCGAAAACTTCGGTACGCGGTGGCAGGCGACGTCCCTTGCTGGCGCGTCGGGCTGGTGTCTTTTGTAGGACGGATTTCCAATCCGTCCGGGCTTCACACACGGACGGATTGGAAATCCGTCCTACAACCCCGCGCCGGTGCGTCTTGTCGCACCAGCGGTGGGCCCCGTACAACAGAGGGAAACGTCACCGCTGGAAGCAAGGCCCCCGTGGCAGACCTCCTCCGACGATTCTGGAACTATTTCTTCGTCGAACCCTGGCAGCGCATCGACCGCGAGAACCGTGCCTTCCTTGCCCGGGAGGAATCGCGCTGCGTCGATGGGAAGGTGGTCTGGGTCCTGCTCACCGCCGGGGTGGTGCTGACGCTGCAAGCGTACCTCGACTCCTACCACGACTGGATCGTCGGTCTGCTTCGCCTGCTCGGCCTGGACAGGGCCGGCGCCCGCTTCGACGCCTTCATGACCGACCCGGAGGATGCCCGCCTCAAGGGCTACGTCTACTGGGCGCTGTTCAGCTTCGCTACCTACGTTTTCCTGCCCTGTCTGGTAATCCTCTTCGTCTTCCGCGAACGGGTGCGGGACTACGGCCTCAAACCGCGCGGCGCCTTCGCCGACTGGTGGATCTACGTCGTCCTGTTCGGCGTCATGCTGCCGATCCTGTTTGTCATCTCGCACAACGCCCACTTCCAGCAAACGTACCCCTTCTACAAGATCCAGCCCGGGCAACCGTTGTGGCCGCGTTTCTGGGTCTGGGAACTCTCTTATGGGGTGCAGTTCATCGGCCTCGAGTTCTTCTTCCGCGGCTTCATGGTCCACGGCACCAAGCACCGCTTCGGCTTCTACGCCATCTTCGTCATGACCGTGCCGTACTGCATGATCCACTTCCGCAAGCCGATGCCGGAGACGTTGGGGGCCCTCGTCGCGGGCATCGCCCTGGGCTTCCTGAGCCTCAAGACGCGTTCCATCTGGATAGGGACCGCCCTCCACATGAGCATGGCCCTGTCGATGGACTTCCTGTGTATGTGGCGCCAGGGCCTGTTCTCCTGAGTGTCGCTCTCGAAAAGTGGTCTTGCCTGCCGGCGGGGTCGTCGCTATAGGACCGCTGCACGGGGGACGGTCTGAACGAGGTTTCCCCCTCCACTTTGTTAACAGGGAGGAAATCGTGTACGTCGCCTGTTCCACTTTGTGCTTCGACGGCTATCCGTTCGAGGACGCGCTGCGGACCATCGCCGAACTGCAGTTCCACAAAATCGACGTGGCGGTCCACGAGAGCGGCAACCATCTCAAGCCGTCGCAGGTGGCCGAGGACGTCGGCGCCGCGGCCAGCCGGTTGCGGCTCGCCGCGGGCCTGGTGCCCGCCGCCATCTCCGTGGAAATCGACGCCCCCGACAGCGAGGAGTTCGACCGTCAGTTCCGTGCCGTCTGTCGGCTGGCTCGCGTGTCGATGGTACCGCTGCTGACGCTGTCGGCAGCGCCGTCAGGCTCCTCCCTGGACCGCGAGGTGCAAAGACTGACGCGGCTGCTTCGCCTCGCTGAGAAGGATGGGCTCCTGCTGACGGTCGCCACTCGCTCGGGCACGCTGACCGAAGACCCCGACACGGCGGTGACGCTGTGCCAGCGCGTCCCCGGCCTGGGTCTGACACTCGACCCGAGCCACTACATCGCCGGCTCACCGCAGACCAGGAGCTTCGACCAGGTCTACCCGTATGTCCGCCACGTCCACCTGCGCGACACCGGCCGCGGCCCGAACCAGTTCCAGGTCCACATCGGCCAGGGCGAGGTCGAGTACGGCCGCGTCATCGCCCAGCTGGCGCGCTACCATTACGATCGTCTCCTGACGGTCGATATTCGCGATCTGCCGGAGGAGAATTTCCCGAAGGAGCACGAGGTCCGCAAACTCAAGTATCTGCTCGAGAGCCTGGTTTGAGGAGAATAGCCAGGACGGGTCAGCGGGCGAAGCGCGCCAGGGCGGCATGGAACTCACGGACGTCGCCAAAGCGGTCGGCGGGGACGCGGGCCAGGCCGCGATGGACAGCGGTCGCCAGTCCCTCGGGAGTGTCCGGCCGGCGCGTGCGAATCGGCACCGGGTCCTCATTGAGGATCAGCGCCAGCTGCTTGGGGAACTCACGCGGCAGGTCATAGATGTAGTGGCCGGTCAGCAGGTTGTACAGCGTCGCCGCGGCAGCATACTGGTCGACCGGCGGGCGCGCCTCGCGGTAGTGCGTGATCTGCTCCGGCGCCATGAACGCGACGGTTCCGCCGATGTCGCCGCTCATGGTCAGCCCGCTCAGCTGTGACGACTGGTAGACGCGCGCCAGCCCGAAGTCGGCGAGCTTGATCATCTCGCGGCCGCCCGCTGCCGTTACGAGGATGTTGGCCGGCTTGATGTCGCGGTGAACGAATCCGCGGGCGTGAGCGTAATCCAGCGCCTCCAGCAGCTGACAGACCAGGCCGGTGCCGCGCGCTACCGCCAGCGGCCCTTCGGTGCGCAAGACCTGGCTCGCGTCTCTTCCTCGCACATAATCCATCGCAAAAAAGATCTTCCCTCCCGACTCGCCCGAGTCACGGAACGAGACGATGTTCGGGTGCGACAGCTGCTGGAGGATCTCCGCCTCACGGAGGAATCGCTTCAGCTGAGCGGTCGTGCCGTGAACGGCCGGGATAATCATCTTCAGCGCGACGGGGACATCGTCCTTCTTGCGGACGGCAAGATAGACTACCCCCATCGAACCCTTGCCGACCGGGCGGACGATGTGATAACCCTCGATGAACTGGTCCTGGCGGCTGATCTGCTCCTGGCAAGCGCGGCAGGTGAGCGCGGGGGCGTCCGGCAGCAGGGGCGGCTCGGCCGACAGCGGGCCTTCGCACAGTCGGCAGACGGCCGGCAGCATGTCGGCCGGCAGAATGTCTGCGGCGAGCTCGGCGACGAAGCCCTCCGTGCCGGGATCGCTCCCGGGCAACGAGACGTCGAGCACCTCTTCGTCCTCGAGCGGCAGGACCGCCAGCGGCTCTTCCGGCAGCGGGACGGCCTCGAGGACCGGGACCGCCTCGGGCGGGGGGAGCGGAGCGGCGGGAATCGGTTCGGGCTCGGGCGGTTGCTCAACTTCGGTGGTGGCCTCGACGCTGATGCGCAGAACGGTGCGGCCGGCGCGGATCTGGTCCTTGTCCTTGAGGTCGATCGTCTCCTCGACGCGCCGGCCGTTGACGTAGGTGCCATTGCGGCTGCCCATGTCCATCAGCCGGCACTGTGGCGGGTTGACCTCGACCAGGAAGTGGACGCGCGAAAAGTAGCGGTCCTTGGCCGGCAGCCGGAAGTGAGCGCGCTTGGACCGGCCGACCAGGAAGGTGTCATGGCCGGAGAACGAGAATGCCTGGCCCGTGTGGGGGCCGCCGATGACGGTCAGCGTGACGCGCATTCGCTATCGTTCCGTTCAGTCCCTCTAACTCGGCCTCCAAGAGTATTCATTATGCCCACCGCAACGGAGGGGCTCAAGGGGGTGGTGCCCGAAAGCGCCGCGCCGGGCTGTCCGCCGGCCCCTACCGGAGGCGCGGCCGGTGCAAGAGGAAAGGCGGGTGCCAGCTATAATGGCAGAAGGGGGAATCGAACAACGGAGAGGAAACGGTGCGTTATCTGGTCACGGCGAGAGTGAAACCGGGCCGAGAGGTGGACCTGCTGCGGGCGATTGACGAGGGGGCGCTGGGGCAGGGTTCCGTGGCGGGCGACGAGTACCTGCGCAACATGGGGGAGGCCCGCATCCGCCAGGATGGTGCGGTGCGCTGGGTGGAGGTCTGTTTCTGCCCGACACCGCTGCTCGAAGAGCGGCCATACTGGGAAGAGTATTTCGAGCTGATCAAGGTGAAGGACGCGCACGCGCGGTCGCGCTGCCGCGACGAGAACGGCACCGAGCCGTGGGCCTGCTGTGAATGCGACTGTACGCAGCGGCTCGAGACGAAACTCGCCGGCGAGGGCCGGTCGTTTCTGGAAGTGCTGCGCCAGCTCGCTTGCCCGCCCCCGGAGACCGCTTGACGTTTCAGGAGTCACCGCGTGGACCTTCAGCTGAACGGACAGGTGGCCGTGGTCGCCGGCGCCGCCCGCGGCATCGGCCGGGCCATTGCAGAGACCTTTGCGGACGAGGGAGCCCACGTCGCCCTGCTCGATCGCGACGCCGAAGTGGCCAACACGGCGCGGGCAATCGGCTCTTCTCGGGCCACCCCGCTGCTGGTCGACGTGGTCGAGGATGAGGCCGTACGCCGTGCCGCGGATGGCGTGATCGCTGAATTGAAGCGCGTCGATCATGTCGTATTCGCCGTCGGCATCGGCTCAGGCAAGTACGGCTTCCCCTTCTGGAACCTGGAGCCTTCCGACTGGGGTCTCGTCCTGGAAGTCAACGTCGTCGGGGCGGTTAACCTCGCCCACGCCTTTGCTCCGATCCTTGTCGCGGCCCGCTCGGGGACGATGCTTTTCCTCGCCTCGGTCGCGGGGCAGATCGGCTCGCAGACCGACCCGCCGTACAGTGCCTCGAAGGCCGCCCTCATCAACTTCATGCAGTGTGCCGCCAGGGATCTTGCCCCTTACGGAGTGCGCGTCAACGCCCTCTGTCCGGGCATGGTGCAGACGACGCTCAACCGTTCGGTGTGGGAAGCGTGGCATCGCCAGCAGCCGCCGGAGAAGCGTCAGTCCTACGAGGAGTGGGCGGCGGAGAAGATCCGCCGCGTCGTCCCACTGGGCCGCTGGCAGGAGCCGCGAGACATTGCGGTGATGGCGGTCTTCCTCGCCTCGGAGCGCGGCCGCAATATCACCGGCCAGACGATCAACGTTGATGGCGGCTTTGTCATGCACTGATGACTGACCATCCGGCCTGGTTCTCAAGTCGGGAGGCGCGGGTGACCCGGAAGGAAGCGGTGTGTGTGCGCCGCGCCATGCAATCCATTCTGCCGTTGAGCTGACGAGACTTACTTTTTTTCCGGCACCGGCTCGAAGATGACCGTCACCTTGGTGCCGACCGGCGGGATGCGTTCCGTATTGGCCTCAAAGACCAACTCCGAGTTTGCCTTCGACGACTTGATCGGCAGGTCGAGCAGGGCACTCTCGAAATTGGAGACGCAGACGACATCGCCATCATTGGCTAGGTAAATCAGCTTGTTGGGGTCGAGCGGATTGGGCACCAGACGGCTGCCGGCGAAGACCCAGTCATGGTTCAGGATCTTCTTGGTGTTGGCGTCGCGGACCCACTCCTGGGCCCGGACCGAGACCACCTTGCCCTTGGCCTCGTACTCGCAGGTAATCTTGATGGTTTGTCCGCTAGCGGCCTTGTACGGTGGGCCGAACTTGACGGGTGCGCCCGCGCGGGCACCCGCCAGCAGGAGGGCCTTGTGCAGTTCGCGGGCGTCGATGTCCGCGCTCAGGACCGCCTCGTGCTCCTTGGTGTCCTTGCGCGTCAGCAACTGCTCGAGCGGGCCCTTCTGCAAGCAGATGCTGGCGCCGACGAGGACGCGCCGCTTCTGGCCCTCGATCTCCAGGACGATGTTGGGGGTGATGACGACCTTTTTGACCTCCGCTTTCTTCTCCGCCTTCGGCGCCGGGGCCGCAGCGCGGGCGGCGGGCTGATCAACCGGCTCGAGATCGCAGCCAACGACGGCAACGGCCAGCATCAGCGACAGGAGCGACAACCCGCACAGAAGGAAGCGTTT
>JACOUH010000479.1 GCA_016177925.1 Planctomycetota bacterium | reverse complement strand
ACGGCGTCGGCGGGGGAGGCCTTCTTTTGGCCCCGCCCTCCCTCAGCTCGGGTGAAGGGAGGGCGGGGCCAAAAGAAGGCCTTGGGTCAAGGCCGAGGGTCAGCAGCGACGTGCGAGAGCGGAGTTCTCCACTTCTGTAGCTAAGGAAAGCGCTTTTTTGGTCTAGACAAAGGGGTCCACCTCAGAGAGAAGCGCGATTCTCGTGGGTCTCGTCCATGGGTTGCTTGCTCCGTTGTAGTCGCAGCGGGGTTCAGAGAGCAGGATTGATTATGACGTCCACAGTCCCCTCTGTCTATCACCGTAGGAGCGAATTGGATTGCTCGACTTTCGGGGATTGCTAAGGGGGGAATCACTGCTGGTCAGCCGATACAGGCTCGAAACAGGGAAGAGGGCTTCCGGGGCGGGCCGGCCAGTGGTTGTTGCGCACCCAGAAGTTCGACTTCGCCGGCCACGTCTGCTGGCCGTGTCGTACTTGAAGCGCGCGGGCACCGGCCTGAAGAACGACCCGTTCCGCTACTGGCTGCCGTCGCTGCACGAGCGCTGGCGGACCGATTTTGCAGCTCTGGATGGAGCGGACCTTCCCCGCCAACCCCAGCGAGGGGGTGCCGAACCCGCCGTTGACGCCATTCAGCGAGCGCGAAGACCTCGAATAGCGGCAAAGAGAACGCAAACCCTGGCCGGCAATCACCAGGCCCCCAAGCAGCAGCCCACCCCGCTGCCGCCGGTGATCGGCAGCGCACGCCGCGCCAGCGGCAACTTCAAATAGGCGTCGCGGTCGTAGACGACACGGCCGCCGATCACCGTGTGCGTGACGTGCGTCGCGTGCTCGAAGCAATCGCCGTCGTACAGGACCAGGTCCGCTGCCTTGCCCGTCTCCAGGCTCCCAAAGCGATCGTCAATGCCCAGGATGTGGGCCGCATCGAGGGTGATTGCCCGCAGCGCCCGGTCGAAGCCGAGTCCGTACACCATCGCCGCCGCCGCCTCGTGACGCACCACGCGCGTCTTGGGGACATACGCCTCGTAGCCGGTGCCGACCGCCAGCGGGATGCCGGAGTCGGCCAGCGCCGCCGCGTTGCCGAGGTAACTATGCAGCGTCTCCATCGACGCGGCGGCGCGCTGCATCGTCGGATGCACCACCACCGGCACCTTCGCCTTCTTCAGGACGTCGGCCATCAGGTAGCCCTCGGTGGCAAAGTCGAGGCGGGCGTCGAGGTCGAATTCGCGGGCCAGCCGCAGAGCTGTCTGCAAGTCGTCGGCGCGGTGAGCCGCGAAGACGACCGGCAGCTTCCGCTCCAGGGCGAGCAACAGGGCATCGGACTTCGCGTTCTGTGACGGGCGCTTGTCGGGGGACTCGGCCTTGCGCTTCTGCCCGTAGCCCTGCGCCTGGGCGAGGGCCTGCCGTACCAACGCAGCGGTGCCCATCCGCGTCGTTGGCAGGCGGTTCTTGTACGACTCCTTCGGTATCTCGCCGAGGTTGACCAGCAAACCAGCAGGAAAGCGCACCGCCATTTGCTCGGCGGTCCGGCCGTGGGTGCGGAAGATGCCCGTCTGCCCGGCGATCACGTTGGCCCGCCCCGGCACTGCGTGGACCACTGTCACGCCCTGCGATCGCAGGAACTCCAAGAGCGGCTCGTTCGGGTTGAAGCTGTCGAGCACGCGCAGGTCGGCCTGGTTGGGATCGCTCAGTTCGTCCTGGTCCTGGTCGGCACCGACGTTGAAGGCGCCCGCGCCGCCGACGGCCGTGTGAGCGTCGATCAGGCCGGGCGTCACCACCGCTGCGGTCAGCACCGGCGTGTCGGGCGGAAGAGAGAACTTCGCACGCGGCCCGGCGAAGCGAATCACGCCGTCCTCGACCAGGACGACGCCATCGTTGATCGTCCCGTTCGAGACGGTGTGCAGACGCCCAGCATAGACGGCGAACCGCTTCGCGTGATCCTTGAACAGCGCCGCCCCGGACGGACGCGACGGCATCTTGACGGCGGGCTGCGGCTTGACGCTGACATTGGCCTTCGGCAGGCGCTCACGTTCGGCGAGGGCGAAGCCTCCCATCTGATAGGAGCGATCCTTGGGGTCGGCGCGCTCGAAGACACGGACGCCATCGATGTAGGTTTCCAGCACCTTCGTGTAGATGCTGAACGGCGCGCCCGACAGCACGACGAAGTCGGCGTCCTTGCCCTTCTCAAGCGAGCCGAGGCGATGGTCGAGGTGCAGCATCTGGGCACCGTGAATGGTCAGGGCGCGCAGGGCCGCCTCTTCGGACATGCCGCCGCGAACCGCAATGGCGCCTGTCCGCAGGAAGAAGCGCGACTCGGTGATCGAGTCATCGGTGTTGATGGCGACCTTGACGCCGGCCCGCACGAGGACCGCCCCGTTCTCCTCCAGGAACCCGGCCGCCTCGAGCTTGCCGCCGGGGCTGTCGACCAGCGTCAGCGAGACAGGGACCTTCCATCTCGCCAATTCCTCGGCGACGCGATAGCCCTCGGTGCAGTGCTGCAACACCAGCTCGAAGTCGAACTCGCGAGCCAGTCGGACCGCCGTCATCAAGTCGTCGGCGCGATGACTGTGGAAGTGGACGGTGCGCCTTCGTTCGAGCACCTCGACGAGCGAGTCGAGATGGATGTCGCGCTCCGGCTCGGTGGCATCTTTGCCCTCCTTCTTCCTCTGCCGGTACATGTCCCCTTTGCGTTTGTACTCGCGGGCCTTGACGAACTGCTCGCGCTGCAGGGCGGTGAGCTTCATGCGCGTGGCGGGGGCCACCTTGCCGCGCTCGAAGTTGAAGCGCTTGGGGTTCTCGCCGTTGGCCATCTTCAGTCCGCCGAGGACCTTGCTCTCAACACGCATCTCGTCGACATTGCGTCCGCGGAACTTGACGTAGACGGTCTGTCCGCCGATGACGTTGCCGCTGCCGGGCATGACGTTGGCCGTGGTGATGCCGCCAGCCAGGGCCATGCGTACGCCGGGGTCGTCAGGGAAGAGGGCGTCGACGGCCCGCAGCCCGGACTGAACAGGTCCGCTGCCCTCGTTGCCGTCGTTGTGGGCGGGGACGTGCGGCCGCGGCCAGATGCCGACGTGCGAGTGCGTATCGACCATGCCGGGGATGACAACGCGGCCCGACAGGTCGACCTCACGCGCCCCCTTGGGCACGTCGACTTTCCCCTCCGGGCCGATCGCGACGATCTTGCCTCTGTCAACGACGAGAACGCCCTTCTCGATCGGCGCTCCCGCAGCAGTGCAAACCGTGGCGCCGCGGTAGACGACAGGTCCATCGGCTGCGCGGGCACTGGTCGGCAGCAGGCTGGAAAGGACGACTAGGAAGATGCGGGATGGATTCATGATGTTCTCGACTCCGGTTGTGAAACGATGTCCGCAGGATACACCATCGGCCGGTCAAAGGCGAGCGCCAACGCTTGAGAGAGCCGTCGATCCTCCGTTGCCTTGTTGGAGGGGGCACGATCGATTGTTACACTGACAGTGACCCGCACGGCCGAATGCCCTCGGCCTGCGGACCATCCTCACGGGGACTGCCATGAGCGAACCACCACAGGGAGCCAGGGACACTGCCAAGGACGGCGCCGACCAGCACCGCACCCAAGCCTACGATCAGCCGACGTTCCTGGCGACCTCGCTGCCCACCCCATTGCCCAGCCTGTCGCCGGCGACCGGCCTGCCCGAGCGCATTGGCCGCTACCGCATCGAACGACTGCTCGGCAAGGGCGGCATGGGCTCCGTCTACCTGGCGCACGACACGCTCATCGACCGCGATGTTGCCCTCAAGGTGCCCCACCTCGGGCTCGCCGACAACCCCGCTCTCCTGGAGCGCTTCTACCGCGAGGCCCGCTCCGCCGGACGACTCCAGCACCCGCACATCTGCCCCGTGTACGACGTCAACGAAACCGACGGCGTCCACCACCTGTGCATGGCCTACATCGAGGGGCAACCGCTCTCGGCACTGACCAGGGACTTCGCCCGCCGTCCGCCGCGCGAGGCCGCCGCCCTGGTCCGTACCATCGCGCTGGCCCTCGAAGAGGCACACCGGCAGGGCGTCATCCACCGCGACCTGAAGCCGGCCAACGTCATGATCAACCGTCGCGGCGAGCCGGTCATCATGGACTTTGGCCTGGCACGCGAGGTCCGCACCGGGCCGACCGAGCAGTCCCACGAGGGGACCATCCTGGGCACGCCGACGTACATGCCGCCGGAGCAGGCCCGCGGCGACGTCGGCGCCATGGGCCCCGGCTCCGACATTTATAGCCTTGGTGTCGTCCTGTACGAATTGCTCACCGGCGAAGCCCCCTTCAAGGGCGCCGCGCTGGAGGTGATGGCGATGCACCTCCGCGACGATCCGCTGCCGCCCTCGAAGCTGCGTTCCGACGTCGACGCCCACCTCGAGGCAGTCTGTCTCAAGGCGATGGCCAAGGAGCCCTGTCGCCGCTTCCTCAGCATGGCCGAGTTCGCCCAGGTCCTCGACGACTATCTGCAAGGCGCCCCACCCGCCGGCCCGCTGACTGCCGCGGAAGACCCGCTGGCCGTGGTCATCGCGGAGGCCCTCGTCGAACTGCGGACGTGGGGCTGGGAGGTCGGCATCTTCCGCCTGCGTCCCCACTCCTGTCCCGAGACCGGCCCGAAAAAGGGGACTGTCCCTTTGAGGAGAGAGGGACAGTCCCCTTTTTCGGGCCCTGAGACCGAGAAGGACCCGCGCTGCGCGCTGCTGGTGCGCTGGCTCGGCGGCGAGGCGGATCAGGCAGAGGCCCTCGCCGAGTTCCGCGGTGTGCGGCAGCTGCCTGCCCTGATCGGCTGGGCCCTCGTCGGCGAAGCGTACACTTGCAACCGGCGTCACGAATTTGCTCGCGTCGAGCCCCTGCTGCGCGAGGCGTGTACGCGCGGCGACCCGGGCGATCACCTCTTGCAGGCCAGTATTGCCCACCAGCGCGGCTTCTGCCACTACAGCGAGGGACGCCTCACCGATGCCTTGACATCGCTTTTGCAGGCACTGGACGCCTGTGGCCGCGACCACTTCCTCACGGGCCAGGTGCTCGACACGCTCGGGCTGGTCTACGCTCGCAAGGACAATTTCCAGGCCGCTCGCGAGTTCTTCGAGCAGGCGCGGCTGTGCAAGGAGCGATTTGGCGACGACCGAGCCGTCGCCGACAGCTATCGCTGCCTGGGCGCGCTCTACCTCGACTGGGAGGACCTTGAGCACGCCGAGGCGGCATTCGAGGCGGCGCTGGAACACTCGCAGCGGGCGCAGGACGAGCGCGGCCGGGCACGCAGTTTCAACTATCTCGGCCGCATCGCGACCTGTTACGGCGAGAACGAGGCGGCTGCCGGCCGGCGCGGCTCGGCACGGCGCCACTGGGCCCGCGCTGCTGAGTGGCTTGACGCCAGCATCCGCACGCACCAGGCCCAGCAGGACCCCGCCGAGGAGGGCTACGCCTACCGCGACCGAGCCATGCTCTGCCTCGCCGAGGGCAACCTCCGCCAGGCCGAAGAAGACGCCCAGCGCGCCGACGCTCTCTGCCGCGAGGCCTCCCACCAGGAACTGGGGATGCGGTTGTGCTGGCTTCAGAGCATCCTGGCCCGCCGCCGCGGCGCGTTCGCCGACTCGGAGCAGCTGCTGCGGCAGGCGCTGACCCACTTCGATCGCACGCATCAGCGAGCCCGCGCCGCCCGGATGCAGCTAGAACTTGCCCGGACGCTCGCCGAGGCGAAGGCCCTGGCGCGCGATGTCCGCGAGGCCTTCCTCGACGCGCTGCGGCGGGCCGAGGCGTGCCGCCGGACCTCCCTTGTCCGCGCCGCCGAGGAAGAGTTGCTGGCCGTCGACGAGCAGGCCCACTGGGAGCACGTCTTCCACCGCATCCGCGGCCGGGGCGTCACCGCCGACACCTCCTCCCTTGTGGAGGGAAAAAGCGAACTGGCCACGACCCTGTTCCTCAACCTGGAGTCGTTCGTCCCGTTCTGCCAGGGAATGGACCCCGGCGAGGTGATGCAGACGGTCAACCAGTTGATGGCCAACCTGGCCGAGGTGCTGGAGAAGCATCGGGCCCACGTGACGGCGTACCTTGGCGGCGGCTTCATGGCGCTGTTGCGCGACGCCGGCCACGCCGAGCGCGCCGTGCTGGCGGCCCTCGACATGATTGCCGTGGCGGAGGCGTTCAACCGTCCGCGTGCTGTCCTGGGTCTGCGGCAGATTCCCATCCGCATCGGCATCTCGACGGGCACCGTGTCGATCGGCAACATCGGCACCTATCATCGCATGGACTTCACCGCCATCGGCAAGCCGGTCAACCTGGCGGCGCGGCTGATGCGCAAGGGCAGCCTGGTCGACTGGCGCTGGCCGTGCATCAGTCGCAAGACCTACGAGATGCTCGGCGACCGCTTCACGTTCTCGCCGCAGAGCCCGCGCACCATCGAGTTGACCGAGATGGGCACCGTCGAGGTCTGGGACGTCACCGGCCCCACCGGCGGCCTGCCGTCCTCGCGGCAGACCACCGGGCACAAGTAGGCGGTCGGGTGGTTAAGCGAGGAGCAGCTCCTGATACTGCGGTGGAACGTCGTCCCAGGCGGCCATGTAGGCCGCTTCCAGCGGGACAGAAACGTAGTTCTCCCTGGTGAGAAACAACGGCATCGCCGGAATCGGTTCCCCGACGACAAAGTGTCCGACCAGCGCCTCGACGGATTTTCCGGCGGCGTAGGCCACGACGGTCAAAGGACGCTCGCTGCTCAGGACGTAGTCCTCGGGTCCGATCTCGTTCATCATGGCGCCGTGGATGCCATGCGGGTCGCGAGGGCCAGGGGGGTGAACATCGACCAGCAGCAGGTGAACCCCGCCGTCGAGAGCTGCTACTGCCTTGTCCAGCAACGACCGGATGGCATGCCGGCTCGATTTGTTTCCCGGCGAAAGGACCTCGATCATGGCCACGATGCGGTCGTTGCTCGTGTGGCGGATCACGAGGGTTCGCTGCACGCGCGCGTAGGCATCCCGTGCAATGGTCGTTCGGGAATGGACGACCGGAGGCGTTTCGGTCAGCGTTGCCGTTCCGGCGAGGGGACCTTCGGACTCCGGCTGCGTGCCGGCCGCCTGGAGCGTCAGGACATCCGGCGCGCCGAGGTCGCCACCGAGCTGCTCGGCCATCACGTAGTATCCCTTGGGGAGAAGACCACGTTTCAGGGCGCGCTTGATCTCCAACACCCAGGAGTAATGAAAATCGTGGAAGGTTCCATCACTGACCCGCGTCCAGTCATGCACCGGCATAACGTTGCTCCCTTCGCTCGCGAGGGTGCGGAAAGAGGTTCAGTCATGATTCCGAGTAATCACTTGGCACAACCCCGTCGAGAATAAGAGAGGTGTCCCCTTTCGGCCCGGCTCAGATCGCTTGAATTAGAGAAACGGTTCCTACCCCTTTTCGACCCCACCTTTTCGACCCCTTTTCGACCCGACTCTTCACCTTTTCGACGCCAGTGCCATTATTAGGCGTTCCCCTGGTTTGCTGCCTCTGGAACGGCATTCGACGGTAGCTGCTGAACAGCTTGCTCAAGCCTTTCAGGAGACGGTGCTCCATGCTCCGACCAGTCGAACGCAAAGACCTCGACTTGCGTGCGAGGGATGTTCTGAGCGGCAATGAACCCCATGCCGGGGATTCCTGTCTCTTCGCTGACAACAAGGATGGTCAGAGGAGGTAGTCGATTCAGCAGGCAATACGATTGGATCGGCTCCAGCAGCCGTCCCAGCCCGTGCCGGGGAACACCAATGAGGCGACCAACAATGTCGTAGGTCAGCACCTGCCGATTCCGAGCCGCCAGCGCAAGCACTGACCAGATTTGGGCCGCACGCTCATAAACCGTCATCGCTCACCTCCGCTTCGCCTTGGTTAGGCCTGCTCTTCATCCACACCGATGAACGAGTTTGAGTCCGCAGAAGCATCAACGTCCGTAACTGGATAGGTTTCAGATAAATACTCTGCCAACTCGCGCTCAAGGGCTTCCAGAGCTTCATCTTTTGGCTCGAAATCCGTTTCGTCACCACCAGGGTCACGTTGAACTTCGTCCTCATTGAAGATGTATTGCATTCTGAAAGTGCAATAAACGTAGAAAGTGTAATTCTTCGCGGTCATGCTGCCTCACTCACTTGTCTTTCGGCTGTGCGCTGCTTTGATACTAGTTACTTGCGAAGAACTGAAACTGAACTCCGGGGCAAGCCGATAGATCTCGCACGGGGAGGCGCGATTCTTTTACCCGACGGCCTGGATAACGATACCCCCAAACCGTGCCTCGTCCGCGTGGCACTTGACACCCGCGATGAAGCACTCATGGCTCGGGTAGTCCTCACCCGTATCCGCAAATCGGGCGGCGAACCCGCCCGAGAAGTCGATGTTGCTGAACTCCAGCGGTCGCCCGTTTGCCGAGGCGGCTTTACTGGCACAGCCCCCGCACAGGTACCGAGGATACCGCGGGTTCGGCGTAACCTCAGCCGAGCAGATCGGGCAAAGTTGCTTCGCCATCGAGAGCCTCCTGTACCGCCTCACTGGTGGGTAGAGAGACAGGTGCCGGTCTCCCTCTGGACCGTCCTGGTCGGCCTCTTGCAGCCGCCGGTCAGCCTCTGGCAGGCGCCGGCCTGCCGATTCGGGTCCGCCTTCGCTCCATCATCTGGCCTGGCTCGCCGTCGGTCAACGACAATCTCCGACTTTTCGTCCAGGGCTTTCATCGCGCTGGTTCTCCGCGGGCGTCAGCAAGAGGTCGAGGTATCCGTCCAGCACGAGGTCGAGGCGAACCGTGCTCTTGCCCGAACGCGTGTCGCGCATCACCGGCGAGGGACCCAGAGGTTGCGTTCCTCGACCAGAGGGACGGCAGAGAGTGAGCGGGAGCCTGTGGCTTGACGACGGGCCGTTGGTCCCGCCACAATGAGCCTGGTTTCGCCTGTCAAGGAGACGAAAACCGCGTCCTCAGCCGGAGAGCCGCCATGCCGTTACTCGATCCCTTTCACCCTCCGTTGAGTGCCGAACGACGCTGGGAATCGTTTCATTCCAGTTGGACCACCAAGCTCGGGGATGCCCTGACGGAGTGCTGGCTGTCCCCGAACTAAATCGCGGGCATGGAGAGGGACACCGATGCTGTTCCTGGTCATCGAGCGGTTCAAGGACCGCGACCCGGTCCCGATCTACACCCGGCTCAGGGAGCAGGGACGCGCCCTGCCCGACGGCCTCCGCTACGTCGATAGCTGGGTGGAGGCCAACTTCGACCGCTGCTTCCAGCTGATGGAGTGCGACGACGCGGTGCTGCTCCAGCGGTGGGTGTTGCAGTGGCGGGACCTCCTCGAATTCGAGATCGTGCCCGTCAGCCCGTCCAAGGCGGTTCGGGAGTTGTTCCCCCCAGCCGGAGAAGCTGCCGCCTCACCATCGGGTAGAGCGGATGGAGACGCACCATCCGGTCCGAGGTAACCGCAACTCTGCCGGTGCGGCCCCGCTGGTGCCAGGGATATAGAACTTTTGTCATCGTTAAAGGGAATCTAACTCCCTCCTCGTCAAGGGGAGAGCGAGGGGCGGGGTACGCTCCGGCAAACGACGCTCCTGCACGGAGCGGTTGCATGATCCAGGAAATGAGCTATGAACTCCTACCCTGGAACAACCCCAAGCTCAACAAGAAAGATGACACCGGAGGTTGAATAGGGATCGGTGCGCTCTAGAATCTCCACCGCCGCGGTGGGCATCGCGCCCGCCGCGAGATTCGTGGTCATCCCCTTCTATCCCGCGGGTCATACCGCCCGCCCGGAGGTGTTCCATGTCCCGACCCTGGTTCCTCACCCGGCTGACCTGCGCCGGCCTGTTCCTGCTTGGCGGGGTCGCCCTCGCCGCTCCGCCGGACGACCGGCAGAAGCAGATCGAGGAGATCGAGAAGCAACTCGCCGAATTGAGACAGAAGCTGGCGAAGCTAAAGCAGGACGAGGCCAAACCGGCTGCGAAGAAGCCGCTCACCCTGGCCGAGGCCGAAACCTGGCGGGCGATCCGCCGCGACGCCCTCTCCGGCGACGGCAAGTGGTTCGCCTACCGCATCGGTCCGGCCGAGGGCAACGGGGAAGTGGTTCTGCGAAACAACGGGGACGGCAAGGAGAAGCGTTTCCCGGCCGGGGGAGACGTCTTCGGGGCCTTGCAGTTCTCCCACGACTCGAAGTGGCTCGCTTTCACCGCCACCCCGTACGTGAAGCCGAGCAGCCCACCCACGCCCAGTGCGGATCGGCCGAAATCGAAAGTCGTCCTGGTGAATCTCGCGACGGGAGAGAAGTCCGAGGTCGAGGGGATGTCGTCCTTTCGGTTTTCCGGAGAGGCCGCGACTTGCATCGCCCTGCGAAAGACGCCCGATCTCGGCGCCGGACCGCTGGGACTGATCGGCCCGCTGCTCCCGGCTGCCGCGGCCCAGCTGGCCGCGTCCGACCTGGTTCTCCGCGAGCTGGCCACCGGGACCGACCTTGTGTTCGGCAACGTCATCGAGTTCGGGTTCGACAAGAAGGGAAACTGGCTGGTCACCTTGATCGACGCCGCCGGCCAGGTCGGCAACGGGGTTCACCTTCGGGACATGAAGACCGGGACGGTGATCCCGCTCGACAGCGCGAAGGCGACCTATCGCGGGCTGGTCTGGAACGAGGAGACGACCACGTTCACGGTCACCAGGGCGGTCGAGGAGCCGGGGTATGAGGACAAGTGGATCAGCATCATCGGGTTTACCGACCTTGGGCCGAAGCCGACGAAGACCGTGTACGACCCGAAAGGCGATAAGGACTTCCCGAAGGACATGGCCATCAGCAAGAACCGCCCGGCCACCTGGACCGATGGGCTCGATGCATTCTCGTTCGCGATCACCGAGCGGAAGAAAAAGGACGACAAGAAGGACACCGCCACGGCTCCGAAGGACCCCAGCAAGAAGGACGACAAGAAGGAGGAGAAAAAGGGTGAAGCAAAGAAAGGCCCGCCGGCGACCGGGGCGGCTCCGAGCCCCAAACCAGACCTGGTCATCTGGCACTGGAAGGACGAGCGACTCCAGCCGATGCAGCAGAAGCAGGCCGATGCCGATCGCCAGTTCGCCTACACCTGCCTCTACAAGGTGAAGGAGAAGAAGTTCCTCCGGTTGGCCGACGATTCGCTCCGGCAAGTGACCCTGGCCCCGAAGCATCGCTACGCGATCGGCCGGCACACGAAGCCCTACGAGTACATGAGCTACCTGAACGGGAAGTTGTACACCGACGTGTACGTGATCGACCTGAAGACGGGCGAGAAGAAAAAAGCGGTCGGGAAGTTGGCGAGCCTGTTTATGGGCGGGGCCGCGGTGTACCCGTCCCCGACCGGGACGCACTTCCTGTACTACCACGACGGCCACTATTACGCCTACGACATGGCCGCCGGTAAGGAGACCAACGTCACCGCCCCGGTCACCGGCACGTCGTTCGTGAACACCGAGGACGATCACAACTTCGACAAGCCGCCGACGCCCATGCTCGGCTGGAGCCGGGACGGGAAGTCTGTCCTGCTCTCGGACGCCTGGGACATCTGGCAGGTACACGCCGACGGGACGGGCGGGACGAACCTGACACAAAACGGCAAGGCGGAGCAGATCCGCTACCGGGGGCTCCAGCAGTTCGAGCCCCAGCCGAAACCCGGCATCGATCTGACCCAACCCCTGTACCTCTCGCTGTACGGGGAATGGACCAAGAAGTCCGGCGTCGGCCGGATCGACTCGGGCAAGCCAGGCGTCAACGTCCTCTTGTGGGGCGACTGCCGCTACGGGCTGCCGCAGAAGGCCCGGGACGCGGAGGTGTTCGCCTACACCCGGCAGACCCTTGCGGACTACCCGGACTCCTTCCTGACCGACGCCACCTTCAAGAACTCGAAGAAGGTGACGGAGGCGAACCCACAGCAGAAGGAGTACCAATGGTCGGCGGGGGCGAGGCTGATTGAGTACAAGGGCACGGGCAGCAAGCGGCTCCAGGGGGCCCTGTTCCTGCCGGCGAACTACGAGCCGGGGAAGAAGTATCCGACCATCGTGTACATCTACGAGAAACTCTCGCAGGGACTGCACCAGTACAACGCCCCCTCGAACTTCGGGTTCAGCGAGGCGATTTACACGTCCAACGGCTACGCGGTGCTGATGCCAGACATCGCCTACCGGCTGAACGACCCGGGCAAGGCATCGGTCGAGTGCATCTTGCCGGCGCTCGACGCGGCGATTGCCACCGGCATCGTGGATGCGGACAAGATGGCCCTGCACGGGCACTCGTGGGGGGGCTACCAGACCGCGTTCGCGGTCACGCAGACGGACCGCTTCAAGTGCGCCATCGCCGGTGCCCCGCTGACCGACCTGGTGAGCATGTACAGCTCGGTGTACTGGAACGTCGGGATGGCCAACCAGCCGATCTTCGAGAGCAGTCAGGGCCGATTCACTGGCGGCTACTGGGACCTCCAGGACGCCTACATCCGGAACAGCCCGGTGTTCTTCGCCAAGAACGTGAAGACCCCGCTGGTGATCCTGCACAACGACAAGGATGGGGCCGTCGATTTCACGCAGGGGATCGAGTATTACAACACGCTGCGACGGTTGCAGAAGCCGGTGGTGATGCTCCAGTACAAGGGGGAGAACCACGGCGTGGCGAAGCCGGAGAACCGCAAGGACTACGCGATGCGGATGCGGGAGTTCTTCGACCACCACCTGCTGGGCAAGCCGGCCCCGGACTGGTGGGCCGAGGGCGTCCCGCATCTGAAGATGGACGACCACCTGAAGAAGCGTAAGCCGTGATCACGTGGGGCACGTTTCCAACTTGCCCGACCTGAATCGGTCAAGTTGGAAACGTGCCCCACGTTGGGTTCGACGTTGTATTACCCCGGCGAGGATGATGCTCACACCAACCCGAAGCGCTAGCGAGGGCCACCCTCGCTAGCGCTTCGGGTTGGTGTGAGGAACTTCCATGCCGGT
>JACOUH010000478.1 GCA_016177925.1 Planctomycetota bacterium | reverse complement strand
GGGAGAGGAAGATCTTTCGGTCGGACCGCGCCCGAGTTCAATCCCTTGGCAGCCCCCGCCCCCACCCGACGATGGGCCGTTGACCCCGGAGAAGCTCGCAGGCATCTGCCTCGAGATTGAGGGCGAAGAAGATCTAACCGAAGGCCCCGTGCCGGAAGCCATTCGGAAAAAGTGGGGTGAGAAGGGCAACGGTCCTCCCGTGCCGCCCGAGTAGTGATCTTCACTTCAGCCGGAACGTTCCTTCGCCCACCTCGATCGTGTGCGCCCCGGCATAGCGATCGTACACTTTTTCCATCTCCTTGATGTCCTCGAACCAGCCGACGACGTAGGCGGCGCCGAAACTCTCGCCGGCCTTCACCTTCTTGCCGTGCAACTCCTCGATGAAGCAGACGTAGCCGCGCTGGTGGCACCAGGCCTCGCTGACCTCCGACGCATCGAGCGTCATGCCAGCCAGCCACGGTCCCGGCTTGCCGTCCACCCTCACCTGATAGGCGCGGATCATCCGTCGTGGGACCTTGCCCTTGCCGCGCTGGTAGAGGTACTTCTCGTCGGGGCCGAAGTCCTTCTCGAAAGCGGAAGCAGGGATCGGTTTGTCGAGGTAGCTCAGATAGAGCTGGGTGAACGTGTCGCCGCCCTTGTGCTTGATGTGCCCCGGCATGTCGATGCGATAAAAGAGATCGTCGACCTCGTTGACGCTGGTGATGCGCTCGCTGCTGAGGACGTAGCGGACGCCGGGCTGGAAGACGAGCGTCTGTTCCCACGTCGAGCCGGGCTTGAAGCCGGCGCCCGGCTTGTGGAAGCGGTAGCGCAGGCGGATGGCGACGAAATCCTTGCTCTCGATCACGTCGGGCTTCAGTTCCTTCGCCTGCGTGCAAATCTGCGGGCCCTCGACGTAGTGCTTGGGCAGGTCGCCATGCACCTTGCGGTCGCGGCTGTAGTCGTCGTCGCGCCAGCCAGGCGCCAGCAGGAAGTCCATGATGTGCAGGCCGAAGCCGACGTCGCGGGCCCCGGTCTTTTTGTCGAGGAAACTCCCCGCCGCGGTGCCGCTGACGTAGCCCTTCTTGGTGACGCGGGCCTGCAGGAAGTCGGAATCGACCTGCACGTAGTTGTCGGTCTGCATCACGCGGAGACGCGGTTCCTCACGAGCGGAGGCCGGTCCAGTGGACAGGGAGTAGAGGACGGACAAGGTCAGCGCGGGCCGGAGGATTCGCCACATGATCGATCTCCCAGGGTGTGAGAGCGGAGGAGTCAGCCGACGTCGGGAGCGGGCGGCTCGATGGTCGCCTCGTAGAGGGCGTCGCCGAGCAGGGCGGCGCACTCGGAGTGGAACAGCGCCCGCTTGCTGTTGATGTAGTAACTGCTCTCCTTGCCCGAGGCGAGTCGGAACGTACCGAACAGCAGGGCACGGGAGCGGAACAATTCGAGGAGCCGTGCTCGCGATGCATCGGACATGACGGTCCTCTCACCGGCGGCGTGGTGTTTCCCTCGCTCGCGCCTCGCGCTGGTGGGTGCGATCACCAGCGCATCAGGGCGGTGCCCCAGGCCAGGCCGGCGCCGAAGCCGCTCAGCACCAGAAGACTGCCCGGCTTGACGCGGCCCTCGGCGACCGCCTCGTCCAGCGCCAGCGGTACCGATCCCGCCGACGTGTTGCCGTAGCGGTCGAGGTTGTTGTAGACGCGGTTGCGCGGGATGTGCAGCACGTCGATGGCCGCGTTGATAATGCGGATGTTTGCCTGGTGCGGGATGTACAGGTCGATCGCCCTGGCGTCGAGATTGCTCGCTTGCAGCACGTCCTGGATGGTGTCGCACAGGATGGCAACCGCCCAGCGGAAGACGGCCCGGCCGTCCATGTGCATGTAGTGCAGGCCCTTGCGCAACAGTTCGTCGGTCGGCGGCAGGCGGCTGCCGCAAGCGGGACGACTGAGCAGGTCGCCGCCGCCACCGTCGGCACCGAGGCTGAAGCTCAAAAGGCCCTGGTCCGGCCGGCCGCGCGTCAGCAGGACAGCGCCGGCCCCGTCGCCGAACAGCGGGTAGGTCTTGATGTCGTCGGGGTTGAGGATGCGGGAGTTGCAGTCGCCGCCGATGATCAGCGCCAGGTCGCTGGCGCCCGAGACCACGTAGGCGGCCCCGGTGATCAGGGCGTACATGAAGCCGGCGCAAGCCGCTTGCACCTCGATGGCCGCCCCGCTGATCCGCAGTCGATCCTGGATCAGGCAGGCCGTCGACGGAAACGACATGTCGGGCGTGAAGGTCGCCAAGACGACGAGGTCGATGTCTTTGGTGTCGACACAGGCATTGTCGAGGCAGCGCAGGGCCGCTTCGTGGCAGAGGTCGCTGGTAGCCTGGTGGGGGAGAGCGTGGCGACGCTCGAGGATGCCGGTCCGCTTGACGATCCAGTCGGAGTCGAAGCCGAAGCGCGCGTGGAGGTGATCATTGCTGACGACGGCGTCGGGGACGTAGCTGCCCGTCCCGATCACGCGCACGCCCATCAAGCTGCGGCAGCGGGGGCGAGGTAAAGAAGACCGTTCATCGCTCATTTCATAGATCCGCCTGCGAGAGGGACACCCGGTCGTGCCCCGGCTTCGCGGAGGGAAGAATACGCAATCGGGCTGATGACCTCCATCGATAAGAACGTACTATAGTTCGACCCTTCTTCTTCGGCCATAGCAAACGCCACCGCCCACGGTCCCCCTGCCTTGTGGCGTTCGGCAGCGTTTGATAGGATACCGCGCATGTCATCTTCTCCGCTCCCTCAGGACCACGGCAACCATCTGGAGGATGCATCCCGAAAGGAGGGCCCG
>JACOUH010000477.1 GCA_016177925.1 Planctomycetota bacterium | reverse complement strand
TAGCGGCCGTTGGCAAGCGGCTGGCCGACCCAGTTGGCGGTGTCCCTGGTCATTGGCAAGCGGATCGCGCAGAACAATGGAACAAGGAATCAACGTCTCTCCCAGGATACCAGGCTGCGCAGTCGCCGGTAATCGAGCTTCCGGATTTTCTCCCTGTAACGGGGAACGTGGGGGCGGGCGGCGGCCGGACCGCCGGCGCCAAGAAGGACTGAGGTCCCCCTCCCAGTCCTGATAATTGACGAAATAATCATACGATAGTACAATAACGTTCCTGAAGCAGCGGAACAAGGATTGGCACTTTCGGCCGTGTGCCGAGGTCGCAGGATTCCCGCGGCTTCCTGGCAGAAAACCACCCCGGCTGTGTGGAATCATGTTCATCGGACTTCACAACCTGGCGGCAAAACACGCCAATCTCCTCACCAGCATTCGGATCGCTCAGGAAACGGGCTATGCCGGCATCGAGATTGGCGGCGACAAGTTGAAGCGCTACCTGGCCCAGGGCTTCGGCATCGACAGCTTGCGCCCGCTCCTGAAGGAGATACCTCCTATCGGGCTCTCGTACGTACAGGACATCGAACGCCAGGAGCCGAAGGAGTACGAGGCGCTGCTGAGCGAGTGTGAATCGATTTGTAGCCTGGCCAAGCAGCTCGGTTGTCCGATGGTTCAGCTGCTTACCGGCCCCCTGGACCCGACCGGCCCTTATCAGGGGCTGGGCGACAGGCCGTGGCCGGAGATGCGCCGGCTGACGGCGAAAAATCTGGTAGCACTGGCCGAGATCGGCAAGGCGCATGGCGTCCGCTTCTACCTGGAGGCCCTCACCTTTACGCCGCTGAACCGGCTGGACCAGCAGCTGGAGCTGCTAGCCGAGACCGCGTGCGACAACGTGGGCCTGGTCCTCGACTTCTACCACCTGTGGGACAGCGGCACCCGACCCGAGGAGATCGCCCGGGTCGACAAGGACCTGATCTTCTGCGTCGATTTCTGTGACTCTTCGGACGGCTTCGGGGAGGGCGGGGACCCCGAGCAGCGCGGCCGGGACGTCTGGACGGGTGGGGGGCGTATCCCGCTGAAAGAGTGGGTGGACGCCGTGAAAGCGACTGGCTTTGACGGCATCTGGCGGTGCGAGCTGCTCAGCCCGAAATACTGGGAACTCGACCTGTGGCAGACCGCCCGCGACCTGAAAAGTTTGCTGGAATACCTGCTGGCGTAGCGACAAGCGGCTCGCCTGTCGTGTTGCAAGCAACGACAGGCGAGCCGCCTGTCGCTACGACGGATTCACGAAAGGGGTCGACGGAACATGCCGGGACCAGGAATGGAGTTGATCGGCGAGGAGGAGATCCAGGAAGTCCTCGAAGTGCTGCGCGGCGGCTACCTCTTCCGCTACGGGATCTCCCTCGGCGCCGAGGTGGACCCGCGCTTCAAGGGGAAAGTCTACCAGGTTGAGCGGGAGATCGCGGACTACTGCGGAGTCCGCTACGCGGTCGCGGTCAACTCGGGCACGTCCGCCCTGTTGACTGCGCTGAGCGGGCTCGGCGTCGGCCCCGGCGACGAGGTCATCGTGCCAGGCTACACCTTCATCGCCAGCCTCTCCTCGATCATCTACGCCCGCGCCGTCCCGGTCCTGGCCGAGGTGGACCAGACCTTCAACCTCGACCCCGCCGACGTGCGGGCCAAGATTACCCCGCGCACCAAGGCGATCATGGTCGTCCACATGATGGGCAACCCGGCGCGGCTCGACGAACTCAAGGCGATCGCCGACGAGCACGGCCTCTTGCTCATCGAAGACTGTGCCCAGGCGTTCGGGGCCACCTACAAGGGCCGCCCCGTCGGGTCGATCGGCCACGCAGGGGCATTCAGCTTCAACGTCTACAAGACCATCACCTCCGGCGATGGCGGCATGGTCGTCACCGACGACGAGGAGGTGTACCGGCGCTGCTTCGCCTTCCACGACCAGGGGCACTCGCCCCTGCGCACGGGAGTCGAGATCGGGCAGCGCCCCTTCGTCGGGCTGGACCTTCGCTTTACCGAGTTGCAGGCGGCCGTCCTCATCGCGCAGCTGCGCAAGTTGCCGCGCATCCTCAGCCACCTGCGGGCCAACAAGAAGCGCTACAAGGAACTGATCGCGGACCTCCCCGGTCTGGAGTTCCGTCACCTCCCCGACCCCGAAGGGGACTGTGCCACCATGCTGACGGTGGTCCTGCCCACCGAAGAGGTGGCACGGCGGATCGCCAAGGAACTTGGCACCAAGGTGGTGGCGGAGGCGGGGTGGCATGTCTACAGCAACATGGAGCAGATCCTGGAGCAGCGGACCATCACGCTGGAGAAGTGCCCGTTCACCTGTTCCCCGTATACCTGCCGGGGCGGGGAAATGCGCTACTGGAAGGGGATGCTGCCGAAGACGGACGCGCTCTTGGCGCGCTCCATCAACATCAGCATCGGCGTGTCCGACCCGGGCCTGAGTTCGGCTTTCGGTGTGACCATGAGAGACGGCTTGAAGGAGGTGGAGGAGCGCGCCGCCCGCTTCCGCGAGGTTGCCGGCCCGCACCTGAAGGAGGCGCGTGCATCCCTGACCGGGAGGGGAGCCGGGTCATGAACCCCGTGCGGGTCGGAATCCTGGGGACCGGAGGAATCGTTCGCGCCTTCCATCTGCCGGCGCTGGTCGCCGACCCCCGCGCCCGGCCGGTGGCCCTTGGGAACCTTCACCCGGCCTCGCTGGAGGCGCTGGCGCGCGAGTATGGGATCGAGAAGACCTATCTCGATTTTGAGCGCCTGGCCCGGGACCCGGAGATCGACGCGGTCGTCAACGCGCTGCCGAACTTCCTGCACGCTCCCGTTTCGATCCTGATGTTGCAGGCCGGCAAGCACGTCCTGTGCGAAAAGCCGATGGCAACGACGGCCACGGAAGCACGGGCCATGGTCGCCGCTGCCGACGCGGCCGGGCGGACGCTGATGGTCGCCCACGTCTGGCGCTCGCACCCGCAGGTTCGCTGGCTGCGGGATGTCGTCGCGTCGGGCCGGCTCGGGAAGGTCTTCAAGGTCAAGGCGCATGCGGTGGTCGCCGGTCGGGGGCCGCCGTTGGACAGCTGGTTCGTCCAGCCGGAGTTCGCCGGCGGCGGGGCGCTGGCCGACGTTGGCATCCACAGCATCGACCTGATCTCGTTCCTGTTCGGCGACCGTCTCGAGCCGGTCAACGTCTCGGCCCGGCTCGGCAACTACTTCCAGCGCCTCGCCGTCGAAGACACTGCCGACGTGCGGGTGGAATTCGACGGCGGCCTGGTGGCGGAGATCGAGGCGGGCTGGTTCCACTGTCACGCCCAGGCCCCCCACGGGGCGATCGAACTGTTCGGGACCGAGGGGTAGGCACGCACGATGCCGGCGCAGTTGCGCTGTCGCGTGGAAGGTGTTTGGGGCACGTTCGCCCCCGCGTTCCCGTCCGAGCACCCGGACGCGGATTTCTCGGTGTACGCGGCCCAGATGAGCCACTTCCTGGATTGTGTGTTGGGGAAGGGCGCGCCGGTCTGTGACGGTCGCCAGGGGCTTTGGGACGTGACGCTCCTGGAGGCCGCTTACGAGGCAGGGCGGTGCGAATCCGGCTCCCCCGAGTCCCTGGCGGCCTCCCCAAGGGAGGCGACCAATCGGTAGGCGATAGTCATGGCGAATGCGAAAGCCTTGAAGTTCTTCGATTGCAACTGCGCGTTCGGGCCCTACCGGACGCGGGTGTTTCGCTTCGCGCGGACGGCCGACGAGCTTCTCGGAGAAATGGATTTCTCCAACATCGAGCAGGCCCTCGTCTACCACACCGCCATGCGCTTCGATCACCCCGTCGTCGGCAACGAGCGGGTCGTGCGCGAGAGCCGCGGGCACTCCCGGCTCTTTCCCACCTGGGCCCTCCTCCCCAGCCAAACGGAAGAACAGCCGCCTCTCGAAACCCTGCTCCGCGAGATGCGGCGGCAGGGGGTCCGGGCGCTGCGCCTGTTCCCGGACGACCACCGCTACTTCCTCGATGAGATCACCTGGGGAGACCAGATGGCAGTGTTCATGGAACGGCGAATCCCGCTGTTCATCCGGGCGAGCCTGGACCGGATCGCGACTCTGCTCCGCTCGTTCCCCGACCTGGTGGTGGTAACGGGGAGCCAGGGGAGCAATCCTCTCGACCGCTACGCCTGGCCCCTCATCGAGAGGTATCCGAATTTGATCTTTGAGACATCCAGTTATCTCGTCGACGGGGGGATCGAAGAGTTCTGCAAGCGCTACTCCGCGACGCGGCTGATCTTCGGCTCCGGCTTCCCGGACAATGCGGGCGGGGCGGCCATGCTGACCCTGGCGCGGGCGGAGATCTCCGACACGGATCGGCGGGCGATCGCCTGGGACAACCTGTGCCGACTCCTGGAGGAGGCCTCCCTGCCATGAACCCATCCCCGATCGCGCGCGAATACCTGGAGCAGGGTTATTCGACCACGTGCCCCATCATCGACATGCACGGGCACCTGGGCCCGTTCTACGGCTGTTACCTGCCGTCTTCCTCCCTGGAGCGCATGCGCCACCGCCTGAAGCGGTGCGGAGTTCGACGGATCATCTGCTCGCATCATTCGGCCCTGGCCTGCGACGCCGAGCGCGGCAACGCGCTCATGCAAGAGGTGGTGCGCCAGCACCCGGACGAGTTCCTGGGGTACTGGGTAATCAACCCGAACTACCCCGACGCCACCGCGCGCGACTTGCGTTCCTTCGACCGGCGGACCGGGTTCGTCGGCCTCAAGTTCTGGCCCGACTACCACCTCGTCCCCGTCACCTCACCCAGGTACGCGCCGGCCCTGGAATACGCCGATGCTTACGGCCTCCTGGTCCTGGTGCATACTTTCGGGGAGAGCCCGTTCGACGCACCGGGGATGCTCGCAGAGGTGGGCGAGCGGTATCCGCGGGCCCGGTTCCTGATGGGGCACTCGGGGTACGGCGAGTGGGAGCGATCGGTGGCGATTGCCCGAGACCTGCCCAACGTGTACCTGGACCTGACAAGCGTTTTCCAGGCCCTCGACTTTTCGCAGATGCCGGGCGGCAGTCTGATGCCTCGCGCTCCGGCCCTGTCGCCGCACGTCAACGGCCTGATCGAGTACATGGTGGAGACGGCCGGATCGCACAAGGTGGTGTTCGGGAGCGACCTGCCCTGGTACAGCCAGCATTACCATGCCGGCGCCGTCCTCTTCGCCCACATCTCGGACGAGGCCCGGCACGACATCCTCCACCACAACGCCGAGCGGTTGCTGGGAAAACACCTGGTCGGAACATCGGAGTCAAAACCACCTTAGCCCGACGCGCCAGCGAGGTCTTCTTAGCCCGACGCACCAGCGAGGGACCCGCATTAGCCCGACGCGCCAGCGAGGTTCGACTTCTTCCTCGCTGGCGCGTCGGGCTAAAGTGAACTGTTGTTTCCGAGAAAGGGGAACGGTCAGTCCATGGGACAGGTCAGTAAATGCCTCAAGGTGTCGCTCGTCGATCTGGACGGACAAACGGTCCCCGATTGGGTCCGGGAGAGTCTGGACCAGGAAGGAATCGATTTCGTCGTCCGCGATTGCAAGACGCGCGAGGAATTGTCGGCTTATGCCGGGGACGCGGAGGTGGTTTGGTTATTCGGGGGCTCGCGCGTCTTGCTGGGCGGCAACCTGGCTGCGGTGCCGCGCTGCCGGGCCATCCTCCGCACCGGCAGCGGCACCGATAACGTGCCGGTGGAGGAGGCGACCCGCCGGCAGATCCTCGTCGCCAATACACCGGCAGCGATCAGCGACGGGGTTTCTGATCACCTGATCGCGTTGTTGTTCGCGGTGACACGGCGGGTCACCGAACTCGACCGGGCCGTTCGCCTCGGTAAGTGGAAGCAAACGCCGTTCCGGCCATTGAACGCAGTCCAGGGCCGGACCTTGGGCCTGGTCGGCTTTGGCCACATCGCCCGGGACGTCGTGCGGAAACTGAGTGGGTTCGAGATGCGCGTGCTCGCCCATGACCCCTACGTGGGTGCCGAAACGATGGCGGCCCACGGCGTCACGGCGATCAGCTTCCGCGACCTGTTGGCCGAATCCGACTACGTGTCGCTCCATGTCCCCCTCACGACGGAAACCAGGCACTTGATCGGCGAGCGGGAATTACGGCTGATGAAACCAACCGCGATCCTGCTCAACACCTCGCGCGGGCCGGTGATCGATGAGGCGGCCCTGGTGCGGGCGCTCCGCGAAGGCTGGATCGCGGCGGCGGGGTTGGACGTCCTCGAGAACGAGCCGCCCGCCCCGGACAACTCTCTCCTGGAGCTGGACAACGTCGTCCTGACGCCGCACATTGCTGGTGCTTGCGCCAACGGGGTGGAGATCCGCTGGCGGTTGTCGGTCGAGACGGTGCTCGCCCTCGCCCGCCGCCAGGCACCTCGCTCTTTGGTCAACGGGGAACTGCGATCAAGCATTCTACTTCGAGAGGCGTCCGTTGTGAATGGCGAGCGGCGTGCTGGGGGCACCAGCACAGCGGGTCCGCTGCCGGTACAGCCGAAACCGGCGAGCTGACGCCGCGCCGCTCTGCCCGGCGGCTTTGGCACGGCCGACGAACTGTTCGAGATCCTCACCTGGGCGCAGCTCGGCATCTACGACAAGCCCGTCGGCCTGCTCAACGTCGGCGGCTTTTTCGACCCGCTGCTCGCCTGGATGGACCGCTGCGTCCGCGAGGGCTTCCTCGGCCAGAGCACCGGCAAATGCTTGCTGTCTCAGGTGACACGTCGGACCTGCTGGAGGCGCTTTTCCGCCGCCCCCCCGCCCAGGAAACCTGCAAGTGGATCGACCCCGCGGCTCGCTAGCCGATTCCTCTGAGATGCGCAAGTGGTTTCCCAAGACCACAGAATGCTTGAAAAGTAAACCCCTCTGCGACGATGGCGAGGGGCCGACATCGATCAGCGAGGCGACCCATGCCGACGGCCAGCAGCTTGTACTGATACCCGCTACCGCGGCCCGCCCGGACGACGCGGGCGATGTGCCGGAAGACGCCATCGGGGTCGAAGGCCACTTCTGGCAGGGTTACACGCGAATTCTCGGAGGTGCTCGAGATTCGTTGTAGCCGAGCATGAGGATCAGCAGATGTCAGGTGTCAGCCGCACTCTCAATACTCCGCCGTCCGAACACAGTCACGGGCAACAGCGATAACTGCAGGTCGAGAGGCTCGATGCCGTGCGGGGCGACTGTCGGGTAATCAGACCAGGCGCATTCGTCGTTGGCCAGGCAGAGTGTGGATGACAGGCCAATCGATGACAGGCCAATCGCAGATTCTCAGCGGCCGGCGCGCAAATGGGACCGGAATTGGCTGATGCGCCGTTCGAGTTCGGCGCGGTAGTCGAACATCAGAAGCCCTCGCCGATTGTGTTACGGGACGTTGCCCGGTGGCGCGTTAGGAGCGGCCTTCGCATCGCCGGAAGCCGGGTCGGCAGGCTTCACCACCGCAGCCTTAGCTGCTTCCAACGCACCCTTGGCCACGTCCGCTAGCGCCTTCATTCGCACAGAAAACTGGCTCAGCAGTTGGTCAAAGGTCATGCAGAAGATCTTCTTGTTGTTGACCAGCACCTTATCCGCGCGCCAGCTCAACCGCTGCTTCTCCCCTCCATCCAGGTGCTTATCTCGGCCGACAACCAGGACCATCTCGTAGTTGATTTCGTGCCGATCGAACCGGGCCAGCAAGTCGTTCCCCGGCGTCAGCCCGTCAAGCTTGTGGACCCAGTCGATGATCTGGCTATATCCGTGATCGAATCTTTTTCCCCACTCGCGCGTCGCTTTTTCGCCCTGCTTTTGAAAAATGCTGTTGCTCAGCGCATCCTCGAACTCCACTAAACAGTACGCGCCCCGCTCGTGCTCGCCGACGGCGAGGTCACAAGCGAAGTCGCCAAAGATGTCGAATTCCCATGCGATCCGGTCGGCCCAGGAGATCCGCGGGTTGAACATCCCGAAGAGGACGGCCATCTGCTCCCGTGCCTGGAAGAAAGGGCGCACGTCTTTGTGCTCGGACAGCTCATCCTTGCCAGCCAGCCAGGCTTGGAATTCCTCGACCTGCTTCTGGCAACGGGGGTAATCGAAGGCGATCGTTTCGAGCTTCTTCATCCTATTCCGCTCCCGGAACTGTAACGCTCCAAGAACAGGCGCAAGGTATCCTCCGGCACGATGTCGAACAACTCGATGGTGTCTGTGCCGAGGATTCGGATGAACGCTCGCAGGTCTGAGGAGACCTGCAAGAGGTAAACTTGCTTCTCCTGGCCGAGCGCCACCACCTTCCCACGGGGCCAGGAAGCCGGTTCGCTCGCCCGGAGCGCTTCCGCCGCCGAGATCACGGCCCACTGCTCCCGCTCTGGTAACGACGCCAGTGCGGTTCGTGCGCGGGGGTTGATCACCAGCTTGAATCTCAGGTTTTCTTCGCGGAAGGGCGTGGTCTCGAAATGCTTTACGACCCGTTCGCCGTTGTGGTTGCTGACCCAGATGAAAGGCTTGCCGTTCGTCGGCCCGTCGTAGCCTGGATCAACAAGGCCGAGTTCAGCAAGCTGCTGCAAGGCGCTGAACGTCTCCTCGTCAACGCCAGAGCCGTTCATGATGAACCCGCTCTGCTGGAGCTGACGCAAGGCCCGCAGCATGGCCGGTGAGGTGATCTGGGAGGCCATCGCAGGAATGGCCTCGGGCGGGAGGAGCTTGGCAGGCATGACTATGCCCTCTTCGGGTACCCTTGCTGGGCGCGGCCCAGGGGCGTATCTGGCGCAGCGTGACCTTTCCTGCCCATTCTACCAGTTCGCCTCCAAGAGTGCGCCAACTGGCAAAAGCTTCCACGGACTCTGCCCCAGAGCGGCCATGTCGCCGAATCCAACCGCGCCATAAAGCAAGGGCGGCCGAGGCCGAAAAGGCTGCACGGAATCCTGCACGGAAAGGCCCAGAATCCGGAGAAAAAGTGCGATCGGTGCAGTCCACGCGCTTCCCCGGGCTCGCCCTAACACTTTTAGCGGTGCAATCTTGCGGAAACCGGGGCTGTATGCGCCCGTACACCAGCGTAAGGACCTGATGGCCGAC
>JACOUH010000476.1 GCA_016177925.1 Planctomycetota bacterium | reverse complement strand
GCCAACTCTTTTAGAGCGGTTCACACTTGCGTTGCACACTAACCCGAAGCGTCAGCGAGGGCCGGTCCCTCGCTGACGCTTCGGGTTAGTGTGCGACCCGGCCGCGAACCGCTCTAGGCCAGCAGTTCCTTGCGGACCTTCGCCTCGCGGACGATGTCGATCGGCCGGTTGCCGGGGGCCAGCAGCTTCTTGGTGTGATCGATGCCCAGGCACTGGTAGATCGTCGCCGCCAGGTCCTCAACGGTCAGGGCGTCTTCTTCCGGCTCGGTGGCGGTCGCGTCGGACTTGCCGTAGGCGAAGCCCTTCTTGATGCCGCCGCCCGCAAGGACGACGCTGAAGACCTTCGGCCAGTGATCGCGGCCGGCCGTCGCGTTGATCTTCGGCGTCCGCCCGAACTCCGACGAGATCATGAGGAGCGTCGAGTCGAGCAGGCCGCGGCGGTCGAGGTCGCGGATCAGGGCCGCGAAGCCCTGGTCGAACTGCGGCAGCTGGCCCTGCGTGCCACCCTTGATGTTGCCGTGCAGGTCCCAGCCGCCATAGGTCAGCGACACAAAGCGGACCCCCGCCTCGACGAGGCGGCGAGACAGCAGCAGGCGCTGGCCGGCCGCGTCGCGACCGTACTCGTCGCGGAGCTTGGCCGGCTCGGCGTTGATGTTGAAGGCTTCACGAGCCTTCTGCGAGCTGATGAGGTTGAACGCCCGTTGGTAGAAGGTGTCCATCGCCTCCAGGCCGTCCGCCTTCTCCTTGGCAGCGAAATGGTCATTGACCGCCTCGAGCATCGACTTGCGCGTGGTGAAACGCTTCTCGTCGACTCCGCCGGGCAGGGTGAGGTCCTGAACGGTGAAACCGGGATTGGCCGGGTCGCTGCCGAGGCTGAACGGCGCGAAGGCACTGGACAGGTAGCCAGGGCCGGCGTAGGTGGACGGCTGAGAGGGGATGCACACATAGGGAGGCAGGTTGTTGCGCGGCCCGAACTCGTGAGAGACGACGCTGCCGAAGCTCGGGTACTGGAGGGCCGGGCTGGGCCGGTAGCCGGTGAACATGTTGTGCGTGCCGCGCTCGTGGGCCGCTTCGCCGTGCGTCATCGAGCGGCAGACGGTGATCTTGTCGGCCAGGTCGGCCGTCTGCTTGAGGCACTCGTTGAAGTAGACGCCCTCGATCTTCGTCTTGATCGGGGTCATCTCACCGCGATACTCGATCGGCGCGAACGGCTTGGGGTCAAACGACTCCTGGTGGGCCATGCCGCCGGGCATGAAAATGTGGATGAGCGACTTCGCCTTGCCCTCCTTCGGCGGGGCCTTGCCCTCGGCGGCTTGCAGGCGGAACAGGTCAGCCAGGGTCAAGCCGAGCCCGCCGGCGAGGCCGACGAACAGAAAGTCGCGACGGCTCGCCGGGCGGAAGTGCGCGGGATCGTCGTGCCACGTGCCGGTGATCTTGCGTTGCATGGATCTCTCCTTGCGGGAACGCCCTGGTCCCGCTTCGCGTTGGTGGGTCGCACGAGGGGGGCGGGTCGGCGGGCGGGTTCGACCGCTGGGGGGCTGGCAGTGCAGGAAGGTTCACTCAGCAGCATCAGGCAGCGAAAATTAGGATAGACACTCAAACCAGCAAGTTCAAGTCGCTGAGCGAAAAAAAGGGGCGAGGGTTCCCCTCCCCCCTCTTGGCCGGGTGCCTGGCACCAAGAGGGGGGAGAAGAAACCGTTGCATGAATGTTCTGCAACTCGGGTGCCAACACCGGGCGCTTCGGCCCGAGGCATGGCGTTGCAGCTCAGCGCAGCGGCTCGAGGTCGATGGTGCGGAAGAAGACCTCGGCGCCCTCGGACTGAAAGAGGACCTTGCCCTTGGTGTGGCTGCACTTGGTGCCGACGTTGACCACGGTCCCGTTCAGGAGGATGGTGATCTTGTCGCCGTCGCAGACGCACTCGAGGCGGTTCCACTGGCCGACGGGCTTTTCGACATCGTCCTTGCCGCGGAAGCCCTTGACGTCACGCCAGGCGGGATCGCGACCGAACCAGTTGATGCGGCCGGAGCGGAAATGCCGCGGTGCCGCGCCGGGCTTGAAATACGGCTGGTCGCTCTTCTTGTCGCCGGCGCCGGTCGGCCGGTCCTCGGCCTCGACGGTGAGGGTCGGCTGTTTCTTGCCCCCGACGAGGATGAAGTCGCCGGTGCCGCCCTCGATCATCTGGCACTCGACCGACTCCATCCACGTCCCGCCGGCGGCGCCATCCTCGCCGACGCAGTGCAGCAGGATGCCGCTGTCCCGCGTCGCCTTCTCGCGCGGCGCCCAGGTCTTTTCTCCCCATTTGAACTCCACGATCAGGTGGTAGTTCTCGTACTCCTTCTCGGTGATGAAGCCACCCCAGGTCTGGCCCGAGACGCGGATCACGCCATCCTTGACGGTGAAGACGGCGTCGGGGTCCTTGTTCTTGCCGTGGCCCTTGAGCCAGGTGTAGAAGCCATCGAGGTTCTTGCCGTTGAACAGGTGGACAACCTCTTTTCGCGAGTCGGCGGCCGCGGTCCGTTCCCCCGCCGGGAGTGCCGGCAGGACGGCCAACAGCAGCGCGACCCCGATGGCGCAGCAGCGACGCATGTGAATGGTCCTTTTCCGTTGTTGCAGGATCAGCAGTAGCGCTCGAACGCGGGGGCGAGCGGCCCTCGCACTTGTCTGAGCGTAAGCCACGCTCGTCGCGCCGTCAATCGGTTCCGTTTATCTGCTCTTACTTCCCTCGCTCCTGTCCCAGAGAGACCTCGTCCGTGTGCGCGTCCCACACCTTCACCGTCTTGTCATAGCTCCCCGAGGCGATGCGCTTGCCGTCAGCGGAGAACGCCACGCTGAAGACCCCGCCGATGTGTCCCTTGAGGGTGAGCGTCTCCTGTCCGGTGTGCGCGTCCCACACCTTCACCGTCT
>JACOUH010000475.1 GCA_016177925.1 Planctomycetota bacterium | reverse complement strand
CCTCGGCGACGGTGAGCATGCCGCCGGTGCCGCAGGCGCCGTCGTAGACGAGGTAGGTCCCCGACTCGATGCGGCCGGCGATGGGCAGGAAGATCAGGTTCGCCATGAGGCGGACAACGCCGCTCGGGGCGAAGTGCTCGCCGGCCTCCTCGTTGTTCTCCTCGTTGAAGCGGCGGATCAGTTCCTCGAAAATGGTGCCCATCGCGTGGTTGTCCAGGGCGGGCAGGCGGACGCTGCCGTCAGCGCCGAGGACGGGGTGGGGGCCGAGGTTGATCGAGGCGTCGAGGAACTTCTCGATCAGGTGGCCGAGGATGTCGGCCTCGACGAGGGTGGGGACCTGGTTGCGGAACTTGAACTTGTCGAGGATCTCCTGCACGTTGGGCGAGAAGCCGTCGAGGAACGCCTCGAAGTCGGCCTTGAGCTGCTGCTGTTTGGCGCGGGCCTTGAGATCACGGAGAGTGAACGGCGAAACGTTGTAAAACGCCTGGCCGGCTGCCGACTTGAGGGCAGCGTCCTGGTTGGTGATCTTGGCCTGATCGAGCCGCGCCTTCATGGCGAGGACGGACGGCTTGGTGGGCTCCAGTACCGCGTCGAGCCGCCGAATGACGGTCATGGGCAGGATGACATCGCGGTACTTGCCGCGGACGTAGACGTCGCGCAGGACGTCGTCGGCGACGTTCCAGATGAAGTTGACGATGGTGTTATGTTGTGCGAAATCCATGAGGCGTCCGCGCGGCTGACTTTTTCGGTGAAATCATCAAAACAGTTAAAAGTCTACCCGCAGTCGCAGGGAAATGGAAGCAGCGTTGCGGGCGCTGGTGCCCTGCTCCGAGGCGCTGGGCCGGCTGGAGGAGGCGCAGAAGCGTTACGCCGTCGCCCTGGCTGCTCGGCCCGACGACCCGGAAACGCTCCACCAGGCGGCGGGCTTCTTCGCCCGCCAGGGGCAGCCCGCGCGGGCCGAGGCCGTCCTGCGAAAACTCCTTGGTGGCCGGGGCACCCGCGACAGCGGGGCGGGGGAGGCCTCGGCGGCCCGCGGCCGCCGGGAGTTGGCCCTGGTCCTGGCTATGCAGGGAGGACACCGCCGCTGCGAGGAGGCGCTGGCCCTTCTGGGGGAGAACGCCGTGAAACAACAGGAGACGGTCGACGATCAGCGAGCCCTCGCACAGGACCGCGTGCCAGAGGCCCATGCCCACGTCGAGGAGGCGGTCCGCCTGGAAGGCCCGGACGCAGAGTTGCTCGATACCCGGGCCCTCCTTCACCTCAAAGGCGGCCAGCCGCGGCGGGCGCTGGCGGACCTGGAGCAGGCCATCGAGCAGTCCCCCTCGCCGATGAAGTCCTTGCACCTGGCGCTGGCGTACCAGAGGGCGGGGGAGGGATGGAAGGCCGGCGCGGCGCTGCGGAAAGCGGTCGACGCCGGCTGGCCCCTGTCGCGCCTCCCCGCCCTGGAGCAGTCGGTGTTTGCTGAGTTGATCGCGGGCCTTCGAGCCCGCTGAGAGCCGCCCTTCTCCCCGCTGCGCGGTCCCCCGGGAACGGGATGCTTTCTGTTTTCTTCTTGAGCCGTGAAGGGGCGACCGCAGCGCCGGCGGGCTCCTGCCGCCCCTTCAGGGCGGAAGCGAGAACAACGCGAGGGGGGGTCGCGTTCCCGGGGTTGACACCCCGGGCTATTGACGAACGCCCCTTCAGGGCGGAAGACAGCCCCTGGCTTACAAACAGCATCAAGCGAGACGATCTCCCAAGGCGGCAGGGGTCGTGGAAACGGAGGAGCAATTCCTTGGGACCGCTTCTCTAGCCTCCGAACTGCTTCCCTGCCGCCCAAGGCGGCAGGGGTCGAAGCAACCAAGCGTGAACTGCTCTTGAAGGGGATGCCGCAGAGCGATTAAACTATATCACTATTATTCTAATCTCTTTAGTCGTCCTGCGCCTGCGGGGGACGTCGTCGCCGGTGCAGTTGGCCGGCCAGCGCGTCGCTCAGTCTCCCGGCTGCCTTGGGCCCCAGCCGCTCGATGAGGACCTCGGCCTGCTCGGCGGGCTTGCCGCGCGGCAGGGCCAGGCGCACCGTTGTCTGGACAACCGTGGACAGGGTGACCTTCTTGCCGGCCAGGAGGTCGGCGACCAGCCGCCTCATCTGGGCCTCGTCCTTCTGGGCCAGCAGCACCGCTCGCCCGCGTGTCAGCAATAGTGCCCGGCACAGCACCTTGGTCCGGACCGCGGGCCCGCACACTGCCGCGATCCGGTCCAGCGCCGCGGCAAAGGCCGCGTCGCGGAAGACCGTGCGCCGGGTCACCTTGAACCGCGCGGCGACGGCCTCGGCGCTCCCTTTCAAGGTGACACGTTGTCCCTTTGATTCCCCGCTGCGGCGGTCGCCCCCGTGGCCCAGCCGCTGCGCGTGGAAGAAGCGTCCGCGGGCGTAGCTCTGGGCCTCGGGGGTGAAGTTGCGCCGGCCGTAGTGATGCGCCCACATCCAGTCGACCACGGCCTTGCGGTCGGGTAGCTCCTGCGTGGTCAGCGCGTAGGGCCGGCGGTGGCGGCGGCAGATGGTCAGCCGCGTGTACCCGTCGATGAGGAAGGGGCGGCCGGCGTCCGTCCAGGTGACCAGCGGGTCGCGACAGCCCTCGGTCAGGATTTGTCGTTCGAGATCGGCGACCTCTCCCGGCGACGGCGGCGGCAGCAGGTCGCGGAAGGCCGGGTCGATCTCGAAGCGGTCGTCGGGCTCGGGCGGCACCAGGCGGAGGACGGCGTCGGGCCCCGTCCCGTCTGGCCCGCCGCCGGCGACCGTGATGCGCCCGTCCGTTTGCAACTCCTGAACGGTGCGAGAGAACAGCGTCTGGCGCTCCGCCCTGGCCGCCCGCATCGGGGCAGGCCCGGCCGGGCCCTCCAGGCAGGCCAGGACATCGGCGCGGGGATGTCCCTCTCCGTCCTTCAGGGCGATGAGGACGGCATCTTTCAGGGTGAGCCCCGGACGGGACGGGGCGTGGTCGACGGCGGGCTGGCTGGGCATGGCTGTTTCTCCCTCCTTTTCGCACAAAAAGACACTTGATGAGCCTGTCTACAACAGGGCGGTGGAAGAAAAAAGGAAAAAATGGAGGGGCGGGCGGATTTTGCGCTTGACCCGGCTCGGAGGGGTCGTTCTGATGCCTGGAAAGTTGCTGAACGGCGGGATCGCAGAAGAGGAACAACGTGCCCGCTTCCCCGACAGGGCGAGGCGCGACAACCCAGGGAGAGAGCCCGTGACGCAACGCTCCCCTACGCCAGACCAACGACCTCCCTCCGGCCTGCGCCGCTGGTTGCGCTGCATCGGTCTGTCACGCATCCCGCTCTTGGGACGTTTCTTCTTCCGGCCGCGGAAGCCCCAGCCCGCCCCCAAGCCGGTGCGCAAGAGTACCGCTCTTGGTGGTGAGGCGCTGGAGTCTCGGAACGTCCCTGACTACATCTATGCCCTGGCCCAAACCGCGCTCCTGGGCGACGCCGCCCTGTATATTGCTGCCAGCCTTCGCACTCCGGAGCAGGTCTTCCTGCACGGCTGGGGTGACAGCAGCTACGACCCAGCCATCCCCCAGGCCGAGCGTTCCGCGGTGCCGTTGCCGCCCGATCTCGCCGACGCCAGCTTCGTCAACATGACCGTCACGTCGCCTCCGGAAGAGCGCACACCGTCGTCCGAGGAGGAGCAAACGCCCCCCACGCAACCGGCGCCGGCTGACGCGCCAGCGCGAGAAGACGGGCACGAGCCGACGCACTTCATCTCGGCGGACGAGGCGCTGGCGCCGGTGTTCGACCAGGCGTTCCTTGACCAGGCCCGCCAGCTGTTGCAAGACGCGCTGGCGGCCAGCGGGGGCGGGCTGAGTCCGCCTGTCGCGTCTCCCGGCGACTTCACGCCGTCTGAGCCGACTGGTCTGGGGGACGGCGGTTCCTTCCGCATGGGCTTGGGTGGGGCTGACGGTGTGGTCCCCCCCACGAACGTCGGGGCCGGTCCATCCTTTGGCACGGACTTTGATCCGTTCCTGTCGACGAGCTTCGGGCAGGGCGGTGGCTCGCCCGCCGCCCTGGCCGCACCGGCAGGGACAGGGGCAGACGCGAGCACGGGCAACGGCGCGGACGGCACGGCCGCCCCTGCCGACCTTACCGCGGGCTTCGGTTCGCTGGTGCAAGCCGACCAGGGCGGAACGGGCGATCCCAGCGCTGTGGGCACGGCCGTTGCCCCACTGCGGCCTGTGCTGCCGCCGAGCCTGCCGGTCAACTTCGGCAAGTTGCCGCTGGCCTTCGAGCGCAACGAAGGGCAGACCGACCCCAGCGTGTCCTTCATGGCGAGAGGCAAAGGCTACGGCATCTTTCTGACCTCGACGGAGGCGGTCGCCGTCCTCGCCAAGTCCCGCCCCGCGTCGCCCGCGCAGCCCGGGTCGCTCGCGGAGCCTGCGTCACTCGCGCAGCCTGATCAGCAGGTGCCGGACGTGCTCCGCATTCAGTTCGCCGGGGCGTCCTCCGACACACCGCTGGTGGGCGAGGAGTTGTTGCCTGGTCGCAGCAACTATTTCCGCGGCGATCAGGCCCCCATCACCGATGTGGCCCAATTCGGACAGGTGACGGCGCAAAACGTGTGGCAGGGGGTTGATGTCGTCTACCAGGGCGACCAGGGCAACCTCCGCTTCGACTTCGACGTCCACCCTGGGGCTGACGTTTCCCAGGTGGCGCTGAACTACGTGGGGACGGACTCCATGTCCGTGGACGACCAGGGCAACCTGGTGCTGCACACGCCCAGCGGCGACGTCCTGCAAGAGACGCCCGCCGTCTACACGCAGGCGGCCGACGGCAGCCGCCAGGCGGTCACGGCCCGCTACGATTTGCGTTCGGACGGCACGGTCGGCTTCCAGGTCGATGCCCGCGACGCCAACGCCGAGTTAATTATCGATCCTACACTTGTCTTCTCTACCTATCTCGGGGGTTCAAATACTGACTACGGCTACGCTCTCGCGGTGGATGTACAGGGCAACGTGTACCTGACCGGGGACACGTGCTCGACCAACTTCCCGACCCAGAATCCCTACCAGAGCAGTAATCCCAACTACTCCGCGGTCTTCATCACCAAGATGCGGGGCGACGGTAGTGCGCTTGTGTACTCGACCTACTTAGTAGGTTTCCTCACCGACAGTTATGCCATCGCGGTGGACGCGGGCTATTGCGCCTATGTCACCGGTGAAACCTTGGGCATCCCAACTACGAGTGGGGCGTTCCAGACGGTCTACGGGGGCGACTGGGACGCCTTTGTGACCAAGCTGTCGCCGGCAGGCAATGCCCTGGTGTACTCAACCTATCTCGGTGGTGCAAGTGTGGACGGGGGGGCCGGCATTGCCGTAGACAACTCGGGGAGCGCCTATGTGACCGGCTGGACCAACGGGTACGGGTTCCCTACGACCAGCGGCGCCTACCAGACGTCGCTGCCGATGGGAACCGTCGGGGCCTTTGTGACCAAGCTGAATGCCGCCGGGAGTGGTCTGGTCTACTCCAGCTTCCTCAGCGGTACGACGTCGGGAACCTCGGGCAAAGCCATTGCGGTTGACGCGGCGGGGAACGCCTTCGTGGGCGGCTATACGACTGCGATGAGCTTCCCAACGACCACGTCAGCCTACGACCGCACTCTGGGCGGCCAAGATGGTTTCTTGACCGAGTTCAACGCCGCAGGCAGCGGCCTGATCTACTCGACCTTTCTAGGCGGCAGCGCCGCGGACGCGGTCAACGGGGTCGCCCTGGATTCGAGCGGCCGCGCCTACGTGACGGGCTACACCAATTCGATGGACTATCCGACCACACCGGGGGCGTACCAGACAATGCCAGGGATGAGCGGCAACGCCTTCGTGACGCAAGTGGAGCCCTCGGGCAGTATCCTGGGCTACTCAACCTTTCTCGGTGGTAGCGGCGGGGCTTTGGGCCAGGCCATCGCAGTGGACGGCGAGCGCAACGCCTACATCACCGGGTCCACGGCCGGCACTTTTCCGATTACGTCGGGGGCGCCGCAATCCACCTACGGCGGTGGCACGTCCGATGCCTTTGTAACGCGCCTCAATGTGGGTGGAGCCTCGCTGGGATGGTCAACTTTCTTGGGCGGTAATGGGGATGACCGCGGCTACGGCATCGGTGTGGACTTCGATGGTAACGTGTTCGCCACAGGCTGGACCAGTTCGTACGACTTCCCCACGGTGTCGCCGTTTCAGAGCTTCAACGCCGGCTATTACGACGCCTTTGTGACCAAGTATGCACAGCTGCTGCCGCCGCCCGTGCTCACCACCATCACCTATGACAGCGGCAGCTCGAACAGCGACCAGATTACCAACGACCAGACACTGACCCTGAGCGGCACGGCACAGGCCAACGCGATGGTGACCCTGGATCTCGCCGGCGTCGGCACGATCGGCACGACCACGGCCGATAGCTCGGGACTCTGGACGTTCAGCTACGAGGGGACGTGGCTGCCGGAGGGGATCGCGACCTTCACGGGGACGCAGACCGTCAGCGACCAGACCAGCGGGCAATCGGCGCCATTCCCGGTGACGGTGGACCTGACGCCGCCGGTCGTTACCCTGACCTTCGACTCGCCGACCACTTCGACGTCGCCGCAGGTGGAGGTGACCGCCAGCGATGACAACCTGGCCTCGACTACTACCGTCACGCTCGACGTGGACCTCAATAACGACTTCGACTTCGCTGACACCGGCGAGACGGGCTATACGACCGGAACCATGACCGACGGCCTGGCGCTGATCACGATTTCCCCGCCGTTATCGATTGGGACGGTGCGGCTGCGGGCGCGCGTCTCGGACAAGGCCGGCAACGAGGGCCAGAGCGCCGTCAAGAGCCTGACCGTGCAGTCCACCACGGGCTCGCCCATCTTCAACCTGACGCAACAGGTCGATCCCTTCACCGGCGACCCCGTCTTCCAGCGGGGCGACCTGGTCATCACGCAGCCGCTCGACCTCGACCTGAGCCCCGGCACCGCCGTCAGCGGCAACCCGGCGCTCGTCTATAACTCCGACCGCGTCAACGTCAAGCCCATTATTACCGCAGGCATCCTGTGGGACAGCAACCAGACCTTTCTGCCGAGCGTTAACGCCCAGTTGACTTTCAAGGGCGTCACGCAGCCGATGCAGAGCTACAGCACCAGCGGCACGGGGCTGTCTCCCGGCGACCTGATCGTGGTGGCCCAGCAAGCCCCTGACTTCTCCGTGATCAATACGGGACGGATCACCTACACGCTGTCGGTGACCCTCAATTACGCCATGCCGGTCACACGCAGCATCACCGGGACAGTGTTCGCGGTGGTGGAAGAGACGAACTCCCCGTTTGGCTACGGCTGGGCCCTGGCACCGGTGGACAAGCTGTTCTCCATCCCGCAGCAGACGGCCGGCACCTACACCTTCGCTCCCGGCATGCTGCGCGAGTACGGTGCCGGCGGCCACGGCTTCTACACGGACAACGGCAACAACGGCTACATCAGTCCCCCGGGGGACAACGGCACGCTGACCAAGGCGACGGCCGGGGGTGTGACGACCTATGTCTACTACACACCTGACGGCAGGACTTCGACCTTCAACGGATCAGGGCAGGAGGTAAACTTCCAGAGCGCCGATGGGCAGGAGACAACCAGCTTCAGTTACGATCCGGGCTCCGGCTACCTCACCGGCCTGCAGACTCCCGACGGTGCCCTGACCACCCTCGCCTACGGCGGGGGCCTGAACGCGCTGCGGACGATCCAGACCGGCACGCCGACCGGCACGCGCACGGTCACCGTGACCGTTGCCACCACGGCCAGTTCCACAGCAAACGTCGGTGACCTGGCGCAGGTGACCAACCCCGATGGCGGGCTGCACACCCTCAGCTATGACATCAAGCACAAGCTGACACAGGACAGCCTGGGCGACGTGAGTACGACCTATGTCTACAGCAACGGGCTGATGACCGGCTACACACCCGGCGCCGGCAGCGGCTACACCAACGACGGCGGCGGCGCCTACGTGGTCCAGCCCGTCGTCCTGTTCGGGCTGGCGAGCCTGGCGAAGGGGCCGCTGTACGCGACGCTGACCGACCCGCTGAGCCATACCACGCGCAAGCAAGTAGACCTGTGGGGCCGGCCCACACTGATCCGCGCCGCGGACGGCGGCCGTACTCAGTTGCTGCGCGACAGCAACGGCTGGGTCACCAAGCAGACCGACCCGCTGTACCGGGTGACGACCTACGTGCTGGACGGGGCCGGCTATCCCGCCTGGGTCTACCTGCCCGATGGCAGCACGCAGCAGTCCCAGTTCCAGGCCTCCTACACGCCGGGGGCACCCACCGTCCACCATGCGCTGACCCAGTATACCAACGAGCGGGGCTACCTGTGGACCTACACCTACGACAACCAGGGACACCGCCTGTCGGAGAAAGACCCGCTGGGCCACCTCACTACCTCCAGCTACTACAGCAGTGGCGCCGAGAATGGGTTACTGCGCGACGTGCAGGACGCCCTGGGACGCTTCACCACCTTCAGCTACTACCCGGGACGCCAGCTCTCCAGCACCCAGGATGCGCTGGGCGGCCTGGCGACGGTGGGCTACGATGTCAACGGCAACCTCAATGCGTCCGGCGATGCGGAAGGACGGATCACCTACTACACCAATGACCCGCTGGGCCGGGTGCTCCAGGTCGAGGACCCTGAGCACAACGTGGTCACGGAAACCTACGACGCCTCGGGCCTGGACAATACCGACACCGACCCGGAGCAGGTGACCACCAGCCACGTCTACAACAGCCGGGGGCTGGAGATCAAGCGGATCGAGGCGGTCGGCACGGCGGAGGAGCGGACCACGCTGAAGCAGTACGATGCGGCCGGGCAGCTGACCGACCTGCGTGACCCCAGCGCGGCCTGGCACACCTACAGCTACGATCCGGCCGGCCGGCTCAAGCAGCAGAGCGACCCGTGGGGCAGCGCTGGCATGGCGCGGACGACACGCTTCTACGATCCGGCGGGACAGCTCACCAAGGTCCTCGATCCGCTGGTACAACCCACCCTGTTCGGCTACAACCTGCGCGGTTGGCCGACGATCCAGGTCGATGCGCTGGGACAAATCACCACGACGCTGTACGACGCCGCCGGCAACGTCACCACGATGATCAATGCGCGGGGCTACGCCACCACCATTGACTATGACCCGCTGAACCGGCAGACAGGCGTGACCGAGGCGGCCGGGGTGGCGGGCCAGGAAGCGTCGACGGTGCTGATTTACGACGACGTGGGGAACCTCATCAAGCAGTACGATGCACGGGATACCCTGATCCAGATCGACTACGATCAGCTGAACCGGGCCACCACGGTGACGTTGGCCGTGGACGTTCCCGGGGTGGAGCGGGCCCTGACCTACGCCTATGACAAGGTCGGCAACCAGGTGTCCATGACCGACGGGCGCGGCGTCCGCACCGATACCAAATTTGATAAGTTGAACCGTCCGACCGAGGTCAAGCAGGACGCCGCCAGTGCCAGCCCGGCCCTGACCACGACCGTGTATGATCCGGACGGCAACGTGCTGAGTGTGAAGAACGCCCTGGGCCAGGTGACCTCCTACGGCTACGATGCCCTGGACCACCAGGTGACGGAGATCGACAACTACGGGGGCTCGCCGACGCGGACGCTGACGACGGTCTACGATGCGCTGGACCACGTGACCCAGGAAATCGACGGGCTGAATCACGCGACGCAGACGGCCTACGACCTGGCGGGCCTGCCGTTCCTGGAGACCGATCCGTTGGGCAAATGGGCGCGGACCTACTACGACGCGGCCGGCAACGTGATCAAGACGCTGGACCGCAACCTTAACCCGACCACGTACACCTTCGACCGGCTGAACCGCGAGGCGACCCAGACCAATGCCTTGGGTCAGCTCAGCACCACGCTCTACGATGCCAATGGCAATGTCTGGGTCACGATCGATCCGCGCAGCAACCGCACCACCTACGTCTACGATGCCCGCGATCGGCAGATCCAGGTGACCGACGCGCTGGGTCACCTCACCAGCACGGCGTACGATGCGGTCGGCAACGTCACCAAGCAGATTGATGCGCTGGGCAAGGTGGTCAGTTACACCTATGACGAGTTGAACCAGCGGATTGAGGAGCAGGCGCCCGGGGCGGGCGTGTTCACCACCGCCTATGACAAGGCGGGCCATGTCATTGGGGAGACCAACGGGGTAGGGGACCTCACGACCTACGTCTACGACAACCTGGGTCGCAAGACGCAGGCAGTGGACGGGCCGGGGGTGACCATTACCTACGACTACGACAAGGGAGGCAACCTGCTGGACGAAGTGGACCCCCTGGGCAACCGCACCACCTTCACGTACGACGATTTCAATCGTCTGAAGACGGAGACCGATCCGCTCAGCCACACGCTCAGCTACTTCTACGACAAGGCGGACAACCTGCAGACCGTGGAAGACCGGCTGGGGCGGCTCCTCAACTACTACGACGATGCGGACAACCGGCTGGTGCAGGCGGTCTGGCAGGACGCCTCGTGGACAGCGCTGAACACGCTGGTCTACTCTTACGACAACAACGGCAACGTGCTGACGGCGGCAGACAGCCACGGTCTCCTCACCACGACCTACGACAAGCTGAACCGGGAGGCGACGGTCCAGGACGTGTGGGGCATCACCCTGACCTACGACTACGACGGCTCGGGCAACCGCAAACAGGTCCAGGACACCAAGGGCGGTTACATCACGTCGGTCTACGACGAGGTCAACCGGCTCAGCAATCGCCAGTTCAGCGATGGCACAACTCCCTTGCGCTTCGACTTGGGCTACACGGTGCGCGACCAGGTAGCGACGCTGACCTACTACAGCGACCTGGCGGGCACGACCAAGGTCGACGAGAGCAGCTACGCCTACGACGACGGCGGGCGGGTCTGGAACATCCTGCACAAGAACGGCGCGGGCACCAATCTCATCAACGTGACCTATACGTACGACCCGGCCGAGCGGCTGTACACGGAGCAGCGGGACGGAGCGTTGCGCACCTTCAGCTACGACCACTCCAGCCAGGTGACCAACGACGGCAGCAGCGCCTACGGCTACGACGCGGGCGGCAACCGCAACATGACGGGCTACCAGCTTGGGGCGGGCAACCGCCTGAGCAACGATGGCACCTGGACCTACACTTACGACAACGAGGGCAACGTCACCAAGAAGTCGAAGGGCGCCAGCGCCGAGACCTGGAACTACACGTACGACAACCGCAACCAGTTGGTGGGGGCGACCGACCGATCGACCGACGGCGGCACGCTGTTGGCGCAGGCGACGTACACGTATGACGTGCGTGGGCGGCGGATCCAGGAAGACCTGTGGCAGTCGGGAATGCCGCCGACGTCGAGCACCACGCGCTTCGCCTACGACGGCGCCGACGTGTGGGCCGACCTCAACAGCAGCAATGCCGTCATCGCGCGCTACATCCGTCCCGATGGCGTGGATGCGTTGGCAGCGCGCGTGCAAGGGACGACGGTGGGCTGGTACTTGACCGACCGCCAGGGCTCGGTGCTCGGCTTGACGAACAACTCGGGCGCGTTGCAGGGGACGCTCACCTACGGCGGTTTCGGCGTCATCACGCAGGACACGACGGGGACGTTCGGGGATCGCTGGAAGTACACGGGTCGGGAGTGGCAGTCGCTACTGAAGTTGCAGTACAACCGGGACCGCTGGTACAACCCGGCGACGTCGACCTGGATGAGCGAGGACCCCGAGCGCTTCGACGCCGGCGACTTCAATCTCCACCGCTACACGGGCAATTCGCCCACCAACCACACCGATCCCAGTGGCAGAGTCTGGTGGGTCGTCGGCGGCTTGGTGGGGGCGGTCTACGGGGTCGCGTCGCAGTTCGTCAGCGACGTGGTGTCGTCTGTCTCCAGCGGGGAGTGGAAGTTAAGCTCGGGGGCAGCCTATGCCGGGGCGGCGGTGGGAGGCTTCGCGGGTGGGGCCGTGTTCTCCACGACAGGCAGCTTTCAGGCGGCGGGAGCGGCGGCCGGCTTCGCCAGCAATCTCACCACCCAGTTGCTCACCAAGGGCAGTGTCAACGTCCTGGAACTGGGCGCGAGCACGGCGGCGGGTTGGGCAGGCGGCGCCGTGTTCGGCGGGATGCTCGGGCAGACCAATCTCGCCGACGCCACCTTGGGCCAGTTGGTCAAGGCAGGGGTGCTGGCCGGGGCCACGTCGGGGGGCCTGGGCGGGGGCTACGCGGGGGTCGTCAACGCGCGCCAGAACGGGGACAACCCCATCCTGGGTGGGCTGAAAGGGACTCTCGGCGGAGCGCTGAAGGGCGGTATCACAGGGGGCATTGTCGGCGGACTGGGCTGGGCCGGAGCCAAACTGGCGGACGGGTTTGAACAGCTCCGCCTGACGGCCGCGGATCTGGAACGAGGCCGGGCCGAGATGGCCTTGCTTCATGGAGGCAACCGGCGCCCGGTGTCGAACCTGAACGAGGCGCTGGAGGTCGTCAACTCATACCGGCGCGGGCATCAGGGCGACCCCCGGGACATGCAAACGCCTGCGGGGCGGGTGACGATCGAGGGCTGCCCGCAGAAGACCGACACGCCGATGCACAGGCCGACGGTAGCCGAAATGGCGGCGCGCCGGGCGCTATCGGGCGAGTACGAAAGGGTCGTCATGGATCGGGGCATCAACGAGTACCTCGGCGAGGACTTGTGCCAACCGAATGTCAGGCCGGATGTCCTTGGGATACGCCGGGACGGGAAAATTGACATGCTCGAAGTCCGCAGTGACGGACAGACGCATGAGTATTTGCACGGGCTTCTACGTAAAGCTCAGGATCAAATGAAGCCTGAGCAACGAGGGAAGATTGAAGTAATCGATCCATTTCCGGAGAAGTAGGCCAATGCTACAGGTGACAGTGTCAGCAGCTTTGTTTTTCCAACCTGGCCAGGGGGCGAGCGTCCCGCTGGCTTGGTTGGAGCGCGGAGTCGATTTCTTAGTTGAGAGCGGTTTTCCTCCGCAAGAAATGGCACTGAGTTCAATGGATGGGTCGGTAGACGGCCTGTTTGCGTACCCGTCTCAAAAAGATGTTATTACTAGCAAGATTAGCCAAGGAGTCATAAACGTTCTGGGTATTTATGCCAACCCTGCTAAGGGCCAGGATCTGGTCATGAACTGGCAAGCTCTTGTATACATTGACCCCAAAAACGGCTATGCCTTCCTTGGTGTACCGAAAGAGCTTGGCTACTCTGCGGCTGACCTTCTCCGCAAAGCGCTCGCTGTGCATGAGGGCTTCGTGGACCCTCACTACGGTTTCGCTTACTTTCATCCGACTCGGAGAGGGCCTGATTTCTTTGCTGTGGGCATCCTTGCTCAATCGGATGGCTATGAAATGGTTGATGACGTCTACGGTACAGCTGTGGCGAAATGGTTTGCTGAACTGAGCGAGGGGCGCAGGCATTTCCGGGGCTGGTTCCGCGATGTCTTCCCCGCCAACCTGTTGTCCGAGGCTCATGTGAACGTCCAACTCCAGAACGGTCAAACCCTCCGCGACGCTGGCCTTGGTCGCCTGACTCCTCTTGAATCTGGCCTCTGGCTGTGGGAACTGTTGGGCAGTGAAATGGCCGCTGCAAGGGAGGCCCTCGCCAAGGCGGGCGTGCTGATCTGTATCTGACTTCGGCCCGGATAAGGCATTGCGTCGGGGACCGTTCCGACCCGACGCTGAATGACGCGGTGGGCACAGCGGTCAACACGCTGACCTACGGCTACGACAACAACGGCAACGTGCTGACGGCGGCGGACAGCCACGGGACCCTCACCACCAGTTACGACAAGCTGAACCGGGAGGCGACGGTCCAGGATGTCTGGGGCATTACCCTGACCTACGACTACGACGGCTCGGGCAACCGCAAGCAAGTGAGCGACACCAAGGGCGGCTACCTCACCTCGGTCTACGATGCGGCCAACCGGCTCAGCAATCGCCAGTTCAGCGATGGCACGACGTCGTTGCGTTTCGACTTGGGTTACACGGTGCGTGACCAGGTGGCGACGCTCAGCCACTACAGCGTCTCAGGTAAGGACGGAAAGTAGGAGCTGGCTGGCCGCACCTCCCGCTCGACCGGCAAAACCATTGCCCTCCTGCCGGGCTGCCGTTAGGATGTGTCCGGTGGACGACTTCGCAGCCCTAGCAAGGAGGGAAAGTGCAATCCCGAGGAGACTTCCCCGCCTGGAGCATCAGTCCGCCAGACCACCCGGTCGTGATCCGCCGGGCCGCCCTTCAGGCTGGGGCGGTGGGGCTGTTGGGATTGGGCATGGGCCACCTGAATGAGTTGCGGGCCCTGGGTGCGCGGTCCAAACTCGGAAAGCCCACGGCCAAGTCCGTTGTCTTCATCTTCCTTTCCGGCGGCCTGTCACACATCGATAGCCTCGACCCCAAACCAGATGCCCCCGCCTCCGTGCGCGGCCCCTTCCGGCCGATTGCCACCCGGACGCCGGGTCTGTTCCTCAGCGAACACCTGCCGCTGCTGGCCCAGCGCAGCCAGCGGTGGGCGCTGTGCCGCTCCCTGACGACCGCGACCGACGACCACGAACTGGGTCACCAGGTGATCCTGTCAGGCCGGATCGAGCCGCCCCCCGGCTTCAACCCCAACCAGCCCCAGGCGTCTGATTGGCCGGCGATCGCTGCCCTGGCCAACTACGCCGCCCGGGGCCGCCACAACCTGCCGCCCGCCGTGGTCCTGCCGGAAAAGATGATCCGGACGGACAACCTGCGTCCCCGGCCCGGCCAGTTCGCGGGGCTGCTGGGCTCGAAATGGGACCCCTGGTTCCTGGAGGCCGCCGCCTGGTGCCACCACGGCTGGGGTGCCTGTCCTCGCTGTTACGACGGCCGGGTCGGGTTCCAGGACGGTCGCGTCTACGGCCCGCACCGCCAACCGCTCTTCCAGGTGCCCAGCCTGCTCTTGCCCGAAGACATCACCTCCGCCCGCTTGCAAAACCGGGCGACGCTCCTGGCGACGGTTGACGCTCAGCGCCGGCTCCTCGAACGCTCGGCCGAGGTGGGGAGGTACGACCGCCACCAGCAAAACGCCCTCTCCCTGCTGGCCGGGAGCCAAACACGGCGAGCCCTGTTCGACGTCACCAATGCCGATCGCAAGACCCTGGATCGCTACGGCCGCAACAAGTTCGGCTGGTCGCTCCTTTTGACCGGCCGCTTGATCGAAGCGGGGGTGAGCCTGGTACAGGTCAACCTGGGCAAAACCTCGACCTGGGACCTGCATGAGGCGAACTTCCCCATCCTCAAGGACTTGCTGTTGCCGCCCACCGACCGGGCCTTAGCAGCCCTCCTGGACGATCTGGAGGCCAGGGGACTCCTGCAAGATACGTTGATCGTCATGGCCAGTGAATTCGGTCGGACCCCCCGTATCAATCAGGCGCGCCTTCCTGGCCGCGACCACTGGGGAAACGTGCAGAGTGTCTTCTTTGCCGGCGGCGGTGTAAAGGGAGGCCGGGTCGTCGGCGCCTCGGGCAAGTTCGGCGCGCGGCCGGCGGCGGAACCGCAAACACCAGACAACCTCGCCGCCACCATCTACCAGGCCCTGGGCATCCCGCGCGCGGCGGTCTGGCGCGACGTCAGCGAGCGGCCCCATCGCTTTTACACGGGGGAACCACTGGCCTCACTTTTTACTTGACACTTTAGGATTGCCGGGAAGCGCCGCTCAATCGTGCAGGCAGTAGAGGCGGCCTGCGTCGACCTGCTGGAAGCCGAGGCCGCGGAACAGACCGAGCCCGGCTGCATCGTGTTCGCGGACCTGGGCCTCGACGAGCGTAAAGTACTGATCGTGATAGCAGCGGAGCACGTTGCCCAGCAGCAGGCGGGCCAGCCCCTGGCGGCGCAGCCCCTCCTCGATCTCGACCTGCACGATGCCGATGGGATGCTCGTTCCAGCGCGGGCTGAACGGATCCATCTCCCAGACCAAGGCACGGCCGGCGACGCGGCCGGTGCCCTTTTCCTCCAGACAGAACCCTTCGATCTCGAGCGGGCCGCGCACGCACTCCTGATACCAGCCGGCGGTGCCGCGGCGCGGCAGCTGTTTCACCTCGAAACGCCGCCGCAGCGCAGGGAAGCGCCCGTCGATGACGTTGAACGGCCGGTCGAGGGGGCGCTGCAGGACGAGTTGCGTGTCAACAACACGGTAGCCGTGCCGTTCCAGAAACGGCCCGACGGTGCGGTCGCTGTCGAGGAAGCCCGGCGACTGGCTGCCGCCGTAGATGCCGAAGGTAAACGGGTTGAGCGGGGCCATCGGGCCGGCGCAGACCTCGCCCGCCCCCCGCTCGCGTAGGTAGCGCTCGCAGCGCCGCAGCAACTCCGTGCCGATGCCCCGGCGCCGGTAGGAAGGCAGGACCGCCAGGACGCAGATCACGCCGCGTGAGAAACCGAGCCCGGTTCCGGCGGCATCGGCCCCGAAGCCAGCGAGGGCCCAGCCGGCGAGGACGCCCTCGTCGACGGCGACGTGCAGGCCCGCCGGGTCGAAGTAGGGCTTGCAGAGCACGAAGTATTCCAACAGCGTCGTATTCCGCAGCGCCGCGGCTCCACGACCGCTGACGGCCTCGTTCCAGGTTCGCAGCAGCCCAGGCGGGTCGTCGTTGCGGAAAGTGCGATAGTGGATCACGATCGGCTCATTTCCAGCTTCCCCGCCCGACCAAAGACCGGGCGCCGGGAAGGGGGGCGTGCGGGGGCGGGCGATAGCTTGAAAGATTATTATACCTCCCACCCGCTGCGACGCAAGTTACGGCCGTTCTTGTTCTTGACGTGCGCGCCACCTCTTCGCTGAACCGGCCCGGCCACAGCCAGGCGAGCGGGGCGTGTGAACGCCCCGGTACAGACCGGGGCGTTCACACGCCCCGCTCGCCAAGTTCTGACTTGCTTCTTTGCCAAGATACTATTTCCCGGGGACATAACGGAAGGCGTAGAACTGTTCGTTGACCTTTCCAATCAAGCACTCATGGTGGGAATCGTAGCACAACTGCATCCAGCCGAACCAGGTCTTGTGCGGGGGGATCGGGTTGGCCGGCTTGATCTCGTACCAGGTGTCCTTGTTGGGATCATAAGCGAACATGCCCGAGGGCTGTTCTCGCTTGTCGAAAACCGCCACGGTGACGAACACCCCGTTCTTCTGATCGTAAGCCAGGTGCGACTCGTACAACGCGGTCGGGCAATCGGCAAGCCGGGTGACCTCCTCGGTCTTGGGGTCGAAGGCGTACAGCTCGCGAAATTCGCTCGCCTTCCCTTTTTTCCAGGCATCGAGCGGTCCACCGCCTGCCAGGAGCATGCGCCGGTGCGAGGGGTCGTAGCAGATGGTCTCGCCAAAGGCGGTGCGCGGGGGCGGACTGCGTTTGGCCTTGCGCCATTGCCCCTTGGCGAGGTCGAGGACCCACAACTGCCGGGCGTAACCCGCATAAATGATCGTTTTGGTATCCGGGCAATACGCCATGGCATCATCGAGCCAGTTCCGCGGGTATTCCGCCGACACGATCTGTGTCCACCGGTTCGTTTTCAGGTCGAGGCGCCAGGCCCCGTCGCACAAATCATGGCCGACCAGCTTGCCGTCCTTGCGCAGGGCGGTCTGATTCGCCCCATTGCAGAGGAAAATAGATTTCAGATCGTAGACATACTCGAAGGCGTGATAAACGTGTCGGGGACAGGGCGTCGGCTCTTGGTCGTTTTCGGGCAGGGCCAGGGTGCGGTATCCTCCCTCCTTGGGCTCCTTCTTGGTCCAGTTGTCGATCTTGAGGGGCGTGAGCCGGCCCGCAGCGGGATCGAACGCGAACAGGCAGTTCCCGTAGATCGTGTAGCCCCCGTGTTTCTTGTCGATCCAACGATCGTAAAAGAGGACCCGTTTGCCATCCGGATCGTAGACCACCTTGTTCCAACCCTGGCGCGCAAAATGACCTTTCGCCGCGGGATCGGAGGGTTGTTCGGTGGTGTACTCGAGTTGGACCCACGTATTGGGAGGCAGACGGCGCAGGTCCGCCGCAGCGGAAGACGAGACGGTTGCCAGGAGTACGAGCAGACTTCCCCTTCGCATTGCAAGTCCTTCCCGATTTTGGCGAGCGGGGGGTGTCAACCCCCCGGTACACGACCGATGTCTGGCAGAACCGGGGGGTTCACACCCCCCGCTCGCCGAACAGTCGCTGTGACGGCCGGCGTTCCAGGTAACGTAGCGGGGAAGCTTCTCGGCCGCAAGCGCGTCCCCCTCCGCTTTGCGCGATCCTGTCGGGGGTGACGATTCTCCGCGTCTGGAGTGTTCCAGCGACTGGGCAGGCCCTTCCTGTGGCGATGCCCGCGGCGGAGGGTTTGCAAGCGGCGGGGGGCTGGGGTATCATGTTCAGGGTTGATAGAATGCACTCTCTCCGGCCATGCGCCTCGAACGCGTCTGGCCTCGACATCTTTCCCGGTACCCGAGTCGAAGGAATTCCCATGGCCCGTACCCCATCTGCCAACGGCACCGTCGACGCCAGCCAGCTACTCAGCGCCCTCCGCGCCGTCAAGAAAGGCGACTTCACCGCCCGCTTACCGGGCAACCAGACCGGCGTCGCCGGAGCGATTGCCGAGGCCTTCAACGACATCGTTGAACTGCTGCAAAACACCACCGGCGAGTTCGCCCGCATCGGCACCGTCGTCGGCAAGGAAGGGCGCATCAAGCAGCGCGCCTCGCTGGGCCCCGTCACCGGCTCGTGGAGCGCCTGGATCGATTCGGTCAACACCCTCATCGCCGACCTCGTTCAGCCGACCGAGGAAGTCGCCCGCGTCATCGGCGGCGTCGCCAAGGGCGACCTCACCCAGCGCGTCCCGCTGGAGAACGAGGGCACCCCCCTCCAGGGCGAGTTCCTCCGCATCGGCAAGACCGTCAACGCGATGGTGGATCAGCTCAACTCGTTCGCCAGCGAGGTCACACGCGTGGCCCGCGAGGTCGGTACGGAAGGGCGACTCGGTGGACAGGCCGACGTCAAGGACGTTGCCGGGACCTGGAAGGATCTGACCGACAGCGTCAACTCGATGGCCGGTAACCTGACCGCCCAGGTACGCAACATCGCCGAGGTGACCGCCGCCGTCGCCAACGGCGACCTGTCCAAGAAGGTCACCGTCGACGTGCGCGGCGAAATCCTCGAGCTGAAGAACACCATCAACACGATGGTCGATCAGCTCGGCTCGTTCGCGTCCGAAGTGACCCGCGTCGCGCGTGAAGTTGGTGCGGAAGGGCGTCTCGGTGGCCAGGCGGTCGTACGTGGCGTCGCCGGCGTCTGGAAGGACCTGACCGATAACGTCAACATGATGGCCGGCAACCTGACCGCCCAGGTCCGTAACATCGCCGAGGTGACCACCGCCGTCGCTAACGGCGACCTGTCGCGCAAGATCACCGTCGACGTGCGCGGCGAGATCCTCGAGCTGAAGAACACCATCAATACGATGGTCGACAAGCTCAACTCGTTCGCCAGCGAGGTGACGCGCGTCGCCCGTGAGGTGGGCTCCGAGGGAATCCTGGGCGGTCAGGCCGAGGTGCGTGGGGTCGCCGGCACGTGGAAGGACCTGACCGACAGTGTCAATGGCATGGCCAGTAACCTGACCGCGCAGGTGCGCAACATCGCCAACGTG